>CAMVIM010000013.1 GCA_947167515.1 uncultured Prevotellaceae bacterium | reverse complement strand
CTGCCATTGTTATAGTATATAGGTGTTAACACCTGTAGTTTATCGAATGCTTACTTAACACCTGTAGTTTATCGAATGCTTACTGTCATGCAGTCATCTCCTCTTCTTGGATCGCACAAAAAAACTCCGTCAATCTCGTGTTTGAGGTTGACGGAGTTTTTCTGTGTTTTATAACGAAGCCTTTCTGTTTTATACAAATAAGATTTCTGTTCACTTGTGGCGCAACCGCCAGAAGAAAAGCCAAGTACGGACTCAGAGTACATGATGGTTTATGGCCATCTCCACAACTTCCATTTTCTCCACCACAGGTGTTCTACTCTCGCTATAGGCTCCCATATCACCTCTGTTGGATAGCTGGTGAAGAAATGCAGATTACGAACAAATCGCCTCCATGCCCGACGAATTTGATACGAAGTTTTACCTTTCCGCACATCCAATTGAGCCATCCGAGAATCATAATGGCCGAAATTTCCCGATTGAAGAATCTCCTCCAAAAGGAAGCGCCCATCTTTCTCCGAAGCCTCGCATATCATCCAATCTGACGGCATGGCAAACACTTCCTTCAACACAAACATCAAAGCACTGGCAAAACGCAGCATTCCAAGTCCACGAACATGACACAGCAACTCATTCCTTTCCATTCCCTTATCATGATGCCATGTCCTCAGAAGCATGTAATAGTCCAAAACTTGGCGCAATCCCACACCCTCATCAATCAGATGCCTATAGATATGGTTTAGCTGAAAAATAACATCATAATCTACAGTTAATACAGGCATCATCACACCATCAATCTCCTTCGTGCAGGTACATTTTTCCCAAGATACACTTCCATGTCCAAACAAGCTCTGAAAACGCCTGTTGCAGAACGGCTCATTCATGAAAGAAGGTCTCAAGTGCACCTCCACAGGAACATCCTTCACCGGTGTTATCTCAATATGCAGGTAGCAAAGACTTTCCATCACCCCTTTTGCGGAGAAATACTCTATCACCTTCCTCACAGGCTGCTTCTCACCCTTATCTTTAGGGGCGACCCACACATCCACATCCCCACAAGTTCGAAGAGGTGCCAACTCACCATCATAATATTGATGATTAGCCTGGCCTTTCAAGATGCAAGTTCCCAAACCATCTGCATCCAGATCCTTGACCAGCAAATGGCAAACCTCTGTCGTGAGTGCATTTCTCTGTTCAATCTGCATGGCGACAGCATACCATTGAATTATCAGAGAACGTTCAGGACGCTGCTCTTTGGGGAGAAGTTGCACCCCATGAAAAGCAATGCCCACCAAAGCCTGCTTCTGGCACATCTGGAACAAAAGCAGCCATTCCTCGTTCGTGGGAACAGCTGACAGACAAGGCTTATTACCGATGGCAACTTGCAGTAATTCAAAGAAAAATCGTTCCAACTACTTTTCCGACAATAGATGATAAACCTCCGACACTTGTCCTGCAATCACATCCCAATCATATTGCGCCATTTCATAACGCTCCCGATGATAGGGACTATCCATATTTTCCTGCAACTTTTCCCGAAGAGCCTCCACATTGCCTACAGGGAAATACACATCCTTATCCAGTTCCACCTCCAGATTGGCAGGAATATCACTCACCACCACTGAGGCACCATAACTCATCGCTTCCAGCAAGGAGATGGGCAATCCCTCATGTGACGAAGGCAGGCAATAGCCCCTGCAATGACTCAACAGCGAATGCAGTTTCTTTCCTTTGATGAATCCCGTCAACACCACGTCATTCTCCTTTGCCATTTTCTTCAATCCGCGCGAATAATCATCCTCAAAATCCGTATCCCCAGCCAACACCAGTTTGCAATCTCCATGTTCCGTCTTGGCAAAGGCCTCTATCAGATGGTGCAGGTTCTTCTCCGGCACAAAGCGGCACATACCCAAGATATATTTCCCCTTCTCAATTCCCAACTCCTCAAAATACTCCGGATAATCACACACATCAGGCTTCGGCACCCCATTATATATAAGATGTACATGCTCCGTCCGTCCATACTTGCTTGCAATGAGGTTCTTAATCACATCCGAAATGACGATGACCTCGTCAGCGTAGTTACACCCCATCCGTTCCCCTAACTTCAGCATTGCCTTGGCTGCGAATCCCCACTTGTCACGGTCGTAGTCAGGCCCATGATGGGTGAAAACCACTTTCATTCCCCTCATCTTTGCGTAAGGAGTCAGCATTGCAGGTCCGATGGCATGCACATGCAGCACGTCAGCCCCCAACTCCTTTGCCTTGTTGATGGCACGGAATGTATGGATGATGGCTTCAAACGACTTCTTCTTTGGAGAATCCACATTTACCAATTTCACGCCCTTCCATTCCTTCAACTCATCCTTCACATAGTTCGTCCGTCGAATCACCGTCACCTCATCCCCACGTTCCACAATTCTGGGGAACAGCTCCTCGCAATGCGTTTCCACGCCCCCCATGATGTCAGGGATACCACGAGTGCCAGTCACAACAATTTTCATCAGAAATGATTATGGTTCAAACAAAAATGCCTACCTTTGTAGCCAATATGAACAGATTGTATAGTAGAATCAAAGAATCGATTGAATATGCAGGCATCGTACTGATTGCTTGCATATCCGCCATTCTATTGTCCTTGAAGAAATTCTTTCAGCCCAAGATCTAACTTATTTGATGTCAATCTCTCGGTTCGTTTCCGCAATCGTCCCTTCATATCCCTGCGACTCCACATCCGCATTCACGATGTCCTCGCCTCTCTTACCCTTCAAAGCTTCCTTTGAGTCATCAGACAAACCATTATTGATGGTTGCATTCACATCGCAAGTCGAAAGATTATCCAAATCCTCCTTCGTCACCTTTCCATCCCGATAATCACAAACCACAGGCAACTCATACATCGAATACTTGCCGCCGAATACCGACTTCAGTTTATGCTTAGCCACCCACCACATTGGGACCTTGATATACTTATGCATAGCAGGACTCACAGAGCCAATCATCCAGCAATTGCGGTCACAGCAGCGCACCTTCTTGCGCACCTTCTCTGCTTCAGGCGAGTTCCACAATTCATCCCATGTCTGACGGTTCAAGTTGCCCATCACCTCCTTGTCCTTCGTGCCATTACAAGGCATCACATCGCCATACGGGTCAATGAAGAACGTGTCGAAACTCATGTCACACGGCAGCAGACGCTTCTGTCCATAAATATAGTTAATCAATCCATGATTGAAATATGCCCTGAACCATTTCTTCGGCGAATTGCTCTTCAGCAATTCATTCACCAGATTCTCAAAGTTCTTTGCCACCATCGGCCTGTCCTTGATGATGTTCTTCGCCTCCACAAAGTAGAACGAGTTGTGTAGCGAAGCCGTGGCAAACTCCATCCCCATCTCATTGCTAATCTTGTAGAGCGGCACCAAGTCAGGCGCATTCTTGTCCTGTACCGTCATGCCGAATCCCACATCCTTCATACCCATCTCACGCAACTTCTTCAACGTCGTATAGCCACGCTGATACCCATCATTCAATCCGCGAATCTCATTGTTCGTCTTCTCCAGACCCTCAATCGAGATGCGGATGCCAATCTGCGGGAACTCCTTGCACAGGTCAATGATTCTATCCGTAAAGAATCCATTCGTCGAAATCACGATGCGGTCACTCTTCTTATACAGTTCACGCACCACCTCCTTCAAATCGGTGCGGATGAACGGTTCACCACCCGTGATATTCGTGAAATACATCTTTGGGAGTTTCTTGATGGTCTCAATTGAAATCTCCTCTTCCGCCTTTGAAGGCGCCTTATAGCGGTTGCACATCGAGCACCGCGCATTGCATCGATACGTCACAATGACCGTACCATTCAGCTTCTTTTCTGCCATAAACTATATTGGAAAGTAAATTACAAGTAAATTAGTAGCAAAAAGGGCAACGTTAATGCTCCCTATCAAGTACTTTTTGCCAAAACTGCACTATCGACGGTGCATTTTGAATAAAAAACCGCACTAAACATGGTGCACTTTTGGACTTATGCAAAGAGTTGCAGAATCGAGTCATAAGATGACACCTTACATGCTATTCAACCCGTAAAACTTAAGATTTTTGGATTTGATTCCAGATTTCTTATAAGATTTTTGGATTTGACTCCAAATTTCATAACATTTGCACTCAAAAATCAATCATTACGTATCATCTCGTCACGCTCCATAAAAGGTCATCTATATATTAATTCTTCTTATTCAATTCAGTGCTCATCGTATCTTTAGCACGCTTGTGAAACAAGAACAGTATATCATTTCATTTTCATTGGCAACACGTCAGATTTGGCTGCTAACGAACTGTTATGGGTCATATTTTCCTCAAATACTTTACAATAGGCTTCCCAATTGCATGAATGCCGGTTGATAGTAGTAAGGTCGACACCACCGATAATAAGATAAATGCACCACTATTAAAATTTGATGGTAAAAACAAAATAATATACCCCATCACCATTCCATGACTCAGATAAACCTCATACGAAATGCCGCCAAGCCAATTGCTAACCACATCTCCGAATTTTCTGTTAGATGTTGCTGTAAATAATAATAGCAACAGAACAAACCCTAAAACAACTTTTAATAGGTATGCACCAAAGAAATATACCATTTTATATTTTAGATAGCATAGTCCAAGAATACCACCTATAAGTGTCAAAAAGATAACTTTAACGATCCTACTCTTGTCCATCCACCCTACAAATTTGTCATAATAGCGATACAACAATATACCCCAAACAAGCCCTATTCGTTCAAAACACCATCCAGCCTGCGCACTTACTTCAGCCCTTACAAATAAATAGAGTGCTATACTCGAAACTACAACACCTGCTATTAATATCCAATCAGTTAATATCTTCTTCTTTGAAAACCATCTGTTTTTACACCACATCACAATATAAAACCATAAACACCATTGTAATAAGATTACAACATATCCATTGATGTGGTACAGAATAGTTATTGATGCATCACCTTTCACGGTGAGTCCTAGTACATAACTTACAATATTTAACAAGAAACAAGGAATCAGAAGTGATACCAACCTGTTTCTCCAAAAGTTTTTCAAATAATTTTGTTTCCGTTCAATACCCGCCATCATACCGTAGGCTGAAACAAGAAAGAAAAATGTCACAGCAATGTATGCGAAACTCCCTATGGCATCTTGCAATACGTTTCCTCTGTTGGGGCTTATATGCACATAGATGACTACAAGGCAGCACAATCCTTTTAATACATCCGTGTACTCTTTGGAAAAGAAATTCCTGTTATCAGACAATCTGCTGCGAATCAGCGCATTTCCTACTCCTATCAAAGGAATTATTATCGTTAAAAGGTATGCTATAACAGTATCCATTTCTCTGTATTTTTCATGAAGGGTTCACCACCTCAATAAATAGTTTCATTAAATTCTGATAATGCGTGTCCGGTGAATACTTGCTCATCACATCTTGAAAAGCTCTCTCACCCATTTGCTTTGCCAATTCTGGCTGTTCAAATAATTGACCCACCTTGGCAATCAAATCATTAAAATCTGTATACTTAAAGGTCAAACCTGTTTCACCCTCATGTACCAGTTCTGGTAAAGAGCCAAAATCGGTGGCAATCACAGCCTTCTTATATGCAAAGCTCTCCAAGATGACATTTGGGAAGTTGTCATACCACTCTGATGGAACCACCGTACATAGGCAACTCTTCAGATATGGCACAATCTCTTCAAAAGACTTCCGACCAAGAAACTCTATGTTGTGCTTCTTCCCCAGTAAATAAGCCTTCAGTTCATCTTCATATCCATCATTGCTGAAACCAATTATCTTCAAGTTGTACGGTAAACCCTCAAAAGCTTTCACTAATGTCATCAGTCCTTTCTGCTTTTCAATCCTTCCTACGAATAAAACAAAAGGTTGATATTCCACCTGCGGATTCTCCTCCTTCAGATTAAAGAACGTTGGAATATGATGAAGCTTCTCATGGG
The DNA here is from genome assembly GCA_947167515.1 of uncultured Prevotellaceae bacterium. Lineage (GTDB taxonomy): Bacteria > Bacteroidota > Bacteroidia > Bacteroidales > Bacteroidaceae > Minthosoma. Next base: position 90,275 of record CAMVIM010000013.1, on the reverse strand, counting down.
GTATTCCATACTCATGCAGTTTGCTGATGGTAAACGTAGATGGCACCACGAAAGCATCCACCTTCTTTGTCACTCCCATCACATCATGCATCCACTTCGCAGCCATCTTGATACCCGAATAGACAGGAGAATTCAGCACACACTTGTTTTTCACACAACTCCAACGCTTCCCCTTCAAGCAGTCCTCACACACACCCGTCCTGTCATTATAAAACAGAGCATTCGGACACATATATTGGAAATCCGATATGCGATGTACTACCGGAATCCCTCTCTTCTTGGCTGCATCAATGATACTTGGCGAGATCTTATTATGGAAATGCATGATATACACCAAGTCGGGCTGTTCATCGTCCAGCAATAGTCCAAATTTCTTTTTGGCCTCCAATGAGTAGAACATCCTTGTGAACGATTTCAGTATAACTCGCAGGCTTTTCTTTTTCGTCTGAGCAAAGTACACTTCATCATCCACTACATCCAGGAAATATTTCTCATATTCACCAGCAGGTAGATTCCTCGAACCCTTGATAGAGAATGGAATCACCTCATGCCCATTCTGCTCCAATATCTCTTTGATATTGAAATAATAGCGTTCAGGCCCTCCACTAATGAAGAACCTGTAGTTAACTAAGACAATTTTCAAAATAAAGATTTTTTCCGGCTTTATATTAAAGCGTCTATTCTATCCAGCCAGTCATTAAACAAAGGACATTTCGCACGAATTGTGTCCAATCCTATAATTCCTGCCACAACAGAAGCATACAAAGCCTTATCGTAGCCAGGAATCGCACCTATTAGTCTTACCGATGGAGCAGTATTCGCACCGTTATTGATATCTTCTGGATTAGCAAAGGACGAGATAGCCTTCTGAATTTGGGAATAATCACATTCTGTATTTGCAAACCAATATTGAAACCCTTTTATGTCAGAGAAGAGCAAACATTCGAATTCATGTAGTTGAATATATGGCACAAAAGCCCCTTTGTATTCTTCCCCCATGTCATCCGACATTTTTGAAAAGATATAATCCATCTTACGCTTAGAATCCGAGATTCGCTTCGCCTCCATCCACCCTGGATAATGAAAAGAGTCCTTAATTCGATAGAAATCAATCAACATCGTCACCACCACATTCTGCTCATGCAGATGAGTGACGAGTTGTTTCTTTAGTGTATCCCATGCAACAATTCCGCCATTAGAATGTTTAATGGTCGGAGCGAAGACCTCGACTCCTTTCTTTGAAAAGAATGGTTGCAGAATATCCTGACAAAACTCCCGTTCTGCTTGTCCTTCACATACAATAACCAAACGTTTCATTGCGGTTGTCCTCCTTTCAGAATATTCTGTTTCCACAAATCACCAATAGTATAAGAGTCCAACCATTCCGACAAATCTGAATTTTTCAATCTTCCCATTTGGGTTTCTCCGTCCACCTGATTCACGGTCACAACGTCTTCTGCATCGAAATTGCTAACAAGGTCGGCACTTTGTGTCGCAATGACTACTTGGGTGCCACGCGAAGCAACAGACTTAATCAGACCCGCAACCTTACTGATGGCAACAGGGTGCAAGCCCAGTTCTGGCTCATCAATGATGATAACATCAGGAGGAGTTGGCTGCAAGAACAACGTAACCAAAGCAATAAAACGAATAGTTCCATCAGAGAAGTCTGTCGGCCCATATATGTTTTCGCTATATTTATCAGTCCACTGCAAACGTATTGAGCCACTATCAGACGGAACGAGATAGAAATCTGAAAAATATGGAGCAACTGAACGAATGGTCATCAAGATACGTTGATAAACCATAGGAAAACTGTCTCGTATTTGATACAAAAAAGCGGCAAGATTTCCCCCCTGACTATATAAAATAAGGCCATCATTTTTCGTGTTCCAAGTTTGGGTGAAAGGAGAAGTCTTACCCGTATCGTGAAAATGGTATTTTTTGATCTTACTCAAATAAGACTTGATGTAATCGCCCCTTGTCGCTCCCTGATATGTCTTCACTTGTGCCTCATTGCCAAAAGAAGAGATATCTATATCGTCACTATAAAAACCCGTTGCCGACGTATATCCTAACGTCTCTTGCATAAAAACGAAATTGCCGTCACCCTCTTTCAGCACAAATCCATATCGATTCCTTCCTATACGAATTTTGGCAAGTATCGAATCAGACACTTTACTCCCTTTATGCAGGAAGCGATGAGTTCCTCCATTCAATGACACATATTCTCGGAGTTTTTGTTCATACAGAGCATTCAGGAACTCGAAGAAAGAAAGAAAATTACTCTTTCCAGAACCATTCGAGCCAATCAAGACATTAATCTTGTTCAGTTTGAGTTCAAAATTCTTGAAAGATTTATATCCTTCTATTTTTATATAATCCATTTTTCTTGAGCAACAGACGTTACGAAATCACATGCAAAGATATACTCTTTCTGTCATTTATGCAAACCTTTCCCCCTTTTTTTCAGAATAATATCCCTCAAACTCTCAATTTTCATTTGTCTATTGGCAACTTCAACCATTCACCAAGTTTATAGTCCCATTCTTCAGGCTCAAATGGAATGTTACCAGAACCACTAAAAAAAGTCAACTCACCAAAATAGATTTTTCCATTAATATCGTAAAGATCAACACGAACATGAGGAATTCCTTCTGACAGTTTCTCCGCAATTAATTTCATCTCATAAAACCCACGGGGAACAACCCTATATATTCCAGAATTAGGGTGTTCCTTTCTCTGAACTGGAAGCAAATTAAAATCCATGTCATAGAAATCTTGTCTTTGATCATTACCCCTACCAGATACTATTAATAACATCTTAGGTTCTCCATCAAAACAGAAAAACTTATAGTCCTTCAGTTCTGTACCAGACTCATCCACCATAAACCGCTCGGCAATAATACGAGGCTTTATATCTTTATACGGATATTCTCTATGCTCGTAGAAAAAATTATGCTTCATACTTTTGCATATTTTCTTCTTTGCCTCACGAAGTGTCTTTTCACTCTTATCCTTACACACAGCCACTCCTCCAGAATCATGAGTGGTTTTTAGCACAAACTTTTCAGGTAAATTGCTGAAATCTATTTCTTCCCATGAATTCCAAACACCCAATGTCGGGATAACATGTTCATCCCCGATAATAGGGCGAACATATTCCTTTGCCTCATATTTATCTACTATTTGAACATATTCCGAGTGAATATCATTCAACTTCAGCCACTGAAGTTTCTCATTAAAAGTCTTTGGATTTTCCAAGTCTGGGAATTTTCCTATTCCCGAGAAGTATTCCCACTTTATAAAAGTCTTGTCATCCATCATCTTTGCAAAACAATGACGCAAAATCACACCAAAAGCCCAATAAGGATTCGTAAAAGCCTTTATTAATTTGTTTTTATCTCTCATTGATATATTTCTCAAGTGATAATTTCATCAAATCGCAATGTGACTCACATTTGATGTAATTAAGTAATAACATCGCCTTATTCTTCGATATACAGGCTGGTACAAGATTTCTTTTATATGCAACCTCAAAAAATTTGTTACCCCAAGTAATAGTTCTTGATATGTAATCTTTATATCTCTTGTTTAGCCACTCTCTATATTTTGCTTGGAGTGCTGAATCATTCTTAATAATTTCATTTATTTTATCTATGTTTACACTAAATAACTGTTCTTGTTCATAGTCCATAAGATTTACATGAGCCTCATCTTTACATTGTACATAAGGATAGATACGAAAATCTGTTTTATCATTCGTAATTCTTAATTGTACTAAATACCCAGTATTCCATAACCATGAATTGCGTTTTTTTCTATCAAAAAAGAAATTACCCAAACTGTAGAAAATAGGCACACCATGGTAAACTTCATAACCACTATAGCAATGAGTATGATGGCACACAATAGCCGAGACACCTAAATCGGCATAAAAATGACATCGTTTTTTTATCCCTGGCGTAGGATAATGAAAGTGTTCCGAGCCGCCATGAATAATGATAATTATTTTATCTGCTTTCTCTTTAATATTACAGATATCATAATAATTATTAATCTCATCAATAGGGTTAGAGCCTGGGTCACAATCCGCAGCAATGGACGACTCGTTCTCACAGACATTGACAATTCCCACTTTATATCCACCAACCTGTATAACCTTAGGAACCCTAGCCTCTTGTAAGTTCATTCCTGCACCGACATACTCAATTCCATTTTTTTTGCATGTTTCTAATGTATCTTGTATCCCTTTACTACCATAATCTTTCAAATGATTATTAGCAAGTGTTACCATATCAATACCACAATCTTTCAGGTATGAAACGGCTTCTTCAGTACACTTCAAATTAGGTCCATCTTTCACTATTTTTTTAGTATCTGGACTATTCACGACAGGACATTCTAAATTGATTATGTTATAATCGGCGTCTTTTATTAAAGAAACGATTCCTTCTGATATAGCACTTCGATTCGTGACAGTCAGGCATCCCCTACCAATAGGGACAAAATCCCCCATAATGTTTAGTTTCATTTTTTCTTTTTACAATTAAAAATCGTTGATTTTCACTGAAAGTGTTGTTTCCGCTCTTCACAATATCCGTATTTGTACACCATCTATATTAGAGTATAATCTTTACAATCATCTACAATATGAAATATTTCATTTAAAAGCAGCCTTGAAGACACAAAATCCGTGGGGCCAACAAAACTTATTTTTTCCTAAATTTATTGATACAACAAAAAAAAACATATGGCAACCCATATAAATGTTTTGTTAGCACCCATAATAACAAGAGCGTAAATGCTTCTTTCACATTTCTATCATACAAAATCAGGGGAACTGTTGGTTTTGCCAATATCTGCGAATCCAAAGCATACATCAGTTTTTTCATCTCATCATAAGATTTTTTCATTCTCACTCCATAGCTCAACATGGAAACCATAATCTCTGCCGAATATTTCACATAATCTTCAACATTTTGAGATAAATCAATTTGAAGAGTTTTAATTACTGAGTTAATCTTTTTTTGTTTTACAACGAAGTTCCATAAAATGTCGTCACGAAGATTACTCGAAGTCGAAGTATCTCTATAATAATGTGTGTATAATATGTCAGGAAGAAGCATTATTTTACTCGCATGAGGAAAGATTCTTATATTGAAATCAAAATCTTCTCCTCCAAATTTATATGCTGTGTCAAACATCATTGAAGAATCTTCCAAAAGGGTTCTATTATATATACTACACCATATGGATTCAAAGAAATGATTTTTGACAAGTGAAAGAAATGAATCGGAAGTATTTATAACAAATCTTATATGATCCGTTGCTTTAAACAACAACTCTTTTCCATTATTATGATATACTGATCGATGCGAAAAATGTAATATGTCTACTCCTCTTAATATATAAGGCAACGCCTTCTCCAGTAGACATCCCGCATATTCATCGTCATGATCACAAAATGCCACATATCTTCCAGAAGCTTTACAAAGACCAAAATTCCGTGCATCACAAATGCCCCCATTCGTTTTATGGAAAACCTTTATTCTGAAGTCAGACGTTCTAAATTCATCACAAATTTTTATCGTACATTCATCCGTTGAACCATCATCCACCACGACAAGTTCCCAATCATCATATGTTTGATTTAATATACTGCCAATTGTCTGGCGTAGTAATTCGCCTGTATTATAAACGGGCATAATGATTGACACCAAAGGGTTCATAAACATTGCAACTTTTTTGAATATTTACGTTTTCTATACTTCCCCACAAAAAATGGAAATAATCTTTCTGCCAAACATTTCGTCCTTGAAAGTAACATCTTGTAATATATTATACAATTATCTATAACTGTCGGGCGATATCCAAACATTTTGATCCTCTCTTTAAACACTTGTACTTCTTTATAATGTGACACGCCACCTTCTCTATCATCAAAAACAGCAACAGGAACCTCACAATATTTTAAATGATGATTCCCATTTTTATATACACGTGCAGTTGTGTCATAGTCTGCCCCCAAAGGATAATCCAAGTTAAACCGTTCTTTTCTCAAAGTTGTAGTTCTCGTAAATAACGACTGATGACAAATACCTTGACCTAGAAAAACAAAGTCTCTCGGAGTCTGGGTTTCCTTACAATAAATAGGATTAGCTTTTTTTAGGCGATACCCATATTTTGTCAACACATAGGTGTCTCCATAGATTAAATCATCATCACCATTATATTCACGAAACACATCAGATAGAACATGATTATTGACAAATCGATCACCAGCATTCATAAATATCACATAGTCACCTGTCACATAGTCCAAAGACTTATTCATTGCATCAAAAATCCCTTTATCTTTTTCGCTAACAAATATGCATTTTCCCAATGCCATCTTCTTAATGATTTCCAACGTACCGTCAGTACTGGAACCATCAATAATGACGTACTCTTTGTTGGAATAATCTTGCATCAGAACACTATTGATAGTATCCTCTATGACACTTCGACAATTGTATGTAACCGTTACGACAGAGATCTTTCTTTTCATATGCCTTTATAAAACAAAACTATTTTATTCCTCCTATACATTCGAAAGAGAAATGGTTTTCATTCTTTCATGAATCCTCATAAGACCGAAGAAAGGTATTGTATGATATAATATATGAGCATTATACATTTCTGCTTGCCCCAACATAAACAGTATTACGAGAATCGCGAAACTCTTCAAACGAGAACCATAATAAATCCCGAGAGATTTATAACAAAGAAACAGCCACACCAGATATAGAACTATTCCATTTGATGCTATGTAATTGGTTCCACCAGATCCACTCCCATATCCTCCGACATCTTCAACATGTTCCATAATCACACCATAATCTTGATATAATACATAAGGGTCAGAAGTACTCCCCCATAGAGGATTCTTCCCTATGTTTTGTAAGTCCAACGAGGTCGTTGTAAAACGATTTGCAGATTGTAAACTTTGTGAACTTTCCCAATCCGAATTAAGTTCAAGTTGGGCATCAACCTTCTCTCTTAGGAAGGGTACCGTCTGATATAAAACACTTATTGCTGCTATTGTTACACTAAATGTCACAAAAATCGCTATGAGATTGCGACGAGTTGTCACGAATATTAAACGTGTAAGTATAAGCAGAAAGGCAATGATATAACCTTGTGTAGAAAAAGTAGTGATTAAGGCCAAGACCAAAATCATCACTTTCTTTCGTTGATTTATCCATAGTTGTTCCCATTCGTTGAAGTACAAAATTCCCACCATAAGCAGATAGCCAGCATATGCTCCTGGTTCCCAGAATGGGCCACAATTTCTCATCCTCAAAATCTCACCATTTCGAACATTCCACAAAAAGATACCTTGGTAATTCGAATGATTCCCTTTTAATGCATCAATATGCGGAACATAGCCTGCAACAATCATTATTGAATAGCAAACCAAAGATATGACTGCCAAGAAATACATGATATCAAGATAGGCTTGTGGAAACTTTTGTCCCAAAATGAGTACTAACGAGTAACCTGCAACACAAAGAGGTATATACTTGAGCAAAGTTGTGTCAATGATTCCAAACTGGTATTTATGAACCATCACAACCACTAGCATAGTGAGTACAATGAGGATAAGTTCCTTGGAGAACTTTGGCATGCATTGCTTTCTCGATGTCCAAAAAAAGAATCCAAAAGCAATGATTGTGTAAGACTTTGCAGGAATCAATTCACCATTAGTAAAACCGCAACAGACAACAAAAAGGAACATTAAAAAGTATTCCATTTTACTGATGTACAGGCGATTATTCTTTTTCCTTGCCTTAATATAATCCATTCTGTTAATTTGACAGTTCAATTTTCCTTATCACCTTACATGGATTTCCCGCAGCAATCACGTCTGCTGGTATACCATGCGTCACGACACTATCTGCACCAATAAAGGAATGAGCACCGATGGTGATGATACCATGGTCCATCATATAGATTTTATTCTGCACCAACATCTTCCGTCCGAACGTGATTCCATGCAACCTAAACACAAGCCTGTTGAAAGCAGGGTTGAGCCAAAGTCTCATGGTACGTCATCCTATAAAGAAGCATACTCATAGTTTGGAAGAGGTAGAAGAGCAGATAATGCGATGTCTGATATCGATATCAAATCATGAGGCATGCCCGCCCAGTATATTCTTATAGATATTTATTTGATTGGCAACCAAACGATTCACATGGTTCTCATCCAAGTACTTCGCCCTTGCATTATCAGAGATTTTGTGGCAAAGTTCGTGGTTTCTGTACAGTTCCGATATTCTATAAGCCAAGGACTTATAGTCTTTACTATTATAGAAGATGGCCTCCTTTCCGTCTTGCGCCAATTCGGGCAGAGCGGCGGCATACGAAATAATGGTGGGGCAACCTACTATCAAGGATTCGGCCGCAGCCAAGCAATAGGTTTCCACGTATGATGAAATCACACAACAGTCGGCATTATGCAATTCCTCAACAATTTGATTGGCAGTCAGGAAACCGAGGAATCGTACATTCTCCGTCAGGTCATTATTCCTGATAAATTCAGCAACCAAGGCCCTATATCCCTCTGAATTGAAGAAATTGTCTTGCTTCACGTCCATTTCTCCCGCCAGACGCAACTGGACATGCGGATAGTCACGCTTCACAATTGCTATAGCCTGAAGCAATGTCAGCAACCCTTTGTAGGGAAAAGGAGAACTGGTTCCAGTCGTGTATATGACAGGTGCATCGTGTTGCTCGTGCGGTTGCCATTGGGCTGCATGATAGAACTCCTCGCGTAACACGATACCAGTATGGTGCAGACGAGTTTTCTTTGTGTCGATAAAAGAACACACTTGCTCCTCCACCCACTTGCTCTGCACTGATATATGTTCGAAACTTTTCAACATTTGAACTTCAAACTCGCCTTTCTTCTTGTACCATCTCATTTTCATCCAAGAACCCGCATCACGATGGGTCAAACAATAGAAGCCGAAGGACGTTTTCACCACTTCCCAAGGAGACAACCCTCCATAATAATAATAATAAAGCGAGGAAAAAAGCCCCTGAATGTCTATCACACATGGACAGGGGATATTGCCACAATACTGCAAAGAGGCCATGCGGCTTTCTGTCCCCCAAATATGCACAATGTCTGGTTTGATGTCCTCAAGCATCTTCTGAACCAGCATACGGAAACGGGGGGGCTCGTATCGGTAAAGGCGAGTATCACCTCTCCTGTACTTGGGCAGGACTATTTGACGGATACCCTTGTACTCAACTTTTTCCACCTTACAACTTGACTTGCTATGCACAATGTTATAGAGTTCAATCTCACCCGACTGAACCAACCTCATGGCCATAGAGAATTGCCAATTACCAGTGTCCTTAATTGGGCCGTCGGAGAATAACTTACAGCCCAGCCAAACGATTCGCATCATACTATTTCTCTTTGATAAATACGTTCTAAAAATGTCTCCGCATCAGTCTATTCAGCCAAAGCACATGACAAAAATGTAGAAGAAAGTATTCTCATATCTTTCATTCTACTCTCCACTTTGTCCCAATCTATGACTCGTTGCACAAAATCAGAAAAAACACGTCCCGACGTAAATACCCGATCTGTAAGGCCAACGGATTCAAGCAAATCATAGATTCGTCGATTACCTCTGCTCCACTCTCCTTCCAACGGAACATATACAAATGGCCGCTGAAACAAAAGTGAGAATACTATGCCATGAAAACTCGGAGTCACGACTAACGAGGCGTTCTGAATGTTGGCCAGCCAACCACCGATGTTACAATAGTCATAGTCGGTGTCCACATCGTATATTTCTTCGCCAGGATAATAGCCACTCGACACCGTAACCCTCACATTCCACTTCTTTTCTGCCGCAAAAACTTTCAGCGCCTGCCACTTCATCTCTTCTGCCTCTTTTACATTGAGACTATAAACAAAGACATAAGGTATGCTTCCTGTTTCTCTCGATGGCAATAGTCGCAGATAGTCTTCCTTGACCAACAGCATGGTAGGGTCACACACCACCTCGGCATCATACCCCAATTTCCTACAAATCATCTTTCCTGATGTTTCACGCACAGAAATTGTGTCCATACCACTCAACGCTTTCTTTAATTTCGTACGAAACTCTTTAGGATACTCATCCATAGAGAAACTTGGAGCGTAGGCTATGCGTCTAATGCTTTTGTCACCAAATGCCAAGAAATAAACGAGGTTATTCCTGTTACCCAACAACTGCGCCCACACTTGGTCGCTGCCCACAATGTAAGCATCGGCCTGTGGAGGATTGTGACGAAGTTCGTCAAGTGTGCGGTACACCCTATCTGACATGATAAGATTTTCGCTTCTAAATGCATCGAATTGACGGATCTCATTTTTTTCCTCCAAAAGTGCAAGTTTTTGAAGATGAATCTTTCGTTTTTTTTGAACCACCCTTTCCTTGATACATGGATATACCAACAAAGTTTTTATCACTTTCTTAAGCATACATGGTGATGGGGAAATGGGCTTATAGCGGATAAGGAACGGCTCATGCCCCATCTTCTTCAGATGCTGTTGCAAGGCCCAGCACTGAAGCAATTGTCCATAATTGTCATTGCCCCACCAGAAAGTTACTATTCCTATTTTCATGACAACAAACAGATTCTAATTTCTCTTGTCACATTAAATACAAAATCTTACCACTCTCGCTTGTATTCATTTTTTCATCCACTTCTTCAGTTTGCGCTTCACTCGCATTTTAAGTCGCGCGAGGAAAGACAGTGGTGGCACAAGCCGCCGAGCGATGCGACAGACAGGCAAGCCTTGATTGAACAGATGCCAGAATTTTTCACGCTTTGCTGGTTCGACAACTGACGAATACCATGACGAGATATTGGCAACGCTATCAGTCTGAGCAGTCTCTACCAAATACAGACGGTCGGTCACACTCTCCAGCATTCCCTGCCCAATGGAGGTATTCACTATAAACAACCCCACCCCTCTCTCATCATAAAAATCAGGCAAGATTTTCTCTATCCCCCAGAAATCCGCTATCGTCAAGTCGCTCTGGCTTTTTCCCCCCTTTGCAGGACACTGATAGCATGATGGACGTAAAATAAGGTCGCTCAGGAACAGACGCATGTACGAGTCTTCTCTGTGCATACGTGAGAACGAAACTGTATTCTGCTTGCCTTCGTCCGAGGACTCGGCAAGAGTGAGAACGAAACTGTATTTTTTCCAGCCCAGCCTCTTGTCGCGGAAAGAGATGCCTTCTATGCTCCATCCTTCACCATCTGAAGGCATCGCCTTCCGCGAGGAGAGAATAGAGTGAAACGAAACTGAATTTTTCGCCCTACGGGCTTTGTCTTTCATTTCTTCCAGATATTTTCTCCAAACCTTTGGTGAGGGAACTCCATGGCAGATGACATCAACTGTCAACAAATTATCATAGTCCTTGCCTAAAAAGTTTTTCAGTCCAGCAATCTGACATGATGTTCCAGTAAAGAGGACTTTGCGCCTAGATAGAAGAAAGGTCTTTGCTTCTTTATAGCAATTGCCTATACGGCTCTGCACATACTTGGAGCCCATGAAAGCTTTCAGCCCTTCTTCTGTCTCGGCATAGGCGTGTTCCACTTCCCATTTCTCATTGAATTTGGCACCAAAGACAACCCCACCTTCAGAGATGATCTTCTTGGCAATCAAGATGAACAGCCCACCGCTGGAAGAGGCCATCAGTTCCTCTTCACACTTGTTTTTTGCTGCATAAACATGGAGTGGGGTGATAGATTCAGCCTGATGAAGAACTGGGCAGACTTTTTCACAGAGGCCGCAATCAATGCATGATGTTCCATCCACTTCAGGATAGCGGAAGCCTTCTTCGTCTTCTTCAAACGAGATGCAATGTTTGGGACAAGTCTGCACACAGGCTTCGCAGCCGCAGCAGGAGTGTTTGTCAAGAATGTGGATCAATGTGATTTGATTTTTGAAAGAATGGATACGGCCTTGTTCCTGACGTAGGTGCGTTCACGAGGATCCATACCCAGCAGGTAGGATGAGAGTGCGGCCAATATAAAACTGGACATACAGACAATTATGGCCGAGAACAAGCCTGTAGGGAGCATTCTCTGAATGAAATAGATGATCAAGAGGGGAGGCATGCATGCTGAAAGACATCTGACGGCTACTTCGGATATGAAACTCCTCAAAGAAAGTTTGATCAGAGGCTTGATGATGAAAAGCCTCGTGATGAAGGCTATCATGCAGATGACGAGATGGACAACATAGACAGAAGTGGGGTCTCCGCCCAGCCGCAGCACGATGTAGGCGATGGGCACGATAGAGAGAAGGATGCCGCCTATGACAGACTGATATATTTTAACTCGTCCTGTGGCAGCAGCAGCAGTCATCAGGGGACGTGCCATGGCATCGATGGTGACAATGCACAGGAGCAGGCGCAGGAACTGGACGGTATAGTCTGGTACATTCTTCAGCCACACCTGAAGAATGGTGTCCGTCTCCATCATGACGGGCAGTGACAATGTGAAAAGCAGAAAAAAGGTGAACTTCGACGCACGGAAGAGCAGGGTGTGCATGTCCCTGAGATTCTCCTGTGCATACAGTTTGGTTATCTGAGGATTCACCGCCATCAGGAAGTTGGTGGAGAAATTGGCTATGGCTGTTTCAACTTGTACGGCTACAGCACGGGCGGCATTCACCGCTGGACCGAAAAAAACATTCAGAAGCAGGTTCACTCCTGTCCCGAACAAGGTTCCAGCCAAGTTCCCCCAAATGTTCCATCCTGCAAACTTGCCCATCTCTGCCATCAGCGGCTTCTCGAAGACACGCATGAGTTTGGTCTCCTGAAAATGCCGGTTGCAATATCGTGTGTAGATATATCGGACAAGAAGTTGGACGCAAGTTATCATGATGGCATATAGCACCAATTTGTCGAAGTTGCCGATAAGCAGCAGATAGACAATTACCAGTTTCAGCACCACTTCCACGACGGAGATCATGGCAAATGCCCCCATCTTCTCATGTGCGATGATGGCTGAATTGTAAGGTACACTCATCACCTGGACCACCATCGTCAGGATGGACAGGTGAAAGACCCATAGGGCCGCATACATGCGTTCTGGAGGAATGACCATCTTGTTGTAGAGGAACCATAAACCTATGGTCTCCCCCAGAAGAATGACAACTAACGATATGATGCCGTGTATCTGGACGCTGGTCGTAAAGACCTTCTTCAGTTGTTCGAGATTGCCTCGCCCCAACTCAAACGTGATGTACCGCTGGGTGGAAGTGACCATTGCACCATTGAGAAACGCAAACATCGTAACGATGCCACCCACTACATTATAGATTCCGTAATCAACCACGCCAAGCGTGTTGAGTACCACACGGCTTGTGAAGAGTTGCACGGCCATAATAAATAGCATGCGCACATACAGCAGCAGCGTGTTCTTGGCTATGCGTTTGTTGTTGGCGGAATTATCTGGCATTATCAAAGAAACGAATCAAAAAGCCGCAGACTTGCATCTTGCAAGGAATAGTTGCATAAGAAAAAGATGTAGTATCGTTGGCGGTATATTAGTTAGGAGTTAGGAGTTAGGAATGAGGAGTGAGGGGTTAGGAGTTAGGAATGAGGAGTTAGGAATGAGGGGGTGAGGTTGGGATGAGGGATGGAGTTGCGACAGAGTCGCAACACACTCGACATAAGGATGGGGATGTCTGTTTGGTGGGGTGGTGGCGATTAAAGGAGGAAAGAGGATGCGATGTGGGGCTTGGGGTCTTGTTGATGAGACCTGTGATTACCATAAACCGTAGGTTATGGTTCGTCGATTATAAGTTATGGTTCATCAATTATAGGTTATAATTGGTGAATTGTAAGTTATGTTTTATGGAGAATGTGCGTGTGATGATGTGGTGAATGTTGGTAGGGGGTGATGATGTATGTTGAAAGGAGGTGGGGAGGAAGGGGGCTTGTGTGGGGGGAGGGAAGGGCTGCGACTGGGTCGCAGCACACTCGACATGGGGGCGGGGAGGAAGGGGTGGTGTTCTGGTGGAGGAAGAGGGGAAGGGTTGCGACTGGGTCGCAGCACACTCGACACGTGGATGGGGAGGAAGGGGTGGGGTTCTTGTGGTGGGGGAGGGGGCTGAGAGGGGGAACTGCGACAGCGTCGCAGTATAGGGGACATGGGGAAGAGGGTTGGATGCAGGGGAGGGGATGGAGACGGGAAAACCGTCACTCGCAGGGGTGGGGAGATGGGGGAGGAGGGTGTAGGTGAGGGTGGTGGTAATTACGGTTATAGCGTTGGGGTAATTACGGTTGTGGCGTTGGGGGTTAGTTAATAGACAGTTGAGAGTTGAGAATTGGGAGTGGGGCGGATGGGAGGAGTGCTTTTTTGGGGGAGCGGGAAAACCGCCTTTCGCAAGTGGGGGAGGGAGGGGACGAATGGAGGAGGGGATGGAGGCGGTGGGGAAACCGCCTGTCGCAAGTGGGGAGGGATGGATGGAAGGATGGGGGCTTTTTAGGTGGGGATGGGTGGGAGGTCTGCGACTGAATCGCAGCACACTCTAAGCACACTCTACATGGGGGAGGGTTGGTAGAGTTGGAGGAGGTAGTGGTCTTCTTCGTTGGGGGAGGTGGTGAGGGTGGGGAGGAGTTGGGTTATGGTGGGGAGGAGGGAGTCGTCTTGGGTTTCGAGGTAGAGGTGGAGGAGGAGATGGGGGAGAAGGTGGGAGGAGGAGGAGGAGGGGAGGATGGAGACGGGAAAACCGTCATTCGCAGGGGAGAGGAGCCGGGGGAGGAGGGTGTAGGTGAGGGTGGTGGTGCGGAGTAGGAGTTGGGAGTTGCGGAAGCCGAGTTGGAGGAGGACGAAGGCGGTGAGGAGGATGTCGGCTTGTTGGGTGGGGGTGAGGGGGGATTTGTGGGTGTCGAGGTGGTGGAGGAGGGCCTTGGCGGTTTGTTGGGCTTTGCGCCAGTGGGGTTGGTAGGTTTGGATGGTGGGTGGGGTGGAGAGTCCGTCGGTGGGGGTGTCGAGAAGGAGGAGGTGGCGGTAGGCTTGGAGACGGAGGTTGAGGAGGTGGGTGGGGGTGAGCATGGGGTGGGGTTAGGAGTTAGGGGTTAGGGGTTAGGGGTGAGGGGTGAGGGGTGAGAGGTGAGAGGGAGGCGGGGAAACCGCCTTTCGCAAGTGGGAGGGAAGGGGGATGGAGGGGAGGATGGGAGAGAGTGGGAGTGGATGGGGGAGGATGGGCTGAGTGGGGAGGGTGGGCTGAGTGGGGAGGGTGGGGTGTGTATTAGGGAGGGAGGGGTGGTTAGTCGAGGAATTTGAGGTGGGAGGGGGTGACGAAGGCGAGGGCGACGGCGGCGACGCCTTCGAGTTGGATGACGACGCGGCGGTTGTGGTTGATGCGCTTGACGATGCCTTCGATGCCGGCGAAGTCGCCTTCGGTAATGATGACGCGGCGACCGACCTTGTTGGCTACGGCTGCGTAGTCGAGGAAGAGGACGCGGTCGTCGGTGATGGAGGCGACGCGGATGAAGTTTTGCATCTGGTGGTCGGGCACGTAGATGACTTGAGGTCGTATCGTGGGGTCGAGGGGACGTGTCATCATGTAGCGGAGGGGACTGAAGTCTTCGTCGGTCATCTTGAGGAGGGTGAGTTGTTCGCGGGTGGAGTGGACGAAGAGGAGATTGTGGATGGCGGGGACGAGTTCGAAACGGCGATGTCCTGCGCGTTCGACGAGTTTTCGGGTGACGGGGAGGAAGGTTTCGATGCCTTCCTGTTCGAGGGAGGCTTTGACTTTCAGTTCACGGTTGTAGGTGACACGCATCGGGTACCAGAGTGGCTGGGTGCTGGAACTGTTCATCGGTGAGGTGCATAGGAAGGGGACACCCCCTGTGGTGCAGGGCAGTCAGCGTTGAGGGCTGCGGTGGTTGTGTGAATCATTTTCCCTTACTGGTGTCCAATAACGTCAATGACTTGTGTATGTCTGTGGAAATAGACGCTATTGCGAACTGTGCCAGGTGGGGAACTGGAGAGTACGAAAAAAGCGTGAAGCCTCTTCTTGCCTGCTCTCCTTTTGGTCGTAGGAAACCTTCTTCTAAACAGACAGAATTGACGCTCACGCCGCAGGTATATATGCACTCCCGTTAAAGTGTGCGTGAGGACACGGATGCCCTCTGCACACTAACGGGATAGTTTTGATATACCAACCCGTAGCATCCACTCTGCATTGTTTTTGCGAAGTTACTTTTGAATTTCCTACGTTCAAAGGAACAAAAACAGTGCGTTGCGAGACACTATTCCAATATGTTAGACCCACACCTTCACCCCTGTTGAAATGGGGTTGCGGCGTAAGTGGGTGCAAAGTTAGGAAGTTTTTCTGAAATGAAAAAGGAAATGGAGGGAAAAAGTGTGGGAGGGGTGGGATTTGGCAAGATGCAGTGTCTCTTTTATGGATTCACCCTGTCTGCAAATTCGTTGTATGTGATGAACTCGTGGCCGTGTGCCAAAAGCATTTTTACCAGGCGGTCGAGCCGCTGGCACATCTGGTGTCCGCTGTGGTTGCGGATGATAAAGGGCATCTTGAATTCGGGATGCTCTTTCAGGTCGAAGAACTCCCACGGGTGAAAATAGGTGACGAAGTAGCCATCGCTCTTGAGCACGCGGCGCACCATCCAGTGGTAGAGTCCTTCGGGCAGGTTGTGGAGGGAGAGCCAGAACAGGGGGAAGCGGATGAGCGGTGTGACGGATGCGGGTATCTGCATCACGCCGTCTTTCATGAACCAGGTGCGCGACTCCGTGAGGTGCATGTAGCGGCCTGGGATGAATGCTGGGTTGAGCGATGAATTGTAGCGATAGCCCACGCGCTTGATTTCCGACTCGACCACGGGAAACATGCGGGGCTGGCGATAGCCATAGACGGTGCGCCCCGTTACGCGCTCCACTATTTCTTTCGAACGGGCGAAGTCGGTCTCTTTCGGCTGCCAGTGATCTACACCGTGGCAGGCGACTTCGTGACCTTCGGCGACGATGCGCTGCATCACTTCGGGGGCATTTTCTGCAAAGTTTCCCGTGCAGAAGAAGGTCGCCTTTACGCCATTCTGCTTCAGTATGTCGAGAATGCGGTTGGTGCCCACCTTCGACACGGCCATGCCTTGTTCTAATGTGAAATCAACTCCGTGCTCGCGAGGCACGTCAAACTCTTCTGTGTCAAAACTCAATAGTATCATACAGTTGTCGGGTAAATCATCAGCAAATGTACGCAGAAATACTTGAATAGAGGAAGAAATGCTGAAATAATGGTGAAAAAGAACCTATTTTTCTTTGAAGGATGTTTTTTTGCTACGTGAAACGCCGTTGTATATTCAAATGGTACGGCGTACAAATTGTAATAGGTGTGGCGTACTGTTTGAATATGGAACGGTGTTATGCTTGTGGGGGTAGTGGGGGTAGTGGGGTGAGTGGGGAGGGGAGGGATGGGAGGGATGGGGGAAATGGGCTGAGTGGGCTGAATGGGGTGAATGGGCTGAGTGGGGAGGATGGGAGAGGATGGGAGGGGATGGGAGGGGATGGGAGAGGATGGGAGAGGATATCCTTGTGTTAGACATTTTTTCGACCGAAGAGGCGACTGATGAGGTCGGGGCGGTTGATTTGACGGAGGAGGCGGAGGATGGCCTGGCGTTCGGATGGCTTGTACCAGAAGAAGAATTGACGCTGGGCGAGCTTTTCTTTTTGTGTCTTGGCGGAGAAGACGGGCTGGAGGGTGTAGGGATGGAGTCCTGTGTACCATGCCTCGGTGGAGACGGTCATGGGGGTGGGGGTGAAGTCCTGCACCTGTTCGAGCTGGAAGTTGAGGTCTTTGGTCAGTGTGGCAAGTTCGGCCATATCTTCGGCTGTGCAGCCAGGGTGTGAGCTGATGAAGTAGGGGATGATTTGCTGACGGAGGTGATGGCGGCGGTTGATGTCGTCGAAGATGCGCTTGAAGTCGTAGAAGAGGTGGAACGAGGGCTTGCGCATGAGGGAGAGCACACGGTCGGAAGTGTGTTCGGGTGCCACTTTGAGACGACCGCTGACGTGATGGGTGATGAGTTCTTCGGTGTATTGGCGATTGATGCGGTTGGTGCGTTCATCGCCTGTGTCGTGGAGCAGGAGGTCGTAGCGGACACCGGAGCCGATGAAGCTCTTCTTGATGCCGGGGAGTGCATCGACGGCATGGTAGATGTCGAGGAGCTGGGAATGGTCGGTGTTGAGATTCTTGCAGATGTTGGGGTGGATGCAGGAGGGGCGTTTGCACTGGTAGCAAAGGTCGAGGTTCTTGCCGTGCATGGCATACATGTTGGCTGAGGGACCTCCGAGGTCGCTGAGGTAGCCTTTGAAGTCGGGGAGTTGGGTGATGGCCTTGACTTCGCGGAGGATGCTCTCCTTGCTGCGCGAGGTGATGAACTTGCCCTGATGGGCGGAGATGGTGCAGAAGGCACAGCCGCCGAAGCATCCGCGATGAAGGCAAACGGAGAATTTAATCATCTCGTAGGCGGGGATGCGCTTGCCTCGGTATTTGGGATGTGGCAGGCGGGTGTAGGGAAGGTCGAAAGAGCGGTCGAGCTCGTCCTGGGTGAGGGGCTGGTAGGGAGGGTTGACCACGGCGTAACGACCATCCACTTCCTGAATGATGCGCTGGGCTGCGTATTTGTTGGACTCTTCTTCGATGTGGCGGAAGTTCTCGGCTTGTGCCCGTTTGTTGCGTAGGCACTCTTCGTGGCTGTGCAGGAGGATGTCGTCGGAACGGATGCCTCCAGGGATGTCTTCTTTCTTCAGTAATGAAACGGTCTGCTTTTGTGGGAAGCGCGCCATGAGGTTGCGGAAGAGTTTCACGTCAATCTCGCGGTCTTGTTCCACCAGAAGATGTGCCAGTGAAACCATAGGCTTTTCACCCATTCCGTAGATGAGGAGGTCGGCTCCGGAAGGGTGAAGGATGGTCGGGAGGAGGCGGTCTTGCCAATAGTCGTAGTGGGTGAGACGGCGGAGGCTTGCCTCGATGCCGCCCAGCACAACGGGCACGTCGGGGTAGAGTTCTTTGAGGATGCGTGTATAGACGATAGTGGGGTATTCGGGACGAAGGTCGTGGCGGCCATCAGGGGAGTAGGCATCTTCGGAACGGAGGCGTTTGTTGGCGGTGTATTTGTTCACCATGGAATCCATTGCCCCTGGGGAGATGCCGAAGAAAAGTCGGGGACGGCCGAGTTTTTTGAAGTCGCGATAGTCGCCGTGCCAGTCAGGCTGGGGAACGATGGCCACTTTCAGCCCTTCTGCCTCGAGAATGCGACCGATGACTGCCATGCCGAAGGAGGGATGGTCAACGTAAGCGTCGGCTGAGAAGAGTATGACATCGAGTGTGTCCCAGCCGAGGCGTTCGAGTTCTTTTTTGGTGGTGGGGAGAAAGGGCATGGGGAGTTGGGAATTAGGAATTTGAAGTTGGGTAGGAGGCGGGGAAACCGCCTGTCGCAAGGGGGAGGGGTGAGTTGGGGGAGGGGAACTTGGTTTATTCGAGGAAGGTGAGGAAGGCTTGGGTGAGGGCGTTGAGTTTTTTGTGGTCGGTGATGGATTCGAGGGGGAAACCCAAACGGATGAAGCGGTGGGGCTGAGCTATGGCGGCGCAGGTGCCATCGGGGTAAGTGAGGATGGCGAAGGCTTGGCCTTGGGGGGAAAGTACGGAAGGGGAGGGCACACAGTAGCTGTTGGGGTTCATGCCGCGGTAGATGTCGAACGTGAGACCGCAGCCGGATATAGTCGAGAGTTGAGAGTTGAGGGTTGAGCGTTGAGTGCTGCGAGGTGAGAGTTGGGTGGTGACGGTGCCTCCAATGGAAGGGCCGCCTGGGTTGGCCGCACTGAGGATGAGTTTGCCACCGTTGGTGTAGTATTGTTCGACGAGGTTGTTGGTTTGTGCGTTGAACTGCTTTTGGGTGCCATAAATGAGGTCAATCATGGGGTAGGCAGCGAGTGAAACTTTGCCTGTGAGGAGGGATTGTTCGCTGCATGAGGTGAAGGAGTGTTTGCCGCTAAGCATGATGGCGCGGCCGTGGATGACGGGATAGTCGAAGGTATTGCCCATCATCAGTTTCCCTTCCAGCTCGTTGCCGCTCATGCCGAGTCCGTCGGAGGCTTCGCTGCCTGCTTTGGAACGGTCGAAACTGCGTTGGCGACCGCAGAAGCCGGTGTAGGCTCCATAGGGTACACCAGGGTCGGCATCGAGGTCGAAACCGCAAGTGGTGGCGGTGTTGATGACTTGTGGACCTTCGAGTCGGGTGAAGGCGTTGACGATGAGTACGGTGCCTTTGTTTTGAGAAGAGATGCCGCAGGTGAGGGTTTCGGAGGGGAAACTTTCGCCGCCTTCGTTGAGGGCTGCAATTTTGAACGAGTAAACCTCGTTGGGGGTCAGTTCGACCGTGTGGGTCGTTCCTTTCACCACGATGCCATTGTCGAAGCCTTGATAGCCTCGGCGCGTGTAGATGATGTATCCCTTGGGCTTGGCTGTGGGTTCGAGTGGGTCTTCGACGGGTAACCACGAGAGGGTGGCTGTGTTTCTCTGCTCGTTGAGGGTGATGGCGAAGTTCTCGACCGGCAAGGGCTGAATGACGTAGTTGTGCTTGTAGAGGGTGGCTATGTACTTGACGATTGTCTTATAGACAGAGCGTGAAAGGTCGAACTTGAAGTGAGGGTCGTAGGCTAAACGCATATCGGCAAAGTTCTGGTGGGAGAGCATTTCGAGAATGCAGGCAGGCACCATGGGGGCACGTGCTTCGCCATAGTTGCGGTTCCAGAGCTGGCGCACTTGCCAGTGGTATTTCTTCAGGTCTGTGTAGAGGTTGGTGAGGAACATGCTGGAAAGGTCGCGCGAGACATAGCGATTGAGATGGGCACCTGTTTCTTCTTCGTTGAAGTCGGTCATGTAGATGCCAAGTGAACCGACCAGGGCATCGTCGGTCTTGACGCCTGCATCGGTGTGGAACGCCACCGAGAGGTCGAGGGGAACGCCCAGACCCGTTTTCCGCTGGGGGTTAGTGACAGAGTTTCCCGACAGGTGATTGACGGATGCGGAACGGGAGTTGATGTCGTTGTTGTAGTCGTTGTTGCCGAAAGGTTCGGTATGAAGTCGGTAGGGGAATCCGAACCACTGCACGCTGTATTTGGCGGCTTCAGCCCAACGGGGAAGCCCCGACGGACGAACGTGGCCGTTGTGACCTTCGGGTACGATATTGCCCATGCCGCCACCGAAGCGGACTGCATCGGCTGTGATGATGCCTTTGTGATGGCTGTGGTTGGAGAGTGCGACCATGCCATAGTCGTGTTGGCCTTCATCAAAGTCGAAGGTGCCAAGATAGACCCAAGTGCCGCTTCCGATTTGCTGGTTCACCTTAAACTCCGTCATGCCGCCTTTGTGATAGACTGTGTAGGTGGCATCGGACACGGAGTTTTCGTAGGATTGATAAGAAACATACACAGCATAGCGTCCTTCTTCGGGGATGTGGGGCACCCATTGTGCCAGCCCTTCTTCTTTTGGTGAGGAGACGGTGGGGATGTAGCGGGCGCTGCCATCGGTGAAGGGGGAGTCGCAGGACTCGTAAATCGCTTTCGTTTGTGCGAAGCCACTCCGCTCCGCGGTCTTCCATTGAAGGTTTTTGTGCTTTTTACGGAAAGACTCAATATAGGTTCCGTTGCGGTGTGGGTGGTCGTTATCGACGATGACTTCGTGGGTCTGATAGTCGCGCTCACGAGGAGTGAAGACCACGGCCCCTGCATTTTCCAGCATGGGGATGATGAAGGGGATGACGAAGGTCTGTGAAAAGAGGTCTTCGGTGGTGCAGAAGAGGCGTGGACGTTGCCAGTACCAGTCGTCCTTGTCCTGCTTGTAGTAGCGTCCGTGACTTTGCCAAAGGGCGATGTGATGACCTTCCAGTCCTTGGTCGGCTGTGTAGGGACGTGAGATGTTTTTTACCCAAGGTGTGCCCGTGTTGGTGTTGTCCAGCAGGCGCATAGGGTCTTTCTTCCCTTTTCGGAAGAAGTTTGGGACGAGGTCTTCGATGGGGCGTCCGTCTGTCTCGATGACGAGGTCGTAGTGTCGCTGCAAAGTGGGGAGGAAGGAACGCACCTCTTTGTAGATTTTCTCCACCACGTCGGGGGTGAAGTGCTGTTCTGGAAATCCGCCTCCCATGACGATGCGGACGGTGCCGTTGTTGTTGTCGATGTCGCAGGAAACCACGGTGGAGGGTTTGATGTTGGCATCGGAACGTGTATAGTTGTCGGCCCACTCAGTCAGTTTGCTTTGAAAGGTTTGCGTGTGACCGTAGCAGGGGAGAAGAAGCAGTATGATGAAGAGTAGCTTTCTCATGAAAAGGTGGGGTTATTGATTCTTTGTACTTATGTTCTGGAATCCGATGAGTTTGTCATATCGTAGTCCGAAGGGACGGTGATAGACATAGACACAGTATTCGTTTTCGGTCTGATGGAAATCGCCTTCGCATGGTTGCGTGAGTCCGAGGGTGTCGTCCTCGCGCCTGTACATATATAGATAATTATAAGAGCCTTGTTTCAGCGGAGTCACCAGTTCGTATTGATGGTCGATGAGGTTATACTCCATCTTGTATTCCTCGTCCATGCGGTTGCCCGTCAGGTCGCCAAACAGATAGACATCGCCGCCAGGCACTTGGGGCATCTGAAGGGTGAAGTGGGTGAAGAAGTAGTCGCTCTCGGTGTCACTCTCCACGTTGTTTCTGTTGCGGATGTAGTAGCGTCCGTTCTGGTCTTCGTCGTAGAGATAGTTGATGCGTTGTTCATCGGCAAAGAGGGTGGCATGGTAGTAGTCGTTAGCATATTCCATGTGGTCCACTCGCATGGTGGGCACATACGGGTCCAATATTTCAAAACGACGGTATTCGTTGCCTGCATCGAAAATCAATTTGCGATTGTGGTTGAAGATGAGGCGGTTTACCTGCATGAGGGTGGGTTGAAGGTCTTCCACGTGATTGTCCCAACGGCGGTTTTGTTGGACGATGTACTTGAACTCGTTCACGGGATTGCTGACCTGATAGCCGCTGTAACTGACCGCAAAGTTGACTTGCTGATGAGTCTCGTAGGTGTCGATGTCGGTGTTGGCTGTCACGTCGATGCTGACCCCCACATGAGGCTCGATGATGGAGAAGCAGGCTTGGGCGACGGGATCGTCCTCTCCATCTTCATAGATGCGGATGCGGTAGTTGCCCGACACCAGCAGGCTGTTTTCGTTGTTGGGCAGCACCAGCGAGTAGTGGCAGTAGTTCATTTCGGTGCCGATGGCAGGTTCGTAGTCGTCGATGCGCGAGTCGTTGAAGCCCGTCATGTATTCGCTCGTTTGCAGGTCGCTTTCCGTCCAGTCGGCGTTGCAATGCGTGATGCTATAGGTGTAACGCTGGTAGTTGGGCTGCAAGTCATCGAAACTGATTTCCACATAGTGTCCTCGGCTGAGCAGCATGACGGGAGGTCTGCCCCATGCTCCATCCACTTTCACTTGCAGGGTCTTCAGTCGTGGAGAAAAGCAGATGTTCTCCTGTGCTGTGAGGGTACAGGAAATCGATATGAGTATCAAGAAAAAAACAGTCAATCTTTTCATTTTTCACTTTTTACGCCACAAAGGTAGTGATTTTAAGGGAAAAGTAAAGAGTGAAAAGTGAAAAATAAGGTTAAAGTGAAAAATGAAACACGAAAAGCACAATGTCATTGCATTCTCTGCAATCCCTCCCATCGGACCTTCCAAGTGCCGTCGTGGGGAAAGCCTGGATTGTGTGCTTCGGGGCATCCGTCCCATCCCGCACACATCATGGCTATGGCAGTAAGCAGGGCACCATTGCCTGGCAGGTAGATGCGCAGGCGGTCAGCGGTCTGGAAGTTATGACCAGAAATGAGATAAGTGTTTTTAGTGTGGTCAGAAAGGAGGATGTTGATGGCTTCATCGGGTTGTCCCAGTCGGGTGGCAGCCATCGCGGTCATGCCGTAGTCCCATCCCCATGTGGTGTCCCATTTCCAATTTTTTTGTACCCACTGGAGGGTGGCGTTCATGGTGATAGGGCGGTAGATTGAAGATGGAAGATTGGTGGGGAAGAGGGCGGCCACTCCGAGGATGGCAGGGTGGTCGGAGTGGCTTTTCTTTTCAAAGTCTTCTTCGGAGATGCGTTTCTGCCCGTTCTGTTCGGGTGTTTGGAAAGGGTCAAAGTCTTTGGCGGTGGTCGCTTTGTCGAAAGGATGGAGGGGAGTGCCTGCTTTGTAGATGCCGTCTTTCTGTGGCAGAGGAGCAAGATGGGCGAGGATGTTGTCCCATTCCTGATGTCGGGGCAGTCCTTGCCGTTCACGCCATGTTTGTGCGGTTTGGAGTCCGTAGCGCCAATAGGCGAGTTCGAAGGGATGGTCGTAGGAGAAGTCCTTGGACATAGACTCCTGCATGGCGGTGGCACCTTTCAGATGATAGCATTTGGTGCTGGTGTTGTAGGTGACAAAATCAGCCATGAACAGGGCGGTTTCTTCCACTTGCTGGGCATATTTTTCGATGGTCTCTTGGGTGGGATGGGCACGGTACATTTCCTCCGCCATATAGATGTAGTGGGGTTGTTGCCAGATGAGGAAGGAGCCTGTGTTAGACGGTGCCTCGCCTGCCCACGGGTCGGTCATCTTCATCCAACGGATGCCCTTGAAACCTTGGCGTTGGGCTATCTTCTTGGCTTCGGGATAAGCGACGTTGTTATACCATGTGAGTATGTTCTCCAGCACTTCGGGACGATTCCACAGGGCGAAGTGGATGGTGTGCCACCACGTCATTTCGAGGTGTGGGCGACCGAACCAAGAGTTGTAGGTGAGTCCTGTCTCTTGCGGTGGGGTGGAGTTGGCGCAATTGATTTGGGTGAGGTATTGTGACAAGACCACACGACGTTCCAACTCTGGGGCACGTGGGTCGGTGCATCGGGAGAAATCGACGATGGCACCTGCGTTCCACCATTGGTTCCAAGCCTTGCTGACGGCACGGAGGTCTTGGTCGTAGACGAAGGAGGTTTGGGGTGTGTCGTTGCGATGGGCAGTGTATTCCGCTTTGAGGGTCAGCACATCGGAGGAGGTGGAGAGCGTGAATTGGTGTGGCTCGGTCACTTCGAGGTGGACCGTTCCTTCCCATTGCAGGGTGAGGTAGTAGGTGGTGCTGTCGAGCGTGTGTTCCAAGACGGCTGCATGGTCGGTTTGGTGGATGATGCGTGAGGTGTGCTTTTCAGGCTGTGTCCAGTCGGCGGCATCGTCGGCATGCTTGCCTGTGGGGTAGGGAAAACGGATGGACACGCTGGCTCGTCCGTCTGTCAGCAGAGGGGTCTTGATGCGGTAGAGCACGGCATCGTGGTCTTGGAGACAGGCGGTGGTGACTTCGACGGGTGTTCCGTCAGCATGAAACTGCGAAGTGATGGTGCCGTCGAAGAGGTGCTGCTCCTGATGAATGTCGGTCAGTTCTTCCAAAGGGATGAGGCTGCCGTCTGTGTTTTTCAGTTCCATCCCGATGCAACCCAAGTGGAGGCGATGAGGATTCACCCGATAGTAAAGAGTTGCCTCTTGTTTCCGTCCTCCTTGTTTGTATTCGACGGCATATACCTCGGGGTGTTTCCGAAAAGGGAACTGCATGGTTTTCTGGGTTTCTTCCTCTTTGAGTTGCAGGGTGTTGGGAAAGCGGTGCCATCCCCAATCGGACATGGCGGTGAGAGGGATGCCGTCTTTGTAATGGAGCGGATAGGACTGCATGCCCGTCACATCGACGGTGGTGGCAAAGTGTCCGTTGCCGACAGAAAGTGCAGCCAGAGGGTCGGCGGCACGGACGATGGGGTTGTTGCGTGTGACGACAGCCTTGCGGTCGATGGGCGTCAAGGTGTTCTCGGTGTCGAAGCCCAGCGCCTCCATCTCCAACGATGACCAGATGAAAGGACCAATGCCTTTGGCATCGTTGTCGCGGATAGGTTCGGAGAGGTAATAACTGAAAGAGCCGTCCCTGCGTCGGTTTTCCTTCACGTTGGGTGCCGCCTTCAAGACCTTCTCGCTGATGCCAGGACCCAGTCCTGCCACCGAACAACAATGGGTGAGCGAGAGGGTCTTGTCTTCGTTCACGCGGACGAAGCGGTTGAGGATGCCACGATAAGCTTTGATGCCCGCCTCGCGATAGGTCTCGTTCACATAGCCCTTGCGGTAGGCCTTCAGCAGGGCGTAGGCAAACATGGAGGAACAGGTCGATTCGAGGTAGTTGGCTTCCTCCTTCGGAGCATCCATCACCTGATACCACACACCCGATTCCTTGTCCTGCCATTTCACGATGGCTTCCAAATCCTTGCGTAAGAGGTCAATGACTTCGCCTCGTCGGGCATAATCGGTGGGCAGCACGTCGAGCAGTTCGATGAGTGCCATCGTGTACCAACCTTGTGCACGTCCCCAGCAATGTTGTGAAAGTCCCGTCTGTTTGTCTGCCCAGAACATCTCATGCGTCTCGTCCCAAGCGTGACGGTTCAGTCCTGTCTGAGGGTCGAGCGTGCGTCGGTAGGTGGTGGTCACTTGGTTCACAGCATCATCATACACCTTTCGGGCTTCCTTGGGAGGCAGGAGCATGGAGGCGGTCAGCACATGATAGGGGAGTCCCATGAAGATGCCGTCGAGCCACACCTGATAACTGTAGATGGCTTTGTGCCAGAAGACACCGTCCTCGAGGGTGCGTGGTTGCCGTTGCAGCTGCTTCATCATCAGTTGTATGGCGAGCAGATTCTTCCGTTCGGGCTTTACTTGATACATACGCGCCACGAAATGCCCCGTGCGGATGTTGTCGAGGTTGTAGTCTTCGAGCCGATAGCCGCGAATCTCTCCCATTGCGTTAATCATCGTGTCGGTATATTCCTGGCAATAGTGCAGGATGCGTTCGTCGCCATAACGCAGATAGGTGTCGAGCATCGCCTCCAGTTCGATGCCCATCACATAACTCCACTTGGGTTTCGTGGAGAAGTCGAGCAGGTAACTCTTCGGGGTGCGTTGCATTTCCGAAGCGGTCATCCATTCGCTGTAGTGCTGGTAGGGTTTCTCTTGCAAGCACATCGAGCCGTTCACGAACAGTTTGTCAAACACGATGTTGCGTGTCTTTCCTGTGATGGTGTTGCCCTGTTTCACGCCGTTGAAGTGGCAGTTCCTCACGGTGATGTCATGCACGAAAGTGTCCTCGTCCAACCCGATGATTTGCACACCATACTTCGATTTCTCGCAGGTCACGTTCTCCATCAGCACATTCCTCACCGTCGGGTAGTTGCCCCGACAGCACACCTCGTTGTGCTCGTAGTCGAGGTTGATTTTCAAGACCGATTCGCCACATTGACCCACTTGGATGTCCTTGACGAAGATGTTCTCAATCACACCGCCACGACACGAATTGGTCTTGATGCGCAGGACGCGGTCGAGGTTGGGCGAGTCCATCACGCAGTCGTGGGCAAACACGTTCTTGCATCCACCACTGATTTCCGAGCCAATCACCACACCGCCGTGTCCGTTCTTCATCTCACAATGGCGGATGATGATGTTCTGGCTGGGCATCCCACGCGTACGTCCGTCGCGGTTGCGTCCGCTCTTGATGGCGATGCAGTCGTCGCCAGTGTTGAAAAAGCAGTCCTCAATCAGCACTCGGTCGCAGGACTCGGGGTCGCAACCGTCACCATTCGGCCCGTCGTTGTTGATGTGTACACGCCGCACGGTCACATCCGTACACTTCAGGGGATGAATCACCCAGAAGGGAGAACGCAGCAGGGTCACATCCTCTATCAGCACCCTTTCACATTGGTTAAAGCCGATGAGTTGCGGCCGCATGCCGTCCTTGGCTGTGAAGGTGCGCAGGGTAGAGCGTTTCCCCTTCTCATCCACCATCGGCTCGCCATCTTCGCCATTCTTGAGCAGACGAGCGCGAGAACCAAGTTTTTGGCTCACAATCCCTTCTTTCCAACCATATTTCGTAGCACCGCACCAAGGCCACCAGGTCTCGTGGTTGCCGCCTCCGTCGATAGTTCCTTTGCCGGTGATGGCGATGTCTTGAGCACAAAAGGCATAGACGCATGGTGAGAGGTTGTAGCAATCCAGACCCTCCCACGACGTTTCCACGATGGGGTAGAGGGCTGGCTCGAACACGAATTCCAGCACCGCCCCTTCCTCCACATGCAGGTTCACGCCACTTTTCAGTTCGATGGCACCCGTGCGGAAGGTCTGTCCTGCAGGCACCGTCACCCGTCCGCCACCCCGTTTGGCACATGCGTTGATGGCCTTCTGGATAGCTTTCTGGTTCTGTGCTGCTGCCGCAGAAGGCTTAGCTCCAAACTGGGCGATGGAATAGATGTCCTCTCGTAGTTCAGGCACTTGGATGCTTTGCTCAATCTGCTGATACAAAGTCTTGTCCCAAACTTGTGCCCAAGTGTGGAGGGGTAATAGTGCAAAAAGAAGAAATAAGTAATCAGTTAGTTGACTCTTTCTAGTCATGTTGATTGCATTGTTTCTTTGTTTAATATACACAAGTTTAAGTTTCGCATGTGCTCAACGTCTTTGTAGTTAAGGAGTTAAGGAGTTATCGCTACGCTCGTCCTGCGGACAGGAGTTAAATCAAATGTTTTGTTCGTCACTTCATCGATGGGAACCATTCACATGGTATCGGCTTAACTACTTAACTTCTTAACTACTTAACTACTTCAGAAAGGATTTTGGTTGCAAATGTAAAATCCTTATTCGTCTGCTTCGAAGATGCTGCGCCATTTGTACACCCAGTGGGTGCGGCAGCCGCAGGAGGTGAAGTTGAGGGCTTTCAGTTCGTCCTTGTGGCCTCTGGGGATGTGAATCACAAAGTCCCATTCGCCGGAGTGCGGTGAGCCGTAGCGGGTGCCGACAGTGGTGCTGCCCTTCTGGTTGATGATTTTGGAGCGTTGGGCAGAGACGTGGATGGCGCCCATGCCGACGTCTTCGAGGTCGAAGTTGAGTCCTGCCGATTCACTGAGATACCAGCCGTTCTCGGGCGCGTCGAGGTTGAGGGTTGCGTGGAGCACCAGCGAGTCGCCAGCTTCTATCCGGGCTGGAGGGGCGTCGATGGTGGCGGTGAAGGTGCTGGTGTGCGGACGATACCAGTAGCCTTCGTCGAAGTCGCTGAGGAAGGCTTTGCCCGTCCATCGCTGCACCTTCTTGTGGTGGCCGGCAGAAGCGGTATAGACCACGCTGTTCTCGCCTTCGCTGGAGCTGGGGGTGCGGTTGATGTCGGTGCGCACGAGCCACCAGGAGCGGAACTCGTCGAGCGCGTCGGCTCTCTGCTTGAGCCTGCCCTTGGAGAAGCCTTTCATGGCCAGCCACCGCTGGAACTTCTCGTAGTCGGGATAGTATTCGAGGTATTTCTCGACGATGAGGCAGAGGGTGTAGTCGATGCTGTTCTGCCGTTCGCGTCCGGGGATGTCTCCATTGACAACCAGTTCCTTGCGGAAGCGTTCCATTAGGACATGGATTCGGGTCAGTCGCTGGATGTAGTCGAAGCCGAGTTTGTCGAAGATGGGCTGTTTGGTCAGTTCGAACTCAGGGCTTTCCCACAGGGCGATCAGCTTGCGGAGTTCCGCCTTCTTCTTCTCGATGTCCCTGTTGTTGTTATAGCGTTCCTCAAACTGCTTGCGGATTTCTGCCTCGGTCATGCCGAATTTCGCCATTGCGGCAGACAGACGGCGGACTGCGAAGGTGTTCCAGTCGTCGTTGCTCATGCGGCCGTCGCTGTTGGCGTTGCGGGCATAGACGTTGTACATGTCAATCATCTCGTTGCTGGCCCAGAAGTCCTTCAGCACCTTCATGTACCTAGCTGCTTCCTGCATCATCTTGATCTGGGGGACGAGTTTGACGGAGATGGACTTCAGCTGGTCTTCGGCAAAGCTTTTCGCATATTTCTTGGCGTAGTCCCAGGCAATCGTCGTCGGGCTTTCTCCCTTGCCCAGACGGGTGCCCAGTTCTTCCATGTTCTCCTTGGTCAGGTGCTTCTCCAGTTCCTCCACAATCTTCTTGTTCTTGCCCTCCTTCGTGACGCGGGTGTGCTTGTATTTATCTTTCAGTTCGTCATACTCCACCTTGTCCACTTCCTTGTCGCCCTTGAGTTTCTCAAAGAGCGTCTCCAGCATTTTGGCCTTTGCCTTCTCTTCCAGTTTCTTGGCGATGGTCTCTGCCGTGGTGCCTTCGTCGTAGGCTTCAATCATATCGACAGCCTCCTGTATGTACTCATTGTCTCCAAACACCTCGCGAGCCAGCACGCCCGCCAGGTCATTCTTTCCCAAACCGATGTCGCTGGCGAATGCCTCCAACTTATCTCTCAACTTGGCTTCCACATCGGCATCGCAGGCATTGGCCTTCCACTCGCTGACGCAGATGCGCTCGATGAAGAGTTCCCGTCTCTCTTCCTTGTCCATCTTGGCGGCTCCTGCCCAGCAGAAGTGGCTGGTCTCGAAGGAGACGACTCCTCGCTTGAGTCCTTCAATCTCTGGAATCATGTAGATCGGGCCGTCGTCAGTGATGAGCACGCCCACCAGGTCGATGTAGTCTTCCTTGGGTACGCTTCTCGGGATGTCGAAACTCACCTTGGCCATCCTGTTCAGCTGTACGTGCTGGTCACCCTTCTGGGTCAGCAGCAGCGGACTGGAGATGAACTCACAGTCATCAGGCTGCAGCTGCTCCATCTGTTCCGGGGTGGCGACTTGGCACTCGATGCCGTTGGCACTCTTCGGCAACTGCACCACATAGTCCTTGCCTCTCAGGGTGTGTCCGCCTCCCAGCGTAAAAAGCAGGATGGGCACGATGACCATCAGGAGACTTAAGATGCGGCCAAGCACTCCACAAGCAGCTACAAATATGATGCGGTTTTCTGTATGTCTCTGTCCATGAGAGATACTGGTGAAGGCTTGTTCCAGCCAGCGTTTGAGGTCGCGCAAGATTGTTTCCATATTTGATTGTTTATGTTCTTATTTGCAAATGTACAATCTTTTATATTACATCACAAATATTTGTGAAGAAAAATGGGAAGTGATGGTATCACCCTTTTCCGTGTTCAGATGCTGGATGGGGCGGTGCAGTTTTGTCTTCTTCAGCTGGCTTGTAACTGAATTCGCAGCCGCAGTAGCGTTGGTTGTAGAAGGAGTATTGTTTGAGGAGTTGGTTGCGGCGCTCCTGAAGTCCTGCCTTGCGCCAGTTTTGGGGCCAGAAGAGGGGATAGGAGGGAGTGGTGAGGGAGGCGAGGTGTTGCTGGGCTTGGAGTCCTGCCTGGTTGATTTGCTCGAGGTTTTTCCAGCGTGAGGAGGCGAGGGTGGTGGCGAAGTGAGAGATGCCGAGCTTCTGGGCTTGAAGGGCGGTGGCGGTGAGGCGGATGCGGAAGCATTGGAGACAGCGGGCACCTCGTTCGGGTTCGTGCTCGAGACCTTGGATTTGCTGGAGCCAAGCCAGATGGTCGTAGTCCCCGTCAATCCAAGGGATGCCGAGACTGTCGGCATGGCGTTTGCTCTCGTTTTTGCGGATTTCGTATTCTTGGCGGGGGTAGATGTTGGGATTGAAGTAGAAGATGGTGGGGCGGATGTCATGTTGGAGCATCCATTCGACGATGGCGGAAGAGCAGGGGGCGCAGCAGGCGTGGAGGAGAAGACTCCCTTTTGTTCCCCCTGTTGAGGGGGAGAGGAGTCCTTCGGGGATGATGATGGCGTTGTTTTCACTTTTCATTTTTCCCTTTTTTTCTTTTTCACTTTTCATTTTTCCCTTTTTGAGGGGCAAAGGTAGGTGTTTTTTGTGGATAATGCGTAACTTTGCAGGCGAAAGTGAAAAATGAAAAGTGAAAAGTGAACAATGAAGGTTCGTTTTTTGAAGAATTGGATGTTGCCGATAGCGATGGCTATGGGGGTGGCCTCTTATTACATATATGTGAATGTACCGGCGTTGGACGGGACGCATGAGGTGGTGAGTCGGATGATTGGGATTGTGCAGCCGGCGTTGCTGTTTTGTATGCTGTTTGTGAGTTTTTGCAGGATGAGGTTGAGGGAGTTGAAGCCGAGGGGGTGGATGCTGAAGATGTTGGCGGTGCAGGTGGTGAGTTTTGTGGTGATGGGGGGATTGATTGTGTGGTGGCCTGATGTGCAGGGACGGGTCGTGATGGAGAGTGCGATGGTGTGTATGATTTGTCCGACGGCAACGGCTGCGGCGGTGGTGACGACGCGCTTGCATGGGAATGCGAGTGTGGTGGTGAGTTACACGTGTCTGGTGAATCTGGCTGTGTCGCTGCTGGTGCCTGCGATGGTGCCGTTCCTGCATGAGGGTGGTGTGGCAGATATGGGTTTCGGGACGGCGTTCCTGCTGATTTTGGGGGAGGTGTTTCCGTTGTTGATGATGCCGCTGGTGGCGGCGTGGTTGGTGCGGCATTTGTTTCCGAAGTTTCATGCGGCGATTTTGCGGCAGCCGAATCTGGCGTTTAACTTATGGGCGGTGTCGTTGACGTTGGCGATTGGTGTATCGGTGAAGGCGATTGAGCATAGTGAGGAGAGTGTGTGGGAGTTGATGGGGATTGCGGTGGTGTCGCTGGTGTGTTGTGTGGTGCAGTTTGTGCTGGGGCGTGTGATTGGGAAACGGCATGGGGAGCCCGTGGCAGGCACTCAGAGTTTGGGACAGAAGAATACGGTTTTTGCGATTTGGATGGGATATACGTTTATGAATCCTGTGACGGCTTTGGCAGGAGGTTTTTATTCGGTTTGGCATAATTTGGTGAATTCGTGGCAGTTGTGGAGAGAGGGGAAGAGAAGGTAAAGGGGTGAAGAAAGAGGGATGAGTTTTTTCTTTTTTTTTGAAAAAGTTGCGTGACAGTATGAAAAATAGGAAATTCATTTGGAAAGTGGTGCTAAAAGTAGTACCTTTGCAAAAACAATAAAAGGAAAGAGAAATATTTTTATGGCTCGTAACAAGAAGAAGCTGTTGCCGTTGCTGGAAGAGGTGACCATCACGGCGTGTGCTGCCGAAGGGAAAGCGCTGGCGCGTGTGGATGACAAAGTGGTGTTTGTGCCTTATGTCGTGCCAGGCGATGTGGTTGACTTGCAGGTGAAGAAGAAGAAAAGTTCCTACATGGAGGCTGTGGCTGTCCGTTTCCATCAGCGGTCGCCTCTGCGTGATGAACCCCGTTGCCGCCACTATGGTGTGTGTGGCGGATGTAAGTGGCAATGCCTCCAGTATGAGGAGCAGTTGAAGGCAAAGCAGCAACAGGTGTATGACAACCTCACCCGTATAGGCAAGGTGGAACTGCCCGAATTTCAGCCTATTCTTGGCAGCAAGAAGATTTACGGCTATCGCAACAAACTGGAGTTCGGTTTCAGTAACAAGCGTTGGCTGACGGAGGAGGAGGTCAGGCAGGACGTGAAGTATGACGTGATGGATGCGGTTGGTTTCCACATCACGGGAGCGTTCGACAAGATACTGGACATTACGGAGTGTCACCTGATGGATGACATCAACAATCAGATTCGCAACGACATTCGGGAGTATGCCTTGCAACATGGTCTTGAATTTTATGACCTGCGTCAGAACCGAGGACTGCTCCGATCACTCATGATTCGTACCAGCAATACAGGCGAGCTGATGTTTCTCGTCCAGTTCAGAATCGACACTCTTGAAGAGCAGCAACAGGCTGATGCATTGATGCAACATCTGAGTGAAACCTTCCCTCAAATCACCTCGCTTCTTTATGTTGATAATCATAAAGCTAACGATACGTTTGGTGACCAAGAAATTCATGTAGTGAAAGGCAAGGATCACATCTTTGAACAGATGGAGGAGCTGCGTTTCAAGGTGGGGCCGAAATCGTTCTATCAGACCAATACGGAGCAGGCGTATGAGCTGTATAAGGTGGCGCGTGGCTTTGCAGGATTGACAGGCGGGGAATTGGTGTATGACTTGTACACAGGTACTGGCACCATTGCCAATTTTGTTTCTCGTCAGGCTCGTCAGGTCATCGGTATTGAATATGTGCCCGAAGCCATCGAAGATGCGAAGGTGAATTCCGAAATCAACGGCATCACCAACACGCTCTTCTATGCGGGCGACATGAAAGACATTCTTACTACCGACTTCATTGAAGAGCATGGCCGACCAGATGTCATCATCACCGACCCACCGAGGGCTGGCATGCATCAGGATGTGATTGACAGCATCCTCTTTGCCGCTCCCAGGCGCATCGTCTATGTGAGCTGCAATCCAGCCACTCAGGCGCGCGACCTCCAGCTGCTTGATGCCCAATATAAAGTGACGAAAGTTCAGCCGGTCGATATGTTCCCTCATACCCAACATGTGGAGAATGTTGTCCTGTTGGAAAGACGCGGTTAATTTACAATTTACAATTTATTTTTCACTTTTCCAAATGAGCACTTATTTCGACTATCGAGCCGCCAACCACTATACGGACTATCCAGTGAAGGAACCAGCTGAATTGATGCAGTTCCTCATGCAGGCCATACCAGGTATTTCACGCACAAAAGCGAAGGAGTTGCTGAGCCAGCGTATGGTGTATGTGGATAAGGTCATCACCACGCAGTATAACTCCCCCTTGCGTCCTGGACAACTGGTGCAGGTGGCCAAGAACCGCCATAAGCACGAACTTCGTAGCCGTTGGGTGAAACTGGTGTATGAAGATGCGTTTCTGCTTGTGGTGGAGAAGAAAGAGGGTGTCCTCACCAACGCCCTGCCTGGCGACAGAAAGGAGAACGTAAAATCCATTCTGGATGAGTACGTGAAGCGTCAGAGCAAGGCTTTCGCTGTCCACACGGTGCATCGCCTCGACAAGGGTACTTCAGGGTTGCTTCTGTTTGCAAAACGACGTGACATTCAGCAGGCGTTTGTCAATAATTGGCACGACCTTGTGACGGATCGACGTTATGTGGCTGTGGCACAAGGAGAGATGGAAAAGGATAGTGGTACGGTCACTTCGTGGTTGACTGATAACAAGATGTTTGTATCCTATTCCAGCCCCGTCGATAATGGCGGCAAGCAGGCCATCACGCACTATCGTACACTGAAGCGGAAGAATGGCTATTCGTTGGTGGAGTTGAAACTGGATACGGGTCGTAAGAATCAGATTCGTGTGCATCTGCACGACCTCCATCATCCCATCGTTGGCGACAACAAATATGGCAGCACGATGGAGGAATATGGTGAGCGCAGTAACCCCGTCGGACGCATCTGCCTGCATGCTTACCGTCTGGCGTTTCGACATCCCGTGACGGGCGAGATGCTGAAATTTGAGACCCCTTATCCAGAGACTTTTACGCAGTTGCTGCGCTGATTTTGTAATAAAATACGTGAAAGATTTGGATTTTCGGGAAAAAAGTACTATATTTGCACGCTTTTTTACGCGTAAAGTATGAGACAATTAAAAATTACAAAGTCAATCACGAACCGTGAGAGTGCTTCGTTGGATAAGTACTTGCAGGAAATTGGTCGTGAGGAGTTAATCACTGTTGAAGAAGAAGTAGAACTGGCTGCGAAGATTCGCAAGGGCGGTGTCGAAGGCCGAAAGGCGCTGGAGAAACTGACAAGGGCGAACCTTCGTTTCGTCGTTTCTGTGGCCAAGCAGTACCAGAATCAGGGCTTGAGTCTGCCCGACCTCATCAACGAGGGTAATCTGGGTCTGATTAAGGCTGCGGAGAAGTTTGACGAGACGCGAGGCTTCAAGTTCATCAGCTATGCTGTGTGGTGGATTCGTCAGTCTATCCTTCAGGCATTGGCTGAGCAGAGCCGTATCGTGCGTCTGCCGCTTAATCAGGTGGGCTCGCTCAACAAGATTGGCAAGGCTTTCTCGAAGTTTGAGCAGGAGAACGAGCGTCGTCCCTCTCCCGAGGAGTTGGCAGCACAACTGGATTTGCCTGTGGATAAGGTGGCCGACACGATGAAGGTGAGCGGTCGCCACATCAGCGTGGACGCTCCTTTCGTGGAGGGCGAAGACAATAGTCTGCTCGACATCCTTTCCAATCCAGACTCTCCTTCGGCTGACAAGACTTTGGTGACGGAGTCCTTGCAGCGTGAGATAGAACGTGCACTCGACACGCTCACCGTGCGTGAGAAAGAAATCATCAAGATGTTCTTTGGCTTGGGCGAACCTGAAAAGACGCTGGAAGAGATAGGTGACCGCTTTAACCTGACGAGAGAGCGTGTGCGCCAAATCAAGGAGAAGGCCATTCGCCGCTTGAGAAAGGAGTCGAAGAGCAAACTGCTGAAAACATATTTGGGATAGTCTCTTCGTGTGGCTATCTGAACCTTTTAGATGTGAGTGAAAAGTGAAGGGCGAAAAAGTGAAGAGTGAAAAGTGAAAAATGAAAGTATGAGAAAGATATTATTGATGACACTGGTGATGCTGGTCGCGTTGTTTGCTACAGCCAAGAAGAAGCCGACCTCCTACGGAAAAGGTAGTGGTGAGGTGTACGTGTTTGGTGTGAGTCAGGCGTTGACCGACACGGTGGTGTTCGTCACGACCATCAATCGGGTGGATAGTCTTGACTTGGAGAGAAGGACGAAGTTCCTTCCGTTCCGCTCGGAGTTCAGCCTGCAACTGAAGCAGTATATGGAGGGGCAGATGGGACTGAAGCACCAGACTGCTTGTGTGTTCTATTCAGCCAGCCGAAAAAAACTTTCGAAGAAGTTCTACAAAATCAAAAAACGTTATCTTGATGACAAGGATAAACGTCTGGTGATGTTGGATGAACAACGTTTTGTTTTCAAGCATCCGCTTGACTCAAATGTGAAAGAATAGATGAACGTTCGAATCGACAAAAGATGGTGGAGAAAACCCCTATATAGAGTTGCAGCAATGATGATGTTCTTTGCTGCAACTTGTTCATTTTTTGCCTGTTCGAGTGGTGAGGACTCTCCTTATAATCCTGTGTATGCACAAAGCAGGACGGTGATGGTCTATATGGCAGTGGAGAATAACTTGTCGGGGTCGGCTGCTTCTGATGTGGCTGAGATGCTGGTTGGTATGGCCGACAAAGGTCTCTATCCGAACGACCGATTGGTCATCTTTATCGACGATGTGGGCATGCCTCGCATTTATGTGGTGGATCGCACAACAACAGCAACGTTGATGACGCAGTTGACTCCAGTGAAGACATATGAGGGGGAAGTGAACTCCGCTTCGGCTGATGTGTTGGGCGAGTTTGTTGCCTATGCAAAGCAGCATTATCCAGCCGATAGCTACGGATTGGTGCTGGGTTCGCATGCTTCTGGGTGGATTCCCTCAAACTATCTGTTGGATATGCAGGAAGCTGTCGCATCGCGCCGGTCGTTTGGAGTGGATAATGGGATTAATTCGTCAAGTCCCAATTTAAACGGACGTCAGATGAACATACCGGATATGGCTCATGCGCTGGAACAACAGGGCGGAGTGGATTACCTCTTGATAGATGCCTGCTTAATGCAAAGCGTGGAGGTGGCATACGAGTTGCGCCATGCTGCCAAACATATTGTGAGTTCGCCTGCTGAAATACCTGGACCTGGGGCTAATTACAAAACTATGGTGCCAGCGATGTTTATGGAGACAAATTGCGAGAAAAAGATGCTTCAGGCCTATTATCAGGAGTATTGCAATAAACCGAATTGGGGTATTGTGGTTTCTGAAGTGAGCACGGCGGGCTTAGAGGCTTATGCCTCCTATATGAAGACGCTGGTGGACAAGTATCGTGCTGAGTTGCTGGCTGCCGATTATGACAATGTGCTGAATTATTTCAAGTATGACGTAGGTAACTGGGGAACAGATATTCCTGATTGTTATGATATGCAGGGGGTGATGAAAAATGTGCTCAGTGAAGAGGACTATGCAGCGTGGCAGCAGGAAGTGGCTAAAGTGGTCACTTGCATGCACACGGACTTCTGGTACAGTGGCGGTCGTGGCGGTTATAGAACGTATACGATTGATGCTGAGCAATGCTGTGGCGTGACGATGTTTGTGCCGCTGAGCAAGTATGAAGGAAATAGGTACGAGTTTGA
Source organism: uncultured Prevotellaceae bacterium (assembly GCA_947167515.1). GTDB lineage: Bacteria > Bacteroidota > Bacteroidia > Bacteroidales > Bacteroidaceae > Minthosoma. The sequence goes on along the minus strand of CAMVIM010000013.1, from coordinate 52,166 downwards.
TGATACCTTTCGCAACACGGCTTGGGCCAAGAAGGTGTGGGGCGAGAATTGAGGGTGGCGAAAGGATGAAAGGTTGTAATAATTGAAAGAAGAACAAGATGAAAGAGAAAGTATATTATAGAGTGGGACGTCACACGTACTGTGTCAGCTTCTGCGATGATAAGAACACGACAGAGTTGCTGCCGTCGAGTGAACCGTTCCGACTGAAGGAGGCTCCATCGGAAGATGTGCCTTTGTTGTTTGACCTGATGGTGGATGATGCTTGGCGTCCTGCAAAGAAGGGCAAGGAGATTGGTCAGTTTGATTGTGGCGGCAACAACCATGGAGTGTATCAGCTGGAAGACGGATCTTATCAGATTTTGGTCAGCGATGTGCAGAAGCGTCAATGTTGCCTGATTCAGGCTGTTCCGGATTTTTCTTCGGCCAAGGTGTGTCTGAATGGCAACTGGGTGATGCGTAATTTTGGTCTGAATAATGCGCTGATGATGGTGTATGCGTTCGCTGCTGCTGACAAGATGACGGTGCTGATGCATGCTTCGGTGGTGAGAAAAGAGGGGCGTGGCTATCTGTGTTTGGGTGTGAGTGGTACGGGAAAGAGTACGCACACATCGAACTGGCTGAAGTATGTGCCGGGTACTGACTTGATGAATGATGACAACCCTGTGGTGAGAGTTTGTGATGATGGCGTGGCTCGTGTGTTTGGTTCGCCTTGGAGCGGAAAGACTCCGTGCTATCGTGATGTGGAAGCACCCATCGGCAGCTTCTTGCAGTTGAAACAGGCTCCTTATAACAAGATAAGCCGAATGAGGGCGGTGGATGGTTTTGCTTCGTTGTTGCCTTCTTGTTCGGTGATGAAATGGGACAGGCGTGACTATGTGGGTACTTGCGATACTGTGAGCAAGTTGCTGGAAGTAGTGCCTGTGTTCTTCTTGGAAAATTTGCCGAATGAAGATGCCGTCAAGATGAGTTATGAGGCGATGACGGGACAATCTTATGAGGCTGCCCGTGCAGAAGTAAAGCTTTCTACAGAGGCTGTTTGTGCGGATACTCCAGAGGCTGCTTGTATGGATGCAAACAAAGAAGGCTGATGCTGAAGAAACTGTCGGTGGAGAATGAGGAGTTCCTGCCTATACTGGTGGAACTGGTGGCGGAAGGTGAAACGGCTACTATCATAGCACGTGGTAACAGCATGCGTCCGTTCATCGAAGATGGCCGAGACAAACTGGTGTTTGGACGGGCTGACAAGATTGCGGTGGGCGATGTGATACTGGCGGAGGTGACTGAAGGGCATTTTGTGTGTCACCGTATTGAAAGGATAGAGGAGGGAATGGTCACCATGAGGGGTGACGGCAATGTGCCTAATCTGAAGGAGGGTATAGGTACTGAAGTCTTTCCCGAAAGCCAGGTGCGGGCAAAACTGGTGCAGGTGGTTCGGAAGGGGAAGACCTACACGCTGGCTACATCGCGTGTCTGGCGTATCTATTCGGCCATTTGGCCCAATCTGTTACCAGTGCGGCGCTATCTGTTAGCTTTGTATCGTCTGCTTTTGCTTCATCAGTGGCCTGAGCGATGGAAAAGGAAATGATGTGCCATCTATGAAACGAAATCGGTGCATGCTATCTATTTAGAAAGAGATTTTAGCAAATAACACATTATAAATATATATAATATGAAAACTAAAAAGGGATTTGAAGTGCGCAATGTGTGTGGCGAGAACATCGTCATAGCGCATGGTGTAGAGAATATAGATTTCACGAAAGTGATTACACTCAACGAGTCGGCCGCCTACATCTGGAAAAAGGTGGAAGGAAAGGAATTCACGGAAGAAGATATGGTGGACGCTTTGATGGCTGAGTATGAAGTGGGTAAGGAACAGGCGCAAGCCGATGTGAAGAAGTTGGCTGCCTCATGGATTGAAGCAGGTCTGGTGGAGATTTGATAATTGAGGATTGAAAATTGAGGTTAGATGGCAAAGGTGCAGATAGAGCAATCGTGGCTTGAAAAACTACAGCCAGAGTTTGATAAGCCTTATTTTGAGGAACTCATCCGGTTCGTCAAGGTTGAGTATGCTCAGGGCACTTGCTATCCACCTGGTGCCTTGATTTTTAATGCCTTCAACCTTTGTCCGCTGCCGCGTGTGAAGGTGGTGCTGATAGGGCAAGACCCTTACCATGAGCCGGGGCAGGCACATGGATTGTGCTTCTCGGTGAATGACGGTGTACCATTTCCTCCATCGTTACGCAACATCTTTCAGGAAATAGAGACAGACTTGGGAAAACCTGTTCCCTCATCGGGTAATCTGACCCGATGGGCAGAGCAGGGAGTGCTGCTGCTGAACGCTACCCTGACCGTTCGCGCTCATGCTGCGGCAAGCCATCAGAAGCGTGGCTGGGAAGACTTTACCGATGCTGTCATCCGTCTGGTGAGTGCCGAACGGGAGCATGTGGTGTTTATCCTTTGGGGCAGTTATGCACAAAGTAAGGCTCCGCTCATAGATGCTTCAAAACATTGTGTCTTGCGGTCTGCCCATCCCTCCCCGTTGTCAGCTTATCGTGGCTTCTTTGGCAACCATCATTTCAGCATCTGTAATCAATACTTGAAACAAAACGGAATAGAACCTATAAATTGGTAAAATAATGAAAAGAATATACTTAACAGTCTTTATCTCAATCTTTGTTTTTGGACTTTCTTTTGCTCAAAGGCACACAAAATCAGTCACCATTTTTGGCGATAGTTATTCCACATTTGAAGGGTACATCACCCCCGAAAACAACCTGTCTTGGTACTTTCTTGACCGTCCTGTGAGGAGCAACGATGTGGTCAATGTGGAACAAACTTGGTGGCATCAGTTGCTGAAAAAGAATGGATGGAAACTCTGTATGAATAATTCTTACAGCGGTTCGACAATTTCTTCCTCGGGCTATCGTAAGGAAGATTATAGTGACCGCTCGTTTGTGACTCGTGCCAGCAATCTGGGCAATCCTGACATCATCTTCATCTTCGGCGCCACCAATGACTCGTGGGTGCCATCACCTGTGGGAGAGTATAAGTACAGCGGGTGGACAAAGGAAGACCTTAAGTCGTTCCGTCCGTCGTTGGCGAAGATGCTGGATTTTATGACAAAGCGTTATATTGGCGTGGATATGTATTTCATTCTCAATAGCGAACTTTCTGATGCCATCAATGCTTCCGTCTTTACGATTTGCGACCGTTACAATGTGCCAGTCATCGTGCTGCACGATATTGAGAAAAAGGAGGGTCATCCTTCTGTTGCAGGCATGAAAGCCATAGCAGAACAAGTGGATGCTTATGTTCACAAGTCGAATGAAAGAATGGGGCAGAAAAGAGGAGGGCATCAGCCAAAAGTGAAATACCCGAAGAAGGGTGAGGAGAAAAGTAAGAGAGGGGAAAAGTAAGGGATGATGAGACATCGTTTGTTTTTGTTTGTAATTTTGATTCAGAGTGCCTTCCTCGTGGAAGCGCAAACGTCTGATTCCACCATGGTTGCTCATTTGCGTACTCGTGGAGTCAACATCACCGATGGCAACTCGGTGAAACTTCTGAGGACTGGACATGAAAAGTTTGAAGACTTGTTTGAGTCCGTGCGTGGTGCCAAGTCTTTCATTCATCTGGAATATTTCAATTTCCGTAATGATTCCATCGCTCGACTGCTTTTCCACCTGTTGGCAGAGAAAGCAGCAGAAGGTGTGGAGGTCAGAGCGTTGTATGATGCGTTTGGCAATGCCTCAAACAATCAACCCATCAAGAGTCACATGCACGACTCTATCAATGCTTTGGGCATTCAGTTGGTGAAGTTCGACCCCCTTCGTTTTCCTTGGGTCAACCATATCATTCCGCGTGACCACCGCAAGATTGTTGTCATTGATGGTAGAATTGCTTACACGGGGGGCATGAATGTGGCCGACTATTATATCGAGGGCATTCCTGAAATTGGTGATTGGCACGATATGCACATGCGCATCGAGGGACCAGCAGTGAACGATCTGCACAATATTTTCTGTCGTATGTGGAAGAAAGCTACGGGTGAGACTTTGAGGGGAAACAAGTATTTCTTCTATCATGAGCCAGAGGAAGCTAACCAGCGTGTGGCCATTGTGGATCGTCATCCCCTGCGTAGTGCGGATGCTATCCGTGATCTTTTTGCAGAAATGCTTAACACGGCTCAGCATAAGGTGCTCCTCGTCAATCCCTATTTTGTGCCGACCCATCGGGTCAGGAAAGCCCTGAAACGTGCCATAGACCGTGGGGTGGATGTGCAGATACTCCTTTCTGCCAAGAGTGACATTCCGCTCACCCCCGAAGCCTCTCATTATGTTGGCAACAACCTTGCCAAACGTGGTGCCAAAGTCTATCTCTTTCACGGTGGATTCCATCACACCAAGATCATGATGGTGGACGACCTTTACTGCACCGTTGGCTCCAGCAATATGGATGCCCGTTCGCTCCGATGTGATTATGAGGTGAACACGGTGATTTTTAGCAAAAAGACGACGGCAGAACTGACACAACTGTTCAATGACCAGCTGAAGTCGAGCACTCAAATAGGGAAGGGCTACTGGAGAACACGTTCAGCTGGCAAGAAGTTTCAAGGATGGTTCGGTAACCTGCTCACTCCTTTCCTTTGATGGCATAGGCTTTTCTATCAAAAAGGATGTTTGATAAACCGACCAATCACCTGATGAAAAAATACAGAAATGTGAAACTAAGACTTGAATAATTCCGAAAAACTAATCCGAAAAAACTCAATAGAATGAAGAAAATACTTTTTACTATCCTGTTATGTTGGTCTGTTTTTGCAGCCTTTGCCACCAATCCCAAGCGTGAATTCCGTGGTGCATGGATTCAGTGTGTCAATGGTCAATACATCGGAAAGTCGCCAGTTCAGATTCGTCAGATGCTTTCCTCCCAACTGGACACCTTGCAGAAGTGCGGCATCAACGCCATTCTCTTTCAGGTGCGTGCTGAGGGTGATGCGCTCTATAAGTCGGCCTATGAACCTTGGTCACGCTATCTCACGGGAACTCAGGGAGTGGCTCCTTCTGACGGATGGGACCCTTTGGCATGGATGGTAACAGAATGTCATCGGCGCGAGATGGAATGTCATGCGTGGATCAATCCCTATCGTGCCAAGACTAAAGGTACGACTGTGTTGGCACAGAGTCATGCTGTGATAGAGCATCCTGAACGTGTGTTTGAGTATGACGGGCTTTACATCTTCAACCCTGCCATTCCCGAAAACCGCCTCTACACCTGTATGGTCGTTGAAGATATCTTGCAGCACTATGATGTCGATGGCATCCACATGGATGACTATTTCTATCCTTATCCCGTCAATGGTATCCCATTGCCTGACCAAGCCTATTACGAGGCTGACCCACGTGGATTCTCTTCCATCGAGGATTGGCGTCGCGACAATGTCAATCAACTCATTAGTGACCTGCACCATCTTATTCGTTCCGTCAAGCCTTGGGTCAAGTTTGGCGTGTCTCCCTTTGGCATCTACCGTAACAGTCCCACAGGCGAAAACTGCAAAGAGGGCAGTGCCACAGCTGGCACCCAGAACTATGATGACCTCTATGCCGATATTGTCTATTGGGTTAAAAAAGGGTGGGTTGATTACAATATTCCTCAAATCTACTGGAATATCGGTACGAAAGTGGCTGACTATGAAGTGCTTATCCACTGGTGGAACGACTATTGTGGCGATCGTCCTCTCTTCATCGGGCAAGACATCGAGCGTACCGTAAAGGGCGTGGATCCACGTAATCCCAATTCCCATCAGATGCTCATCAAGTACGACCTCCAGCGTTCGCTTTCCCATGTGCAAGGTTCTTGTCAGTGGTATGCGGCTGCTTGTGTCAACAATCCTGGTAATTATCGTACTGTACTTGAGCAGATTTACCACTCCACACCCGCCCTTCAGCCCCTCATGCCTTTCATCGACAGTAAGGCTCCTGGCAAGCCCAAGAGTGTGCATGTGTCCAAATATGCTATGTCAGGTTCCGTTCTCACATGGGAGTCACCTCGTGCCAAGAAGGAACTCGACCGTGCCCGTCAGTTTGTCATTTATCAGTTTGACAAAGGTGAAAAAGTGAGACTTGATAATCCTGAGCACATTCTCACCATCACAAGTGATAATACCTACACATTGCCCAGCGTGAAGAAAGGCTGCACACTGGTCATTACAGCCCTCGACCGTCTGCACAACGAGTCGAAGCCTGTGAAGGTGAAACTGTAAGATGATTGTCTCGTTGATTTGAGGCGGAATCTTGGGGTGTAAGATGGTTGGTTAGTCGATAAACCTCTTGCTCAAGTTTCCAAATTCCTCGATTCTTCGGTCTCGGAGGAAGGGCCACCAACGACGCACATTTTCGCAGCGTTGCAGGTCTATGTCAACAACTTGCACCACCTCTTCATTTTTGGGGGCTTGGTAAAGAATTTCGCCTTGAGGTCCTGCCACAAAGCTACTGCCCCAGAACTGAATGCCGTTAGTTTGTCCTGAAGGGTCTGGCTCATGTCCAGTTCTGTTCACCGCAATGACAGGCAGTCCGTTGGCGACAGCATGTCCACGTTGCACGGTCATCCACGCCTCACGTTGACGTTCCTGCTCTTCGGGAGTGTCAGACGATTCGTAGCCGATAGCCGTGGGATAGATGAGGAGTTCTGCTCCCTGCAAAGCCATGAGGCGTGCTCCTTCAGGATACCATTGGTCCCAGCACACCTGCACTCCCAGCCGTCCTACGCTGGTCTGAATAGGGTGGAAGCCGAGGTCGCCAGGAGTGAAGTAGAACTTCTCATAATAGGCGGGGTCATCTGGAATGTGCATCTTGCGGTACTTGCCTGCAATGGTACCGTCCTTTTCAATCACGACAGCTGTGTTGTGGTAGAGTCCAGCTGCACGACGTTCAAACAGGGATGTGACGATGACCACTCCCAGTTCTTTGGCTAATTGTCCGAACCGTTCGGTGGAGGGGCCTGGAATGGACTCAGCCAAGTCAAAATAGTCAGGATTCTCCACTTGGCAGAAATAGCGCGTGTTGTGTAGTTCTTGCATCACAACAAGCTTCGCACCTCTTGAGGCTGCTTGCCGTATGAGGGTAATCAGTTTGTTGATATGATGTGCTGCGTTGTCTTGACAGGCACATTGTACGATTCCTATTTTCATGATGATGGTTGTCAGACAATGCCAAGTAACGGATGCTCATTGGCAATTGAACAATTTATTTTCGGGGACAAAGGTACGATTTTTTTCTATATCAGCAAAAAAATGTCTTTTCTCAATGGTCAATTGTCATTTTTTCCATAACTTTGGCGGCTGTAAAAATGTATATATGTTATGAAGAGGGTAAATATATGTGTAATGGGATGTTTGCTGATGCTACTGCCGCAGTTGTTGCGGGCAGGTGAGCCGTTTGTGTTCACCACGGCTTGGACAGCTCAGGCGGAATTCGCAGGCTATTATGTGGCCAAGGAAAAAGGCTTTTATCGTGAGGCGGGGCTGGATGTGAAGATTCAGCACCCGTCGCTGACGAGTTCGGTGTATCACCGCATGCAGACCGACGAGTGCGATGCCGGCATGTTCGCCCTGATGGCGGCTATGGATTTGGTGGGCAACCAGCAGGCAGATTTGGTCAACATTTTCCAGACTTCGATGAACAGCAGCTACCTTCTTGTGTCGCGTTGGGGCAAGAACCCCCTGAAGCAGAAGGGCATGAAGGTGGCCGTGTACAATGCGGAACCGAACTACCTGGTCAAGATGCTTGACAAGCGGGAGCAGATGGGTTTCAAGTGGATTTACTTCACCAGCAACGTGAATGTGTTCCTGTCGGGAGCGGTGGATGCGATGGTGGTGGTGACCTACAACGAATACTTCCAGCTGTTGCAGGCGGGTTACACAATGAAGGAAGAGCAGCTCTACCGGTTCAAAGATCATGGTTACAACATTCAGGAGAATGGCGTATATGTGAAGCGGGCCTACTTCGACCAGCATCCTAAGGAGGTCAAAGCCTTTGCCGAAGCCAGCCGCCGCGGTTGGGAGTGGACGGCAGAGCATCCGGAGGAGGCGCTCGACATTGTGATGAAATATGTGGAGCTTGACAACGTGCCGACGAATCGGGTGATGCAGCGTTTGATGCTGCAGGAAATCCTGCGTTTGCAGCAAGACGCGAAGTCTGGCAAGCGCGAGTTCCGTGTACGTCCCGATATGGTGAAGCGTGCCAGCGGATTCATGCAGGAGAGCGGCCTGCTGAAACGAGAGGTGACGTATGAGGAGTTGATGGGGAAAAAAGCGAATCAATAAAATAGCAGGAAGAAACGATGACAATAATACAGTACATACGACAATCGTTGGCGGCGAGATTGAGCTTTTGGGTCATTGTCTGCATGACAGCTCTGTTCATGACGGCTTTAGGTATCTTGTTCTACTATTCACGCATAGCCGTGAAGGAAGAGGCCATCGAGAAGGCCACGCGGACGCTGGAAGGCACGCTCCTACATGTGGAGAACACGTTGCACGAGGTGGAAGTGGCTGCCGACAACATGAAGTGGCAGGTGGAGCAGCACATCGATGCCCCCGATTCGATGTTCACCTTCAGCCGCACCATTCTGGAACAGAACCCCAACCTGTACGGCTGTTCTGTTGCGTTTGACCCTTATTTCTATCCCGAGAAGGGAAAGTATTTCTCCGCTTACTCTTGTCATAGTGAGAATGGCATCGAGACGGAGCAGGAAGGCAACGACCTCTACGAATACTACTGCATGGACTGGTACATCATTCCATACCAGCTTGAGCAGCCCTATTGGGTGGAGCCCTTCCGCGAGTACGACACGGGTGGCATTCAGGTGGACGATGTCATCACCTCCTACTGCCAGCCCATCCACAGCCACGAGGGCAAGACGGTGGGCGTCCTCTCTGTCGATTTGTCGCTAGAATGGTTCTCACACACCATCACCGACGCCAAGCCATTCCCCGACTCCTACAGCATCGTGCTGGGCAAGGGTGGCACCTTCATCGTGCATCCCGACTCCACCAAGCTCTTCTACCAGACCATCTTCACACCCACGCTGGAGCAGCCCGACACCGTGCTGAGCAATTTGGGCTATGCGATGCTGCATGGCGAAAGCGGCTACAAAGTGCTGAACCGCGACGGAAAAGATTTGTATGTGTTCTATAAGCCCTTCCGACATACGGGGTGGAGCGTGGCTATCGTCTGTCCGGAGAAAGACATCTTCGAGCCCTACAATAGCCTGCAGCGTTCCCTCATGCTTATAGCGGTAATAGGTCTGCTACTCCTGTTCATCTTCTGCATTCTCATCATTCGTCGTGGAGTGCGTCCGCTCAAGCAGCTGGCCTTCTCGGCCCAGCGCATAGCGGAGGGCAACTATGAAGAGAAGGTGCCAGACACCCCACGTCAAGACGAGATAGGTCATCTGCAGCACAGCTTCTCCTTGATGCAGAAGGCTTTAGCCCAGCATGTGGCCGATTTGAATAGCACCACCGACACCTTGACGCAGCGTGGCCAAGACCTGCAGAAGGCCTACGAACAGGCGAAAGAGGCTGACCGTGTGAAGACAGCTTTCATCAACAACATGACCGACCAGATGGCTCATCCGGTCAGCATTATTGCGGCGGAAAGCGACCTCCTTCGCGAAGGGTACACCACATTGGCTCCCGAAGAGATGACGGCACATGTGGACAATATGCTCGAAAACACCGAAGCCGTCACACATTTGCTCAACCAACTGCTCGATGCCTCCGAACAAGGCACCCCCTCGGAACTGACCGAAGTTGGTGAAACTGCGCCGTCTGAAGAAGAAAACGCTCATTTGTCAAACGAAGAAACAACTCAGTCCCATGATTAACGTCATTACCAAAATAAGACATTCCCTCTCCCTGCAGATTTCCCTTTGGGTGCTTCTGTTTGCTGTGGTCATCTTTGTTGTCTCCCTGGGATTCCTTTATGTCCAGACCCGTGGCTACATCCGTCAGGATGCCATGCATCGTGCCGAAAAAGAGCTCAACAACGCGATTCTGGAAGTGACGGAAATGCTGAACGATGTGGAGATAGCCACCACCAACACCCTTTGGCAGGTGCGCACCCATCCACAGCCCGACTCCATCGTTGTCTACTCGCGCAGCATCATCGAGCATAACCCCAACTTCTACGGCTGCTCCATTGCCTTCGAGCCCAACTACTATCCCGAAAAGGGCGAATACTATTCCATCTACTCCTATCGACAGAAAGACACCATCGCTGTCGAGCAGGAGGGTAGTGACCTCTACCGCTATTTCGAAAAAGACTGGTACAAGTTAGCTCACGACTCAGGCGAGTCACAATGGATAGAGCCGTTCTATGACTACTACCTCGATGCCATCTTCATCAAGGTCATGATCACTTCCTACACGAAGCCCATCACCGACAACGACGGCAAATTCATCGGCGTGGTTTCAACCGACCTTTCCATGCACAACCTTTCCCTTGACATCATGAAGCGGAAACCATCGCCCAATTCCTACTTCTTCATGCTCACCAAGGATGGCACCTACTGTATGCACCCCGACACCGCCAAACTCGGTTTCAAGACCATCTTCAGCGACCGTGATCCTGTTGAAGAAGCCGACATCATCGCCCTCGGCAAAGACATGATTGCAGGCAAGGATGGTATGCGCCAGATAGAACTCGATGGCGAAGACTGCTATGTGTTCTTCCGTCCCCTGCCTCGCACGGGATGGAGCTTTGCCATCGTCTATCCCGAAAGCGAGATATTTAAGGGCTACAACCAGCTCTTTTACATCGTGCTGGGCATCATCGTTGTTGGACTCATCTTGATGCTGCTCCTCTGCCGCCACATCGTCAACAATGCCGTTGCGCCCATGGGACAACTTGCGCGGCAAGCTCGCCACATTGCCACAGGAAACTATTCTGACCGTATGCCGCAGAGCCAGCGCCCAGATGCGATGGGAAGGTTGCAGAACAGTTTTGCTCGTATGCAGAAGTCCATTTCCGACCACATCAGCAGCATCGAGAACCTCAACAACGAGATTGAACAACGCAACGAAGAACTCGTGAAGGCCAACGAACTGGCACAAGAAGCCTCCCTCAAGAAGACTGCCTTCATGCAGGACATCACGCATCAGGTGCGCACACCCCTCAACATCATCACGGGCTTTGCCCAAGTGATGCGCGAAGGCTGCGACTTCATCTCCGAAGAGGAAATGGTCACTATCCTCGATGCCATGCAGGAGAACTCCAAAAACCTCACCACCATCATCAGCATGCTGATGGCGGCCTCCTATTTGGAGAATAAGACCTCGCTGGAGCAGGAGGACACCGTTGCCTGCAACGATATTTGTCGCACGGTAGCCGGCGAACTGAAACTGAAGAACCCCGACACCGTCACCTTGCAGGTGGACACTCAAGTGCCAGACTCCTTCAGCATATGCACAAGCCGCAACTTCCTGTATAAGATACTGCGAGAGCTGCTGAGCAACGCCAACCGCTTCACCCGTGAAGGTAGCATCAAGATTGGATGCTCCTCCAACGAAAACGGAACCGTCAACTTCATCGTGACCGACACCGGCATCGGCGTGGCAGAAGAAGACCAACATCGCATCTTTGTCCAATTTACCAAACTCGACTACTACAGCGAGGGCATAGGCCTGGGACTCACCCTTTGCAAGCGTGTGGCCATTTTGCTGGGGGGCGATCTCATGCTGGACACCGACTATCGCGAAGGTGCGCGCTTCGTCCTCACCTTGCCCCTCACTCACATCGGCTGAACATCATCGGCTGGCCTTCTTCCGTCTCGTTTTTATCAGGTACCAAATTTTTGTCAAAAAATGAGAGGAAGAGTGTTTGTGCCGTGTTCGAGTGCGACGCTATGTGAAACGGCGTTGCATATTCAATTGGTGTGTCGTTCCATTTGCAAATGGTGTGTCGTTCAAATTGAATATGCAACGGCGTTAAGCTCGTGAGGGTACTGGGGAAATGCTTGCGAGGGTAGTGGCGTTAAGTTCGTGGTGGCAACGGCTTTGTGGTGTGAGACAAAAGAGGATAGGGGGTGAATAGGAGCAGGAATTGTGGATAATTTGCTCTGGGAATGAAAAAAAATGGGGTGGTGATTTCTCGAATCGATAATTTTGTGTACCTTTGCACTCGATTTCGGGACGGATGTCCTGAGGTCGCAAAATAAAGAGAGTAGTAACTAATTGTAAACAACTATGGACGATTATCCGGCGAATAGTACAAAGTGCCAGGGATAAGACTCACCTCTCATGCGGAGTTGAATGAGCCTTTACCCCACCTTTTTATTGTTCTTACATCGAAAAAGTAAAGGTTCAGAAAACAATGCGAACATTCTGGAATTTTAATGGCGGCATCAAGCACATTGATGCATGGGAGCCAAACTGCTGGGTGCAGGTCACTTGCCCGGTGGATGACGATAGAGATTTCTTGGAGCAGGAATTGGGCATGCCCGACTACTTCATGGATGACGTTTCGGATGCCGACGAGCGTGCCCGTTACGATATGGACGAGGGCTGGCTCATGATTATCTTGCGTATTCCCCACCTGAAGAGCGTCTCCTCGCGCAGTCCCTACACGACCATCCCGTTGGGTATCGTGGTGAAGGGCGACAAAATCATCACCATCTGCAATCAGGAGACGCGGATGATGCTCGACTTCGTGAATCACCAGATGCGTCGGGCAGAAGGATTTACGGACGCAGCCGACCTGGTGTTCCGTCTCTTCCTGAGCGCGTCGGTGTGGTATCTGAAATATCTGAAGCAGGTGAACGGCATCATCGAGAAGGCCAAGCGCGACCTTGACAAGCATATCGACAACAAGGACCTTGTGAACCTCTCGCGTCTGCAGGATTCGCTCACTTATTTCGGCACCTCCATTCGTGGTAACGAATCCCTACTGAGCAAGCTGAAGTTCCGTCTGCCTGTCGATGAACTCGATGCCGAACTCATCGAGGACGTGAACATCGAGATGAACCAGGCGCGCGAGACCACCGCTATCTACATCAACATCCTCGACTCCACGATGGACACCTATGCCAACATTATTAATAATAACATGAACACGGTGATGCGACTGCTCACATCGCTCAACATGATTATCCTTTTCCCCACCTTCATCACCTCCATGTTTGGCATGAACCTCATCAACGGCATGGAGCACTGGAAGATGGGCTTCCCGATTGCGCTGATTGCCTGTGTGCTCTGCACCCTGGCCTCTCTCTGGTGGTTCAGAAGGAAGAATTGGCTGTAGGAGAGGGCTTTGCAGGCACTGTCTGCCGAACCCTTCTTCTCCCTGTATTCTCCTTTCAATAGAACAAAAGGTGTGCTTTTCAACTTTTTTAATAAAAATATCCCCTTTTTCTTGCTTAATAGCAAGAGAAGTGCCATCTATCAAAAGGAAATTCTTTGTTTTTACCGAACCCGATTCAAGGAATACTTAAATCATATCATGGGCATCCTTGCCTGACAGGTGCGTAGGCCACACCTTGCCGATGATTGTGGCCACGATTTTTAGGAAATCGAGGTCTCTTCTGTAACATGGACGTACCATTTTTCTTTGCTTTACGTCCATTTTTATGTTTTTTAGCATTAAAAGGTGGCATCTTATTATTTAATTAGAGAATAATTAGTAAATTTGCAACGTTTTTTTGGTAAAAAGATGTTTGGGAGATATTTTTCCCTCATGCTTTTTCCCCCGTTTGCAGAACGTGGCAACATCATTTATCTAACAATAATAAAAAAATGAAAAAGTACAATTTCAATGCAGGACCTTCCATCCTTCCTCGCGAGGTGATTGAACAGACTGCACAGGCTTGTCTTGATTTCAACGGGTCAGGACTCTCTCTCATGGAGATTAGCCACCGCGCTAAGGATTTTCAGCCAGTAGTTGACGAGGCAGTCGCTCTCTTCAAGGAACTTCTCAACATTCCTGAGGGCTACTCCGTGCTCTTCCTGGGTGGCGGCGCAAGCTTGGAGTTCTGCATGGTTCCCTACAACTTCCTGGAGAAGAAGGCTGCCTACCTGAACACGGGTGTTTGGGCTACCAAGGCAGAGAAGGAGGCCAAGGCATTCGGTGAGGTGGTGGAAGTGGCTTCTTCGGCCGACAAGAACTTCACTTACATCCCACGCAACTTTGAGATTCCAACAGATGCCGACTATCTGCACATCACTTCGAACAACACCATTTATGGTACAGAACTGCGCGAAGACCTCGACTCTCCCATCCCTGTGATTGCCGACATGTCGTCCGACATCTTCAGCCGTCCTGTCGATGTGAGCAAGTATGCCCTCATCTATGGTGGTGCGCAGAAGAACCTCGCCATGGCTGGTCTCACCTTCGTCATTGTGAAGGAAGACGCGCTCGGCAAGGTGTCTCGTCACATCCCCACGATGCTCGACTACCGCACACACGTGAAGAAGGGCTCTATGTTCAACACTCCTCCTGTGGTGCCCATCTACTCAGCCCTGATGAACCTCCGCTACATGAAGGCTCACGGTGGTGTGGAGGCGATGCAGAAGCTGGCTGAGGAGCGTGCAGAAATCGTGTATGCCGAAATCGACCGCAACAAACTCTTCGTCGGCACTGCTGAGGAGGACAGCCGTTCGCTCATGAACATCACCTTCGTCTTGAAGCCTGAATATCAGGACTTGCAGGATGAGTTCCTGAAGTTCGCCACCAGCCAGGGCATGGTGGGTGTGAAGGGGCACCGCGATGTGGGTGGTTTCCGTGCTTCTTGCTACAACGCCATGAGCATCGAAGGCGTGAAGGCACTCGTGAAGTGCATGCAGGAGTTTGAGGCTCAACACTAATTTGATTGTTTAATTTGTAACATATAATGCCCATGAATGCCCACGAATTATCATGAATATTATATTTATGAACATTCGTGGGCATTCATGGGCATTCGTGTAAATAAAAGATAGAAAAAATGGCAAAAGTTTTAATTGCAACAGAGAAGCCTTTTGCTGCTCCTGCGGTTGCTGGTATCAAAGAGATTATTGAAGGTGCTGGCTTTGAGTTGGCATTGTTGGAGAAATATACAGAGAAGGCTCAGCTGTTGGAGGCTGTGGCTGATGTGGACGCCATCATCATCCGTTCCGATGTGATTGATGCAGAGGTGATTGACGCAGCCAAGAACCTGAAGATTGTGGTTCGTGCCGGTGCAGGCTACGACAACGTGGACTTGGAGGCTGCCACGGCTCACAAGGTGGTGGTGATGAACACTCCTGGCCAGAACGCCAATGCAGTGGCCGAACTTGTGCTCGGTTTGCTGGTGTTCACCGTTCGCAACTTCTACAACGGTAAGGCTGGTTCGGAACTGATGGGCAAGAAACTCGGTATCCTCGCTTTCGGCAACGTGGGTCGCAATGTGGCTCGCATCGCCAAGGGCTTTGGCATGGAGGTTTCGGCCTACGACGCTTACTGCCCAGCCGAGGTGATTGAGGCTGCTGGTGTGAAGGCTGCCGCATCGCAGGAAGAACTCTTCAAGACTTGCGACATCGTGTCTCTCCACATCCCAGCCACTGATGAGACCAAGCAGAGCATTGGCAAGACGCTCGTGGGCAGCATGAAGCAAGGTGCTATCCTCATCAATACCGCCCGCAAGGAGGTCATCAACGAGCCTGAACTCGTCGAAATCCTCAAGGAACGTACTGACTTGAAGTACATCACCGACATCAAGCCTGTTGATGATGCTGAGTTTGCCCAGTTCGAGGGTCGCTACTACTGCACACCCAAGAAGATGGGTGCCCAGACAGCCGAGGCCAACACCAACGCAGGTCTTGCCGCAGCCCGCCAGATTGTCGGCTACATCAAGGACGGCATCACGAAGTTCCAGGTGAACAAGTAAATTCGGAACACGAACAATCGAGGACAGATAAGAATCGCCCGTGCAACGAAAAAAGTTGTACGGGCGATTTGTATGATGTTTCATTATATAAAAAAGTGCCGACAGAAAGATGATTATGGTCACAGAGAATGTTGACGACTTCAAAAACATCAAGGGAATCCAAATAGAGAACTGGATAGAAAAGATAACTCATCATATTGTTGAACATTAAAACCTCATGCCGATGCAAGGAAGAGGGTTGAGATAAGATAGCCCGTACAACGAAAAAGAAACATCCCACCCTGGCCCGCTGGTCTTGCGACGAGAAGCGTGGTAGGATTTGTTGCCCCCAAAGTAGTGCTTTTTATTGAATCAAAGAAACAAATTGAGAGGAAACAGGGAATAATCCTCTTTTTATTTTGTATAGTGTTTTCTTCATTGTATATTTGCAATCGGAAATAAACAACTCACGATATGACAGCAATACAATTGAATGCCGAGATGCTACGCAACATGAGCATCATTGCAGAGGATGAAAACCTCTTGAAGCGGGCAGTCAAGTACCTGCGCAAACTGGTGGCAGAAAAGCCCACTGACCCTACGGAATTTACCAAAGAGGAGTTCTTTGAGCGTGTGGACAAGGCAGAGCGACAGATTGCCGAAGGTAAGGGCATCACCTTCACGAACCGTGATGACATGAACAAATGGCTTAATTCTCTCTGATCATGTACGCCATTACCTATGCCCCTGAAGCCAAAGAGGGACTTGCCAAACTGAAACGTAGCGAGCCAGCCTCTTTCAAGAAAGCCGTCAAACTCTGAATGAGATTGCAGACCACCCCAAGACCGGCACAGGTCATCCTGAGCAGCTGAAAGGACAACCAGAAAACCGTTGGAGTCGACAAATCACCAAGAAGCACCGTTTGGTGTACCGCATTTTTGAGACAGAAGTCCATGTAGATGTGCTCACTGCCTATGGTCATTATGGAGACAAGTAATACTCATCATATTGTTGAACATTAAAACCTCATGCCTATGGGATAGGGAAGAGGATATAGATAAAAAGCCCATGCAATGAGAGAGTTGCGTGGGCTTTTTTGTTGATGAAGAAGAAAATCAGTTAATGATGGCAACAAACGACTATGAACAAGAGGATGACGCCAATCACTATGAGTACTTTTAGGCATCCACCACCTGTCTTGGCAGGGTCATCACTCGTAAAGAGGTTGGCGAATATAACTGCTAAGAAATTCATGGTCTTTTCTATTCCTCTGCCGCCTTACTCAACCCCTCTTCATATTGTGGTTCTTCTGGTTCTTCTTTGTTCTGGGCTTCTTCATATTCACATCTGCCATAGTCATGATGGTGGGCAGATGGTGCAACTGGTTCTAAACATCTAATGTTCCCATCATGGCACCTGTGACACAATTTGGGAACAATCAACCCACTGACCTTTGGAATAACTGCTGAAAGTCAGCGGGTTTGCTTGTTCTGTTATCAATCTTGAAAAGATTATTTCTTAAATCTAATTTGCAAATTAAGTCTTATGTAGACATTGTTATCTTCTCCTCTGAAAAGAGAGCCAAAGTTGTGTCTGCTTCGACTTCCACGTTCAAATCGGGTGTTGTGGTATAGGTAATCTTCCACATCGTTTCTATTGTAGAAATGATAGCAAACTATCTCACCATCTTTTCTGACAACAAGATAACCGCCATTGGCATCATACCTACCTTTCCATTCTTTTGAAGGAGTCATACCAAGGGCTGCATCAAGAAGTAGAACCTTCATCTTGTGCTCATAAAACGCCACAATATCATTTCCTGTAAAGCCGAAAGGATTCTTTGCGGCAACCATTTCAACAGCCTCCTTTATCATTGACGTTGCATTTGGCATACTGTCAACAACAAGACACTCGGCAATAAATTCTGGCATACAACTATCAAGAAACAAAAGGTTGTTCTTGAATGTTTGATGCTCCACATCATTATAAACAAATCGTCCACCACGGTCAACGATTTCCTTCATGCGAGGTAAATGATCATTGATACCATTGATACTCGCAATATCCTCGTCTGACAAACTAACTCCTTCAATCTTGTAGAGTATATTTGTAGGCAAACCTGCATTGAGCAAAGTCGATGCGCTACCGAGCTGCGACTTGATGCTAAATCCCAGATTTGGAGTCATATTTGTACGAAGGTCATGGATAACAATGTGAATGTCTGCCTTATCGCTTGAAGGCGCTTTCAGTAATGTGCATCCAATTTCGTTCATAAATGCTTCTGAAGCAGGTATCTCAAAAGAACGAGAGCCACCGCTTTTTATCTCTGCTAACAAAGACTCTGATTCTTGAACGAAACGATTCATTGATATACGAGCATACTCATGACCGTCTTCATCTATAACCACAATGTGTTGGTCGGTGTTAGGACGATATTCGTATCGTTTGCTTTCTTCCCTGATAATATTGAGTATAGGATAATACAACTCAAGCTTGTTCATATCGGCATCACCGGCATGAACTTTACCGTCACCAAGAAGTTTGAAGAGCGTATAGATTTCGCTCCATTCACCTTTATTTCCTGATAATGCCATAGTCTTTTAATGTTTTAAGTAACTGTTCTGCTGTAGCCTGAATAGCTGGTACGGCAACACTATTGCCAAACTGCTTGTAAGCAGAAGCATCAGCAACAACAATTTTGAAATTATCTGGATAACCTTGAAGGCGAGCCCATTCACGAGGAGTCATCTTCCTGATGCCCTCTTTGTTAATCTCACCTTTTATATTTGTTGTTGGTGTAAGGTCAGTCTGACGGAAGTCAAGAACTAAGTTACACTCTCTTCCCATGCCACCGCATACAATGGCATTGGCAACTGCATTGTCATCAATGATTTTGTAGCCGAAGCCATGACCTGCTGCTTCGTGTCTGGCTCTATGTCTTCTCAGTGTTTCAACATAGGTTTCTGACAAATAGTATTTTGCTGGTACAGGTTCCTTCTCACGGACATCAAGCCAACATGGAATATCCTTATGCCTTTTGGGATAAATAAAATCTTCCTTCTTGATACCCAAATCCTTGCGGAAGCCAACGATGTAAATTCGTTCACGGTGCTGTGGTACACCATAGTGCATCGCATTAAGGATTTGAGGGTCAGGCACAACATATCCAACTTCATCAAGGGTATTCAGAATTGTTTCAAGAGTCTTGCCCCTATCATGAATTGCCAAGCCTTTTACATTTTCCAAAAAGAATGCTTTTGGTTGATGACGTCTAAGTATTTCAGCAACATCAAAGAACAGTGTTCCTCTTGTCTCCGCAAAGCCTCTACGTTTACCTGCAAGGGAAAATGCTTGACATGGAAATCCTGCACAAAGAATATCGAAATCCTTGGGAATCTTATTCTTAGTGCTTTCCTTGGTAATATCACCAAATGGAACCTCACCATAATTTTCATAGTATGTGCGCTTAGCTTGCTCATCCCATTCCGATGAAAAAACGCACTCTCCACCAAGGTTTTGGAAAGCCATTCTAAAGCCACCAATTCCTGCAAAGAGGTCTATGAATTTAAACTTTGGATTTTTCGGCCCAGGAAATGGAGCTTGAAACAAGTCAGGAAATAAGTACTGCTGAAATGCGGTGGCAGAATCTGCAACCATGCCTTCGTAACTCTTTTTCTCGGACTTCTCACCACGAATGAACTCATACCAAAGATTGAGAATATCTTCAGCTTTGTCACGATACGGCAAAACAACTCCTTTCCTGTCAAGTTGCAGGTAGTGAGTAATCAATGCTGCTTGTTCTATGAAAGGAATGATGTTCCCCTCTTCGTCAAGAGTTTCTTCACCATAGATTTCCATTTTGCAAGCTTGCTTCTTGCAGAAGTCAAACAGCAAGAATTTATTTGTAGTACGTGACATTTTAATCTTTGAAGGGGTTATGTTCTGGAACTCTAATGAGATCTTTCACATCAACATCCAAGCATTGGGCTATCTGGATGAGAGTTTCTAATGGAGGTTGAGCAGAGTTAGTAACCCATTTTGAAATGGTTGCTTGGTCTCTGCCCAATTTCTCTGCAAGGTACTTGTTTGGGAGATTCTTTTCCGCAAGTACTATCTTAATCCTGTTATAATTCTTATCACTCATTGATATCTATATTTGGGTACAAAATTACAAAAAATAATCCACACATCTTTTGTCTGGAGTGAAAATTTTAAGTTTCACAAGAAAATATTTGGTCAAATTAGAAAATTAACATATTTAACAGCCCTTTTTAGCGTAGTTCACCCTACTTTTCAGCCGTTATCCAGATGATAGAAAATGAAATTTTTCCCTCATTTCAAAACCAAGAAGAAACGAAGTGCTGTCCGCTGCCACCTTTTAATAACTGTCATTCGTCATTCGTAAGATGTGGTCTCGGTGGAGCTTGAAATGTCATGTATTTTTTTCTAAAAAATATTTCGTGTTTGCTGCAAGAAATGAGTGGGATTTTTTGTATCTTTGCAACCCTTTTTACTAACATTAAAAATCATAGGGTTATATGGAGATAAACGGTACTGATATTGCAGAACAGATGCGCGAGGCCAGGCGTTTGATGGAGCGGGAGCGCGAGCGGTTGCAGGAGCGGATAGACGAGCAGGACATCTATCTGAAGTTGTTGGAGCAGTATGAGTCTTTGCAGGTGGAGAACGAGCGTTTGAGGAATGAGTTGGAAGAGCAGGTGGCGGAGAACGACAGGTTGCATCAGCGGTTGGACGACAAGGACATGAAGTTGAATGAGCTGGGCAAATTCTCGGTCAATATGGCCAAGAAGTCGTCGCAGGAGGGTCTGGAGAAGGCTTTCCGCATCTACATCAACACGTCGAAGCGCAAGACGCAGGCCAAGCGAGAGGTGGCGCGGGCTCAGTTGCTGGATTTCATTGCTACGGCGAAGTTGGAGATGCCAGAGGACATCATGGAGCTGCTGAACCATCTGGATGATGAGCAGCCAGAGAGTGCCCCGACGACCAACGTGACGGTTCAGCCGGGCGGCATTAATGTGCAACAGGCTAATACGGTGACGAGATGAAGGAGGGAGCGGATTTTTCGGGCGTCACCCACTATACGCACGTGGACGTTCAGCCTGGGGGCATCAACATTCAGCACGTGGAGCATCTGCATCAGGCCGACATCCTGAAGCAGCTGGGTGTGGAATTGGCGGTGAATGCGAAGGGAGAGGCTGCTGCGCCAGCGGAGAGGGAAGCGTTGTGTTTTTTCATCCATCCGTCGGTTGAGGCAGACAAGGCTGTGCTGATTCATGACGAGATCAAGCGTTTGGTGGCTCGTCAGGGGATTCAGGAGATATGCAGGTATCTCTCGCAACTGAGCGGTGAACAGAAGGTGCTGCTTCCGCAGAATGCGGAGAGGGCATATCGAGAACTTGTGCGGTTGGGGATGCCCGACGGCGAGGGATACAGCCTGAAGACCTTCATGAAGTATTATAAGAGATAAGCGACGAAGCAGATTGCAGCGTAAGCATCAGAATCTATCCGGGGTTCTGGTGCTTTATTTTAGTTAAAACGAACTTGTTCTGCACGAAAAACAGGCAGAATGGGTCTAATCTCGTTTTTTTTTTAGTATTTTTGCAAGCAGAAATGCAGAAAGTGTTATGAAGCCATAACTTCTGACTCAAGAAGCAAAAACAGTTAACGATTGCAAGATTAAGTTCGAGCATTTTAGTGTAAAACAAATCGAGCAATTTAGTGTAAAACAAAAATAGAAAATATGACATAGAAACAGATTATCTGCAAAAGACACGTTTTTGTTGCTAAAAGCGTGGCAAAATAGGCAGAATGAGTCTAAAAATAGGAGCCAGTGCTTTACATTAACTCTGTAACTCATTGATAATCAGCGTTCGTTAGCCGCCGCACAGGCAGCTGTAGAAGAGTAATTATCACTCTAATATAATGTAAAGGGACCTGTCCGCTTGGGCAGGTCCTTTTACTTATGTTCTGACGATTTTTATATTAAAACGCCGCAAAATATGCTAAAGTGTTGTTATATGATAGAAATATTGTATCTTTGCAAAAATAAGGTTGAAGAGAATGAAGAATGAGAAAAATACACCGTCAGAGTTCTTGAAGGACTGTTTGGCTGATGCGGTCATACAGTTGCTGGAGAAATATCCTCTAAATGAGATACAGGTGAAGCAGATATGTGACGTCAGCGGGTATCATCGTTCTTCGTGGTTCCGTGCTTTTCGATCGAAGCATGAGTCGGTGACGTACAAGATGATACGGCTGTGGCAAGTGTGGGCCGATGTGCACGGAGTGACTGTACGCGACGAGTTCACGCTCGACAACGCTGATGCTTTCTTCCAATACAACTACGAGATTCGCGACACGACACGCCTTCTCTATCGCCGTGGTTTGATGGACGATATCAGCAAATCGTTTACCGCCATCCTCTATGCTCATCATCGTGAAGAATCGCGTGAGGCGTACAAAGCCTCCATTTTCGCCTACTCACTCTTCGGTATCTTGCAGGAGTGGATTGTCCGCGACTTCAAGGAAAGCCCAGCCGAGATGGCGGACATCATCCGCGAGGCATTCTCGTAGGCGACTTTTACCCCAATCTGTCGCATTCCGCCTGTGGCGTTTGGCATTGATGAAAGTTTATTGTACCTTTGCGACGTTAATGTAAAAAGTAAAGGTACAACAAACATATTAATTTTAAAAAATGAAGAAACTTCTTATCTTACTGGCATTAGCCCAGCCTTCTTTGCTCCTGGCTCAGAATAACGATCTGCCTGAAAACACAAAACGGTCATCAACCTGTGTACCCGAAAGTGATTTTCCACGATACGATGACCAACATTGCGCATATTTCAAAGTGACTGCTCCTGATGCGCACAAGGTGCAAGTGGCGGTGGCTGGCATCCAGCCCTTGGATCTGCAAAAAGATTCTCTCGGAGTATGGACGGGAAAGACTACCCCCCTGCCTGTCGGCCTGCATTACTATTCCCTGGTAATTGACGGTGCCTTAGTTCCTGATCCCTCTACATATACCTACTTTACGAATCATCCGGTTAGTGGCATTGAAATAGAAGAGGGTGAAGAGGGCAATTACTACCGTCCACAACTCGGCATTGCCAAGGGACAAGTTCGCAGCGTACAGTATTATGCAGAATCTACCAAAGAGTGGAGAAGGGCATTGGTCTATACTCCGGCAGAGTATGAAACGAATAGCAAGAAACGTTATCCTGTTCTTTATTTGCAACACGGTATGAGTGAAGACGAAACCAGTTGGACGCGTGCAGGACTGATGCATAACATTATGGATAATCTGATTGGGGCCAAGGAGTGTGTGCCGATGATAGTCGTAATGGAAAGTGGCGACATAAACCGGCCTGTCTCAAAGCCAGGAGATACCAACCCCTTTGCTGGTTTTGCTGACTTCGGCAAGACCTTCTACGAAGTAATGATTCAGGACTTGATACCTATGATAGATAAGACTTTCCGTACAAAAACAGATCGCGACCATCGGGCTATGGCAGGATTGTCATGGGGCGGTCGTCAGACGATGGAGATTGTAACCAGCAATATCGACAAGTTTTCTTACATCGGTGATTTTAGCGGGGCTTTACTGCTACAGAATCTGAAAGAAGATTTTGGCGGTATCCTGTCACGCCCCGATGAGTTTAACAGCAAGATTCATTATTTCTTCATCGGTTATGGGGGAGCAGGTGATCTTGGACCATCCGACATCAAGGCTCTGGAGGGAAGCGGCATCAAGTTTGACACGTATGAATCTCCTGGTACAGCTCATGAGTTTTTGACATGGCGCCGCTGCCTAAGAAAATTTGTTCCTAACTTATTTAAATAATTCTATTTCCGGAAGTAGGTTATCTACTTGATTCACACACGTCCCCATCAATAACGTATTAGACAACCAAAGAAAATGAAGCAATTGTCAAAGAATATAGCTCTATATATGCTTTTTTTGACTTTATCGGTTAGCATAGTCAACTGTCAGGACACGAATAAAGGCGGATTCTATAAAGGAGAAATAAATACGAAAATGCCCATTGAAAGCAAATATAAGGAAAAGGGCAGTGAAGAGGTCGCTAAGGTTGAATTCGACAGCGATAATCCGACAATAGGAAAGATTATTGCAGTCTATCCTCAGTCTATGCTTCAGTCCGACCAGGCGTTTCCTCTTGTCAACCTCGGCAATGCGTCGAACACGACTGCTTATGACCTGATAGAAGCAATGGAACATTTGGCTTCTTGGGGATTTGTTGTTATTGGGAATATGGATAAACAGACAGGTTCTGGTTTATCTATTTCACAGACGTTAGATGAATTCCTTGGTCTGGTTGCACTGCATGATAATCAGTTCTATGGCAAGATTGATACGACAAAGATAGCTATTGCTGGTTATTCTCAAGGTGCATACGGTACGGTTATGGCGGCAACAGCATACCCTAACAGCCACCTTTACAAGGCTGTCTATCTGTGCAGCTGTCCACAGAAACAACTTGGCATTAACTTCAAGTGGGGGACAACAGACTTTGCGAAGATTACAGCCCCGCTGCTGATGCTGGCAGGAACAGGAAACTGGGATTCAAAGATCATAATTCCCGAAGAAGCTTTTCAGGTGAACTTCGATGAAACAACAGGAAATTTTCCTGTGCTGGCTGCGCGCCACACCATCAAAGACCATGAGGAGATGGGAGGAGAGGGTGATGCCTACATGACGGCATGGTTCTCTTATTTCCTGAAAGGCGACAGTGTAGCCGGTAAAGCCTTCGTTGGTGATGGCGCAGAGATTCTGAAGAATACAGATCGCTGGATAGACATCAAAAGAAAAGGTCTATGTGGAAACTGAAGAATTTATTGTTGGATGTGCTGGCTTTGGCTGCTGTCAAGTTTTTTTTGGGGGGGGGGTATATAGCCCTAAAGAAGACTTTCTTGCAGGAGTTCCCAGAACTTCAAGGGAACCCCGAAATAGGGAAATGGTATGAGGTCGCGCCAGAAGGTACCGTTTCTGCCAAAGGTTCTCCCTATCAAATATACAAAATGTTCAGCGGTTTTCTTCATTATCTTCTCATTATATCACTCGAAATGTCGGATGAACCAAAAAAATGTATTTTGGGGGAAACATCAAGTCATTTCATTCTGCAAAGTTTAGGTTTACGTTTTCCCATGTATATATACATGCCTCTCTAAACTTAAAGATTAAACCTTCTTCTTTCCTGATTTGAGTTTAGCACACCTTATTATATATATAAGAACAACTAAACTTAAACCTAAACCTCCGGCATTGAAATCCATCCGTTTTTCTTTTAATCGAAACCAGAAATTTGTAACTGAATGTGGTTTTTACCTTAATTTATATTTTTTTTTGTGCCCTTCAGGGGGCGGAACGGAGAAGAACAGGGAATTTCGGAGAAAGGTGGAGAATGTTGGAGAAGGCCTATTTCAAAGCCATTCAGCCATAAAATATAGTCTGTACCTTTGCATCGTCAACCAGTCCACGCGCTGGGCGACATGAATAATTAACCCTGAGTTGGAGCGGATGGAGTCTTCACGTGATGAAAGATGGCCATCGGATTTCTGAAACTTCTTCTCGCTAAAACTCAAAATTATGAAGCAGACTATTAAAATCAACAAGCGCCCTGAAGAGCAGGGCTGGAAGCACACGACAGAGTTGTGCATGGACGTGAAGACTTACCTCAGAGGCGAAATCCGCATGAGGACCGGAAAGAATTACCAGGGTGTGCTGACGCGCGACTCGGAGGAACACATGACCTTCATGGAGACCTCCTGCCAGAAGAAGATGAAGCGCAACCCCCACATCTACGAGGGTGAACGCATCACCGTCACCCGACGCGACGACGGCACCTTGCATCCCAACTTCCGGCCGATCCGCACGGGCAATGGTTTCAATGTGGAACGCTATGCCTTGGAGGTGTATCTTGAATTGTTGTGGGCGTTGGATGGCCTGGTAGAGAAAGGTAATTGTAAGTAGTAACCGAAGACGAAAGTGTATCAGTTGTATCAGTGTATCAGTTTGAATAAATGGGTCAAAACCCTCTTTTAAATACTTTATAAATAATTAATATATAGATAGTTATATATATAATAAGAGAGGAATGAGGCCTCAAAAAACAAACTGATACAACTGATACACTGATACAAAATCCGATTCATTTCTTTATAAGGAGGTAATAATCAATGAAATACGATATAACAAAACGTACGGCACCCAAGATGCCAAAACTTGGAAAAGGGACAGAATGCCTGCAAATTCTGCTCTCTCAGGTGTCGAAAACCATGCATGAACCCCTTGTTCCGATGCTTTTCCCCGTTCTTGGTGCACAGGTGAGCGACGCAGAATTTCAGTATCCTGACCTCACTTGGAAGGAACTTTGTGGCCAAATGGCCAATCTGGTGGCAGAAAGTGGGGGTAACAAGGGGCAATTGTCCTATCTTGTAGAGGCCATCTGTCGTTCTTCTCGCGCTCACGACGAGGACGAACTGAAGAAACTGGTGGCTTGGCAGAAGCAGGTGAAGAGTCTGGGCAGCAACAAGGAGAAGCCTGTCCGCCCTGAGGTGGCTTTCTGGTTTCCGCCAGCCGATGTGACCAACGCTGCCTTCATCCAGAACGCGATGGCGTGCGAGACGCTTGGCGGCAAGACGCAGTATCTGAACCTGCCCGAGGTGGAGATGGCTGACCGCATCTGTGGCGGGCACAGGCAGATCTCGCAGATGCTCCGCAACATTTATGACCGCCAGCGGGTCGGCGCACTTCGCGCTACGGCCGACGGTGTGACTGGCAACCCGATTCTGAGGGTGAACCTGACTATCTCCTCGACGCCGTTCACCACGAGGCGGTTCTACAAGAACGACCTCTTCAACGGCACCTTCGGCCGCATGGTCTTCTCCTACAAGCCTCGCACCAGCCGCGACGGACGCATCCCCCGACTGGGCAAGTTCACGGATGAGTTCTACGGGAAGCTGGACGAGTATATGGTACGGCTCGACATCTGCAAGGGGCGATACATCATCAAGCCATTGAACAAGCTGGTGGACAAGCTGGCTGAGGATATGGCCTCGATGGCAGACCTTGTGGACGACGATGTGCTGTGGGACATGTCGAAGCGCGCCCTTGTGTCTGGCTGGAAAGCCGGTGCGCTGATGTGGGTGCTCAACAATCAGACGTGGACGCGCTCGATGGGTGAACTGGTCGAATGGCTCGTCTATCACGACATCTGGTCGAAGATGCAGATCTTTGCCGACCTGCTGGGCGAGGATAGTGCCACCATGAGCGAGGCTCAGCGTAATGGTCCGAAGAACATGCTGGACAGCCTGCCCGACACCTTCAACGAGAAGCAGCTGGAAGCACTCCGTGCCAGTCTCGGCAAGAGTCCAGAAGGCACCAATGGCCAGTTGCGTAATTGGAAGAGCCGTGGGTTCATCACGCACTCGGCACAGACGGGACTGTACACCAAAACCGACGGTTATCTGAAAGGCAATGGACAAGTTTGAACTTCAAAGGCTCCGCGACCTCCCGATTGAGGGGGTCGCAGAGCGACTTGGACTCCAGGTCTCGCGACATAAGTGCTTGTGTCCGTTCCATGCGGACAACCATCCGAGCCTCTCGTTTTGTGTGAGGAAGAACATGTACAGATGCTTCGTGTGCGGGGCAAGCGGCGGGACGATTGATCTCGTGATGAACTATCTGAACAAGGATTTCAAGGAGGCGTGCAGGTGGTTAAGTCCCCTCCCGACCTCCCCAAAAGGGGAGGGGTGCCGTCCGGATGGTTCTTCCCCCCTTGGGGGGATAAGAGAGGGGCTTGGGGGTGGATTCGACGCCAGTCGTTATGAGCGGTTTTTCGAGCGTCCTTGGCTGAACGAGGCTGCCAAGCAGTTCCTCTTTGCCGAAAGGCGGTTGGATGAGTGTGTGGTGCGCTGGTGCCGCCTGACCTCATGGCAGGACAGGCGGGGAGTGCCTTGGCTGCAGATACCTTATTATGATAGGGAAGGACGCTTGGTGGGCATCCAGAACCGCAACCTCGTGAAGGGTGCCTCGCCCCGTTTCCGATTCCCCAGCGGTTCCCGATGCGGCATCTACAATCTGCCCGTGCTGAACCTGCTCCAACCCCACGAACCGCTCTACATCACCGAAGGCTCCTCCGACTGTTGGGCGATGCTCTCGGCGGGACACAAGGCGATTGCCATTCCGTCTGCCACGCTGCTGAACCCGAAGGACATCGAACTGCTGTCAACTGTCAACAGTCAACTGTCAACCGAGTTCCACATGTACCCCGACCGCGACGAGCCAGGCGAACGCCTCTTCCTTCAGTTGCAGCAGGTCTTGCCCAATCTGGAGCATCACCAGTTGCCGCAGGGTTGCAAGGATTTTGGCGAGTATTACTTGAAGACAAGACAAACGGAGGTGCCTCCATAGACATAATTATGGCGACGGAACAGCCGTAATTATGGTACTTCCGCAGGGGTAATTACTTGAACGGCGAACGCAAAATCATCCCCCAAAAATTACCGATAAAAAACTTTGAAAATTATTGAAAAATAATGAGTTGAAAGCTTGTGTATGTCAAGAAAAATACGTAACTTTGTAGCAGAAAAAGAAAACGAAAAAACGAACCAGCCCACGCGCTGGGCGGAGGTCTTAAACAACGAATGTCTATATGGTGATTAAATTGCACAGGTATTATGGGGACGAGGCCGTCACGAAGAGTGTGATGGAGGTCTGGATGGAGGGCGAGCAGGAGCCACGGATGGTGTGTGAGGCTCGCGAGGTGAGGTTCAGGGATTATGCGGAGGTGTTCCCGGGGGCGTCGGGGTGCTGTCTGCCGAGGGGCAGGTGGAGGCTGGCTTGCGGGGGCAGTCCTTACTCGGCGATGGGGGTGCGGGTGGTCAAGTGTCCTGGGCATCGGCAGACGTACTTCGGGTATAACGACGGGGTGTTCCGTCCGCAGCAGGCGGACAGGGTGATGGTGGGGGAACCTGTGTATCACTACTACACGGATGAGGTGACGGGTGAGCAGGTGGAGTATGCGAAGAAGCGGGGGATGAGGAACGGGAAGGAGGTGTACGGAAGGCTGGACGAGCTGCTGTATGAGGCGTACAGGAAGGGTGAGGAGATGTGGGTGGTGGTGGACAATGAAGGACTGGACAACGAATGAAATTTTTAGAACCACGAATTAAACTCTAAGTTTGCAGCGTCTAAGAAAAAGATAGAATAAATCTTACTTAGTAAGGTTCGATTCCCTACCTTTGTTGTAAGAAGGAGGAACCGGCCTGCTGGAGAGGGAAACTTGAAATTAAACAGGGACAAGCCCCTAATTCGTATCAGTCCTCCCAGCCACGTTGCAAAGCTCTGATAGAATGATAACGGCTTCGAGCCTATTTAGAGTTTAGAGTCAATGCAACTATGCCGATTCCTATAAAAACGACACAAAGGTATGAAGAAAATCTTTATCGGCATCGATTTTTCCAAAGAAAAGTTTGATGCGACCCTCATAAAGGCCGAGGGAGTCGAGGAACGTGCAGAGAGACAGCACGAAGTGTTTGACAACAAGGTGAGCGGTTTCCGCCGCCTGCTCAGATGGGTGAGGTCCGCCACGGACGAGCAGGACACGGGTCTGTGGCTGTTCTGCGGTGAGAACACTGGCGGTTACAGCAGGGCGCTGTGCAACTATCTCTACGGGAGCGGTTACGACATGTGGCTGGAGAACGCCTTGAGCATCAGGCGCAGCTCTGCCCTGCAGCGCAGCAAGAGCGACAAGGCAGATGCGGGCATCATTGCCGAGTATGCCATGCGCAACTACGACCAGATGCGTCTCTACAAGCCTCTGGACAAGAATCTGGAGCGGCTGCGCGAGGTGTTCCTCTACCGTCACAACCTGGTCAAGCTGAAGGCAGGCATGACGGTGCGCAAGGGCGAGAAGAAACTGACGCAGGATAAATCTGACATCAGCCGCTTCATGGCCATGAGCAGCAAGCATCTCATCAGTGAGTTCAACAAGAAGATAGCAGAATGCGATATGAGAATAGAGAAGATCATAAGTGAGGACGAGGATCTGCGCAGGAATTTCGACATCATCACCTCCGTGCCTGGAGTGGGGACGCAGAATGCCGTGTGCCTGATGGTCTACACGGACAACTTCTGCCGCTTTGACTTCGATTCCCGCAAGATAGCCTGCTATTACGGAGTGGCTCCCTTTGGCCGACAGTCCGGCACCAGTGTGAACACACCGCCACATGTAAGCCCGTTCGCAAACAAACTCATCAAGGCGCTGCTCACACAGGCTGCACTGGCATCCGTCCACTTCTGTCCGCAGATGGCCATATACCATCATAGACTTGTCGAAGCAGGGAAGAAGAAGCCCGTAGCACTTAATAATGTTAAGAACAAACTCTTACATGTTATCACAGCTATGGTTAGAAAAGGTGAAAAGTATAACCCTGACCACGACTATTATGCAGCGCTCAATGCTGCATAAGAAGGAATGTGTTAAATATATAGTTAAAAACAGAAAATCATTAGGAATTTGACATAGAATGCGAATTAAACGAATTTTTTAGGAACCACAGATTAAGCGGATTGAGCAGATTCAGAAGACGGAGTCAAATTCGTGAAATCCGCTAAATCCGTGGTTGAAGAAAAGAAAAATATATGTTGTTGCAACGGCTATATAAGTGTTTAAAAATGAATGTCTAACAAGTTAAAAAAAGAAAGGAGAAACAAGTTATGGGAATGATTGCAAGAAAGGCGAAGATGCGCCTGACGTTCCGCGAGGAGAAGCCTGAGGTGTACAAGCTCAGACAGCTGACTTACCCGCAGGTGACTTACGACCAGCTGTGCGGGATGATCCAGATTGTGGGTGTGAACCAGGCGCAGACGAAGGCTGTGGTGGATGCGCTGCTCACGTCGCTGGTGCACTACATGGAGCTGGGTCACGGTGTGAGCCTGGGCACGTTCGGCTCGTTCAAGCCTGTGTTCAACTCGAAGGTGGCGCGCTCGCTGAAGGAGGTGACGCTGGAGACGGTGAAGGTGAAGAAGATTGCCTTCTATCCTGGCGGGGCTTTCAAGGACATGCTCTCGAAGCTCACCATCGACGAGAACGAGTCCATCTCGGAGCAGGAACCCGACGATCCGGAGCCTTAACCAGCCAGCCCACGCGCTGGGCGGAGGTTGCCATGCGGCGAGTTTGGAACGAGAGAGGTCTGACAAAATGAATGGAAGGGGTGCATCTCAAACATGGGATGTGCCCTTTCTTTTTAAAACATATTGCTGTGCAATAATTGAACGAATTGGAACGAATTTTTATAATAATTTGATTCGATAAATTCGATAAATTTGCCCGCAGGGCGATGTTCTATAAAAACATATTGCTGTTCAATTTGCCCATAGGGCGATGTTGAAAAGGGTGTATAAGGGTGTTTTCTTGGCCAGATATTTGTGGGGTTGGGAAAAAGGTTGTACCTTTGTAACCCGAAACCCAAACTGACACAAAGAATATAAAGATTTATGGCAATTGTAAAACCCTTCAGGGGGGTGCGTCCCCCGAAAGAATATGTAGAGGAGGTGGAAAGCCGCCCCTACGACGTGCTGGATTCTGAGGAAGCCCGCGCTGAGGCAGGCGATAACGAAAAGTCGCTCTACCACATCATCAAGCCGGAAATCAACTTCGAGCCGGGCACGAGCGAGTATGACCCGCGGGTGTATGAGGAGGCTGCAAGGCAGTTCGCCAAGTTTCAGAAGAACGGCTGGCTGGTGCAGGACGAGAAGGAGCAGTATTACATCTATGCGCAGACCTCCTGCCTTCCTGCCAATGGTGGCAAGGAGAAGACGCAGTATGGCATCGTGGTGGGTGCCTACAGCGGCGACTACCAGACGGGGGTCATCAAGAAGCATGAGCTGACCCGTGCCGACAAGGAGGAAGACCGCATGAAGCATGTGCGTGTGAACGACGCCAACATCGAGCCTGTCTTCTTCGCCTATCCTGACGACGAGGTGCTGCTGCAGCTGATTGACAAGTATGCGAAGACAAAGCCTGAATATGACTTCGTGGCACCCATTGATGGGTTTGGTCACAAACTCTGGGTGGTGAGCGACGATGAGGACATCAAGACCATCACGGAGCGTTTTGCCCAGATGCCTAACCTCTACATAGCCGACGGACACCACCGCAGTGCCGCCGCCGCTCTGGTGGGACAGGAGAAGGCGAAGCAGAACCCCAACCATCGGGGCGATGAGGAGTACAACTACTTCATGGCGGTTTGTTTCCCAGCCAGCCAGTTGACCATCCTTGACTACAACCGCGTCATCAAGGACCTCAACGGACTCACGCCTGAGGAGTTCCTCCAGGCTTTGCAGAAGAACTTCGTGGTGGAGAAGAAGGGTGCTGCCGAGTATCGAGCCAAGGAACTGCATGAGTTCTCGCTCTATCTGGAAGGGGAGTGGTACTCGCTCAAGGCCAAGCCTGGCACCTATGACGAGAATGACCCCATCGGGGTGCTGGACGTGAGCATCTCCTCCAAGCTGATTTTAGACGAAATCCTCGGCATCAAGGACCTCCGCCGCGACAAGCGCATCGACTTCGTGGGCGGCCTGCGCGGACTGGGCGAACTGAAACGCCGTGTGGACAGCGGCGAGATGAAGACGGCTCTGGCGCTCTATCCCGTCACGATGCAGCAAATCATGGACATTGCCGACTCGGGCAACATCATGCCGCCGAAGGCCACGTGGTTTGAACCGAAGTTGCGAAGCGGACTGGTGATACACAAACTCAGCTAAGATGGACACCTACAGAACGATACGGACATTGGCAGAAGGCAATTATAGCGAGAAACGCAGCAAGTTTCTCGCTTTTGCTATGCCCGTGCGTTCGGTGGAGGAGGTGAAGCAGCTCGTGGCGGAGTATCAGAAGAAATACTACGATGCCCGCCACGTGTGCTATGCCTACATGCTGGGGGCGGAGCGGAAGGACTTCCGTGCCAACGACAACGGAGAGCCTTCCGGCACGGCCGGCAAGCCCATTCTCGGTCAGATCAACTCTCATGAACTCACAGACATCCTCGTCGTTGTAGTTCGCTACTTCGGGGGGGTGAAACTCGGCACGTCTGGGTTGATTGTTGCCTATCGCTTGGCTGCTGCCGAAGCCATTGCCGCAGCTGAAATTGTGGAGAAGACGGTGGACGAGGACGTGCTTTTCCGTTTTGAATACCCCTACATGAACGACGTGATGCGCATCGTGAAGGAAGAAAACCCCCAAATCGTCGAGCAGAATTTTGACAACGACTGCACGATGACCCTCCGCATCCGAAAAGACTCCATGCCTCGCCTCAAAGCACGTCTGGAGAAGGTCACCTCGCTCTCGTTCGAATGACCGCCTCTGAGGTCAGAAGACCTTTTTCCAGAACATGAAAAAGCGGTAATGTGTTTTTTTTCTCCATAAAAGTCATAATAAAACTTAACGGAGGGCTGAGATTTGAAAAAAAGTTTTTATCTTTGCATTTGGCAGATAATTCAAGAACTAAAAAGAACCTATTGATATATGAAAATTTCAAGATATATGCTGGCAGGAATGATGATGCTGATGAGTGCATCGTCGTTGTATGCTCAGAAAGTGGTGATTGGAAACTACGTTTTCCCCAAAGACAAGGCTACCTATTATGGCGAGCTGGAGGGAGGAAAGCCTCACGGAAAAGGTAAGACAACGTTTACGACGGGTGATACCTACGAAGGTGAGTACGTGAAGGGAAAGCGTCAGGGATATGGAGTATATACTTTCACCGATGGCGAAAAGTATGAAGGCAGCTGGCATCAGGATCATCAGAATGGTCGTGGTGTTTACTATTTTGCCAACAACAACAAGTATGATGGTCTTTGGCTGATTGATTATCAGCACGGTTTGGGCACTATGTATTATTATAATGGTGACAAATACGTGGGCGAATGGGCTGACGACAAGCGCAACGGAAAGGGACGCTACACCTGGGCAAACGGCATCTACTATGATGGCGACTGGAAGAACGACAAGAAGTCGGGCAGGGGCACTTTCGACTGGCGCGATGGCTCCATTTACGAAGGCGAGATGGACAACGACATGCGCAACGGACAGGGCAAATACACTTATCCCAACGGCGATTTCTACACAGGCGGCTGGAAGGATGACATGATGCACGGAAAGGGCATCTACCGATTCAAGAACGGCGACGTTTATGAAGGTGATTACCAGAATGGTGAACGTACCGGACAAGGCCTCTTCACCTATGCCGACAAGCGCCGCTATGTGGGTCAGTTCAAGAATGGCTACATGGACGGTTTCGGCACTTACACTTGGCCCGACGGCTCCAAGTATGAGGGCTACTGGGTGGAAGACAAGGAGCATGGGCGTGGCAAGTTCACGGGTGCCAATGGCGACATCTACGACGGCGAATGGGCTGGTGGAGAGATGAACGGCGAGGGTGTGTTGCGCCTGGCCGATGGCACCAAGTTCAAGGGACGCTTCAAGGATGGGATGAAGAACGGAAAAGGAGTGGAGGAATCTCCTGACGGGGTGCGTTTCGAAGGTTCTTTCTTCAACGACCAGCGCGACGGCTCTTTCGTGGAGAAGGACCGAAACGGCAACGTGATACGCAAGGGCATCTACAATCGCGGCAAGTTGATGGGGCAATGATGAGGGATTTGCAGCGCATCTTGGCAGAGGTGAAAGCATTGGCTGTCGAGGCAGGACAGTTCATAGCCGGACAGCGTGAGAGTTTCGACGCCAGCAAGGTGGAGTTGAAGCAGAGCCACGACTATGTGAGTTATGTGGATAAACGCTGCGAGGAGATGGTGGTTTCGCGCCTGCGTGAGATATTGCCAGAGGCTGGATTCATCACAGAGGAAAAGACGGTGGAGCAGGTGGATGAGCAGACGGCCTACTTCTGGGTGGTTGACCCGCTGGATGGCACCACAAACTTCATCCACGACTTGGCACCCTATTGTGTGGCCATCGCTCTGCGCAGCAAGACCGAAATCCTGTTGGGAGTGGTCTATGAAGTGACCCGTAGGGAACTCTATAGCGCGGCCAAGGGAATGGGTGCCTTTCTCAACGAGCGTCCCATTCACGTGTCTGGCCAGACCGATTTGGACCAAGCGTTGGTGATGATAGGCTATCCCTATAATGCAGACGGGTGGAGGACTTTCTGCCTGAATCTGACAGGGCGACTCTATGGCCATTGTGCCAGCATCCGCAGCAACGGAAGTGCCGAAGCCGAACTCTGCTACGTGGCATCGGGCAAGATTGATGTCTATGTGGAGTCGTTCATCCAGCCCTGGGATGTGGCAGCCGGAGCGTGTATCCTTCTGGAGGCCGGCGGATGTGTGTCAGACCATGCCGGCACCGACCGGGAGTGGGAGAGCGGACGTCAGGTCGTGGCCACAAACGGACTCCTGCATCGGGAGGTGCTGGACGAAATTCGGCAGGCAGAGCAAGACAACTAACTTTTTTACAAACCTTAAATAAATGGCGTTATGATTTTAGACACTCTTGAAAACTTTGGCAAGTATGCCAACCTGAATCCTCTGTTCCCCAAAGTGGTGGAATATCTGCAGCAGACAGACCTGATGGCCCAAGAGCCAGGAAGAGTGAACATTGACGGCAACAAACTTTTTGTCAACCACAACGTGACAAAAGGAAAGACCGTGGACGAGGCAAAGATGGAAACCCACGACTCCATGATTGACATCCAGATTCCGCTCTCATGCCCCGAAGTGATGGGCTACATGCCTCGTCAGTATTTGTCGGAAGCGCCCTACAATGCGGCCAAGGACATCACCTTCTATCCTGACCGGCCAGAGCAGTACATCACCGTGCATCCGGGTGAGTTCGTCATCTTCTTCCCGCAGGATGGCCATGCTCCTTGCATCTCGCCCATCCCCGAATATAAAAAGGTAATCTTTAAAGTAAAAGCATAATTCTTTCTCTTATGGCAACAGAAAAAGCAAAGAAGGCCGCCAAGCCCAAGAAGGCGGCCGAGCCCAAAGTGAAGCATATTGGCATTGTGAAGAATGACCCCTGGCTCGAACCCTTCGAAGGAGCCATTGTGGGGCGTCACGACCATGCCCTCTACAAACTGAACGAACTGACCAACGGAGGCAAGCAGTCCCTCTCCGACTTTGCCGACGGACACCTCTATTTTGGACTCCACAAGACCGCCCGTGGCTGGGTGTTGAGAGAGTGGGCCCCCAATGCCACCGACATCTATCTCATCGGCGACTTCAACGGATGGCAGGAAGATGAAGCCTACAAGATGACCCGCATCGACAACGGCAACTGGGAAATCAAACTGAAAGCCAAACAGATGAAGCATGGCGACCTGTTCAAACTGAAAGTGAAGTGGCAGGGCGGTGAAGGAGAACGCATCCCTTCCTATGCCAACCGTGTGGTGCAAGACGACCAGACCAAAATCTTCTCCGCCCAGGTGTGGGCACCCGAAACTCCCTATGAGTTCAAGAAAAAGAACTTCAAGCCCGACACCAATCCGCTCCTCATCTACGAATGCCACATCGGCATGTCGCAGGATGCCGAGAAAGTGGGCACCTACACCGAGTTCAAGGACAACGTCTTGCCTCGCATCAAGAAAGACGGCTACAATGCCATTCAGGTGATGGCCATAGCCGAGCATCCCTACTACGGCTCCTTCGGCTACCATGTGAGCAATTTCTTCGCTCCCTCCAGCCGTTTCGGCACACCCGAAGAACTGAAGGAACTCATCGACACCGCCCACCAGATGGGCATCGCCGTCATCATGGACATCGTACACTCACATGCCGTGAAGAACGAGATAGAAGGCTTGGGCAACTTTGCCGGCGATGGCTGCCAATACTTCATGCAGGGCGGACGACGTGAGCATCCCGCTTGGGACTCCCTCTGCTTCGACTATGGCAAGAACGAGGTCATCCACTATCTGCTCTCCAACTGCAAATACTGGCTCGAAGAGTTCAAGTTCGACGGTTTCCGCTTCGACGGCGTCACTTCCATGCTCTACTACAGTCACGGATTGGGTGAAGCCTTCGGCGGCTATGGCGACTACTACAACGGACACGAAGATGACGAGGCCATCGCTTATCTCACCCTCGCCAACCTCCTCATCCATGAGGTCAACCCCAAGGCCATCACCATCGCCGAAGAAGTGTCGGGTATGCCTGGCTTGGCTGCACCCTTCAAGGACGGCGGCTATGGTTTCGACTACCGTATGGCGATGAACATTCCCGACTACTGGATTAAGACCATCAAGGAACTCAAGGACGAGGACTGGAAACCGTCCTCCATGTTCTGGGAAACCACCAACCGCCGACAGGACGAGAAGACCATCTCCTATGCCGAGAGCCACGACCAGGCTTTGGTGGGCGACAAGACCATCATCTTCCGCCTCATCGATGCCGACATGTACTGGCACTTCAAGAAGGGCGACGAGAACATGACCGTCAACCGAGGCATCGCTCTCCACAAGATGATTCGCCTCCTGACCGCCTCCACGATGAACGGCGGCTACCTCAATTTCATGGGCAACGAGTTCGGTCATCCCGAGTGGATTGACTTCCCCCGAGAAGGCAACGGATGGGGTTACAAGTACGCTCGTCGTCAATGGAGTCTTGTCGATAATAAGGAATTGTGCTATCACTACTTAGGAGATTTCGATGAAGCGATGCTCAAGGTCATCAAGACCGTGAAGAACTTCCAGAAGACACCTGTGGTGGAGGTGTGGCACAACGATGGCGACCAGATTCTTGCCTTCTCCCGTGGCGACCTGCTGTTCGTCTTCAACTTCTCGCCCGACCGCTCCTACACCGACTACGGCTTCATCGTGCCACAAGGCAGCTACGACGTGGTGCTCAACACCGACAACAAGCTCTACGGCGGCAACAACTTCGCTGACGACTCCGTTCGCCACTTCACCAACTACGATCCCATTTACGAGAAGGATGGCAAGGGATGGCTCAAACTCTACATTCCAGCCCGTTCCGCTGTTGTCCTTCATAAAAACGCTGAATAATTGTGAGTATCAACCCCTTCCGAAGACAGAAGACCGCAGGAATCATCCAGTATTCCTGCGGAATTCTGTTTATGCTTTTCACCTTCTGCTACCTTTACTTCCTGCAAGGCGACCTTCTCGCAGAGGCCCAGTTCGTCTATTCGCACGGAGTCACTACCTACAACCTCTTCGTCGGTGCCCTCATCATCACAGCTTTCCTGCAAATCCTGCAACGCGTGGTTCATCTTCTCACCAACCTCCCCTCACGCTGGTACGCCTTCTCCTATCTCCCCTCCATGCTCGGCTTGACCCTACTGACTGACATCGATCGTTCCACTCTGCTTCATTTCACCTTCGGCGCATGGACGTGGATTCTTCCCCTTGTCCTCATTCTTTTCGTCATCGCCGTCCTCCTCATTCGCCATTTCGACTCCTATTTCCCCAGCGAATCCACCGACCTCAAGTCGCAGGCTTATCCCAACTTCATCATCCTCTTCGCCCTCATGCTCATCGCTGGAGCCATCCCTCACAATCCCGATGTCTTCCACTATGAGCTGAAGACCGAACGCCTCATTCTGGAACACGACTACGAAGCCGCGTCCCATGTGGGAGAACGCTCCCTGCGCAGCACCCCCCGACTCACCCAGTTGCGCATGTATGCCCTTTCCCAGCAAGGGCTGCTTGCCGAAAATCTTTTCGACTACCCTCAGTACTACGGTTCAAAAGGACTCCTCGACATAGCTGAGCACCAGCCCTACTACCGCATCACCACGCAGGACATCTGTGCCCACCTCGGAGCGCGATGCGGCACCAGCGTCACCTCCACACAACGATACCTCCGTCTCATGCTTGCCGACTCCCTCTGCAACGTCCACACCATCGACTACTACCT
The DNA here is from genome assembly GCA_947167515.1 of uncultured Prevotellaceae bacterium. Taxonomy (GTDB): domain Bacteria; phylum Bacteroidota; class Bacteroidia; order Bacteroidales; family Bacteroidaceae; genus Minthosoma. The sequence continues at coordinate 13,366 of CAMVIM010000013.1, read as the reverse complement.
GTGTAGTCTGCTGCTCGACAAGCACATGGACGAGTTTCTGCAGCAATTTCCCTACTACTACCAGTTAGGAGCCGCTCGCAACGGCGACAACCTGCCCCGAGCCTATCGCGAAGCCCTCCTCCTGCTGAGCCAGCCGCAAGCCGCCCTTCATGGAGTCGCTCTCATCAATGGAGACACCCTCGCCGTATTCACCGACAACGACTTCATCGCTCAGTTCCGCGACTACAACGAGTACAAGTCCGAGTTTGCCGACCCCACCGAGCGCATCAACAAGACCCACCGCGAGTTTGGTCACACCTACTGGTGGTACCACGATTTCAGCCACCTTGCACAAGGCGAACTCAAACAGCCATGAGCATGAGCGACAGACCAAGCTGGGGAGCTACCACACCCATCCGACATACACAGCGCATCGGAGCCATCATCAGCCTTGCCTATCCCATCGTCATCGCCCAACTGGGCAGCATCTTTCAGGGGTGGGCAGATACCATCATGGTGGGGCAATACGGCACTCCCGAACTCTCAGCCGCCAGCTTCGTCAACAATGTCTTCAACCTCTGCATCTACTTCCTGCTTGGCATCTCCTACGCCACCACCCCCATCGTGGCAGGTCATTACAGCCAGCAGCGCTTTGCCAAAATCCTCCAGACCCTGCGCGAAAGCAACTGGGTCAACCTCCTTGCCAGCCTTCTTGTCGTCAGTCTCCTCCTGATTTTCTATCTCAACCTCCACCGCCTCGGACAGCCCCAACAGCTCCTCCCTCTCATCCGTCCCTACTTCATAGTCCTCCTCATCTCCCTCCCATTCATGTCCCTCTTCAATTCCATGAAACAGTTCTCCGATGCACTCGGCGACACCCTCACCCCGATGTGGGTCATGATTGGAAGCAACGTCCTCAATCTCATCCTCAACTACCTCCTCATCTTCACCTTCGACCTCGGTCTGCTCGGAGCAGGACTTGCCACCCTCATCGCACGTGCCTCCACGCCCCTCGCCATGTGGGTAGCCCTCCGACGCGGCAAGCTCCTCGCTACGCCTTCGTTCCGTCAAGCGCGCCACGACACCACTTTCACCTCCTGCACCCGCAGCGGCATGCTCAACCTCTTCCGACTTGGGCTCCCCATCTCCATACAGCTCTGCCTCGAAGCCAGTTCATTTAACATTGCCGCCATCTTCATGGGCTGGATAGGTGTGACCGCCCTCGCGGCCCATCAAGTCATGTGCACCGTCAGCACCCTCGCCTTTATGGTCTATTACGGTATCGGAGCCGCCGCCGCCATCCGCATCGCTTACCATCAAGGTCGCAACGACTGGCGCGAAGTGCGCCTCACCGCCCTCACCGCCTTCCTCCTCTCCGTCTTCTCGGGCATCATCCTTGTCTCAGCCATTTGTTTGGCAGGCCGCCCCCTTGCGTCCATCTTCACCACAAGTTCCGACGTCATCCTTCTCTTCATTGCCATGCTGCCAGCCTTCGCCTGCTACCAGCTCGGCGACTGCCTCCAAATCATCTATGCCAACGCCTTGCGCGCTATCAAGAGCGTACGTGCCATGATGCTCTACGCCTTCATCGCCTACGCCCTCGTCAGCATCCCCCTTGCTTACTTCTTCGCCTTCACTCTCGGCATGGGAGCCGTCGGCATCTGGTGGTCTTTTCCCTTTGGCCTCACCACCGCAGGCCTCTGCTACTGCATCCACTTCCACTTGAAAGTCGTCAAAAAGAATTTATAATAGATGGGCATTCCCGTTTTGCGGGTATGATAGGTTCACAGACGTCACTTCAGCCTTGCCAGCAGGTTGAGGAGCACTTGCCAGATGTCGTCGATGGTGCGCAGTTCCACCCGTTCGCTGGTGGAGTGGGGCTGAACGATGCGTGGGCCGATGCTAGCAATCTGGATGCGTGGGTAGTGCTGGACGAAGAAGCCTGCTTCGAGCACGAAGTGCATGGCCACCATGCGGGGGCGCCAGCCGAGGGTGTCGTGGAAGGTGTCGCTGACGAGCTGGAGAAAGGGTGAGTGCTGGTCTTCCTGCCATGCCGGGGCTGTCATGACCACTTGGGTGGTGGCTCCTGCGGCAGCGAGGGCTTGTGCGATGGATTGGCTGAGGGTGTGCATGTGGGTGTCGAGGAAACTGCGTGTGTGGGTGGTGACGAGCAGGTGGTCTTCTGCCGTGTCGATGCATCCCACGTTGTTGGATGTCTCGACGGTTTGGGGCAGGTCTTGGCTCATCTTCACCACGCCTTGAGGAATGTGGCTTAGGGCATCGAGGAGTGCGCTTACGGCTGTGGTGGGGATGAAGGTGGAGGGTGCTTCGCAAGGCTGGACGGTGCAGGTGATGTGGGGGTCAGTTTGGGCATAGGTGTCTTGCAGCCATTGGTTGATGTCTGCCACGTGTTGGGTCAGGAGGGTGACTTCGTGATGAGGAATGCCCACGATGAGCTGTCCATTGGAAGCGATGGAGGCATTAGCTTCTCCGATGTGTATGTGGGCGACGAAGGTGTGAGGGTGCTGGCAGAGGGCTTTCAGCAGTTTCTGTGCTGGAATCACTACGCTACAGCGTTGTTTGTCGATGTCCACTCCTGAGTGTCCGCCCAGTCCTCCAGCGAAGCGGATGCTGTGCCACAGGAGGTAGCTGTCTGTTGGGAGTGGTTGTGGCTGGATGGGGATACGGTGGATTTGCAGGCAGGCTCCTGCGGCTCCTGTCGTGATGGTGTCGTAGTCTTCAGAGTCGAGGTTGATAACCTTGCGTCCGCGAATGAAGTTTTCTGATAGGGCGGCGGCTCCCGACATGCCGTCCTCTTCGTTGGTGGTGGTGATGACTTCCAGGGCAGGGTGGGGAATGCGGTCGTTTTCGAGCACGGCCAGAGCCATTGACAGACCGATGCCGTTGTCGGCTCCCAGCGAGGTGCCCCGTGCCTTCATCCAGCCGTCTTCCACGTAGGTTTCGATGGGGGTGTGGAGAGGGTCGTTCATGCCTACGCACACCATGTCCATGTGGTTGAGCAGCACGATAGGCTCAGCCTGTTCATAGCCAGGGGAGGCAGGCTTGCGTATCACCACGCAGTTTTCAGCATCGCGCTCGTGCTCCAGATGAAGTCGGTCGGCGAATTGGCAAAGGAAGTCTGCCACCCGTTCCTCATGGTGTGAGGGGCGTGGTATCTGGTTCAGCTGGTGGAAGATGCTGAAGACTCTTTCTGACGATGGGAGGCTTGGCTGGGTGGCACCTGCAGGTGTGGATGCCTCTTGTTGCTGGTGTGTGTGTGGCATAATGGCTGAAGTTTGTCTATTTTGAGGGCAAAGATACGAATTATCTTGGATTTATATCAAACTTTTTCGAGAAGAATTTACATACAAAGGATTCTTCTTCCTTTTTTCTTTCATGCGAGAACCTTGTCTGCACTTTTGTAAAATTAGAATAGAGAAGAAAGATTTTTTTTAGTTTTGTAAAAAAAAGTGCGGGGAGAATGTTGTGGTTTTGCTTCTTTTTCGTAACTTTGTGGCCGAGAATATATGATAGAGTGAGAAGCCAACCCCAAGGAGGGTTGGCAAAATTTCTTGTAAAACATTTTAATATCTGAGAATTGATGATGAAAGAAAATGCAGGAGTGCAGGGCCTGATTCGGACGGACTGTACTGCAGGGCTGATTGGCTCGCACAAGGAGGATGAGTTGCCTCCTTTCAATTTTCCTATTGAGGACAAGTCGGAGAGAATTATCAAAGTGATTGGTGTCGGTGGTGGCGGCGGAAATGCTGTGCAGCACATGTGGGAAGTGGGCGTGAAGAATGTCTCTTTCGTGGTGGTCAACACGGACAGCCAGGTGCTGGTACCGAACAAGGTGCCGAACAAGATTCAGCTGGGCGATGGCTTGGGTGCCGGTGGCGACCCCGAAGTGGGACGGAAAAAGGCAGAGGAGAATCTGGATGACATCAAGGCGATGCTGGAGGGCGACACGAAGATGGTGTTCGTTACGGCAGGACTGGGTGGTGGTACGGGAACAGGTGCCGCTCCTGTAATTGCGCGTGTGGCGAAGGAAATGGGTATTCTGACCGTGGGTGTGGTGACATTGCCTTTTTTGATGGAGAGGCCAAAGCGCATCAACATCGCTCTGAAGGGACTTGAGGCTATGAGGAAGTGTGTGGATTCGCTGATTGTGATTAACAACGAGAAGTTGCTGGAGGATTCGCGTTATGTGCAGTTGGATTGGGATGAGGGAATGCTGAAGGCAGATGAGGTGCTGACCATTGCCACCAAGACGATTGCAGAGATTATCACGGTGCGAGGTAAGGTGAATCGAGATTTTGAAGATGTGAAGACGGTGATGAAAGATGGCGGAGCGGCGATTGTTTCTGTGGCAAAAGCGAGTGGCGAACAGCGCATTCTAAAGGCTATGTCGGAGGCTGTGAACTCTCCGCTGATTGCCAACATGGACAAACAGAAGACCAAGCGACTATTATATATAGTATATAGTGGCAAGAAAAATCCTGCGAAGATGTCCGAACTGCGTGAAATCAATGCCTTCATGGAGGACTTTGACGAGAATGTCGAGGTGCTTTGGGGGCATTATCAGGACGATGACTTGGAGGATGAAATCAAGGTGGCGATTGTGGCTACGGGTTTTGATCAGGCGGACTGCCCGTCGGGTGAGGAGGAAATGTCGGATGAGAAGCGGCTGTTGCAGAGTCTGCGAGAGAAATACTATGCAAGTGCTCCCCGTGCGGAACAGCAAGCGGATAAGATGGAAGAAGACGAAGAGGATGAGAGTGAGCAGACTCAGGAAGAAGCAGGGGAAGAGGAACCTCTGGCGTCTGATGAAGGCACGCCTGGGGTGAAAACTCCAGAAGAGGCGGAAGAAGATGCTGGGGATGATGCTGATGACGAAGAAGAGGCTACGGAACTCAGAATGAAAAGAGGCTCGTTTTGGAACGTCATGAAAGAAAAATTGAGAAGGTGGGTGGACGAAGTGTGACGATGTCATGCATCGTCTTAAACTTCTCTCACTCATGAGGTATTTGTGTAAAATTCTTGTGATTGGAATAGAAAACAGGCTTTCTATTCGCTCACTTCGCCGATTTTTTTGTACCTTTGCCGCCAAAAATTCAAGAACCAATGGAATTAGCAAAAAATTATAACCCTTCCGAGGTGGAGGGAAAGTGGTACCAGTACTGGCTGGATCACAAGCTCTTTGCGAGCAAGCCTGATGGTCGTGAACCCTATACGATTGTGATTCCGCCACCCAACGTGACGGGTGTGCTGCACATGGGGCACATGCTCAACAACACGATTCAGGATATTCTCATCCGTAAGGCCCGTATTGACGGCAAGAATGCTTGCTGGGTGCCTGGCACTGACCATGCTTCTATTGCTACGGAGGCGAAGGTGGTGAACCGTCTGGCTGAGCAGGGCATCAAGAAGCGTGACCTCACTCGTGAGGAGTTCTTGAAGCATGCATGGGCTTGGACAGACGAGCACGGTGGCATCATCCTGAAGCAGCTGCGCCATCTGGGTGCTTCATGCGACTGGGACAGAACGGCGTTCACGATGGACGAGAAGCGCAGCGAGAGTGTGCTGAAGGTGTTTGTTGACCTCTACAAAAAGGGACTCATCTATCGTGGTCTCCGTATGGTCAACTGGGACCCCAAGGCACAGACGGTGCTTTCTACCGAGGAGGTGATTTATCGTGACGAGAAGAGCCACCTGTTCCATCTGAAATATTATGTGGCTGACCCCGAAAACCTTCAGTCAGTGGGTGGCAAGGTGTCCATCGACGAACTGGAGAAGGAGGGTAATGTGATTCATAAGGATGCGAAGGGTTACTATGCTGTGGTGGCAACCACACGTCCTGAAACCATCATGGGAGATACAGCCATGTGTATCAACCCCAAAGACCCGAAGAACCAGTGGCTGAGAGGTCACAAGGTGATTGTGCCGCTGGTGAACCGTGTCATCCCTGTCATTGAAGACCGCTATGTGGACATCGAGTTTGGTACGGGCTGTCTGAAAGTCACACCTGCCCACGACGTGAACGACTACGCATTGGGTAAGGCACATAACCTCGACACCATCGACATCTTCAATCCTGACGGCACCCTCTCCGAGGAGGCAGGACTCTATGTGGGTCAAGACCGCATGGAGGTGCGCAAGCAGATTGCCATCGACCTGCAGGCAGCGGGCTTGATGGAGAAGATTGAGGACTATGACAATAAGGTGGGCTATTCGGAGCGCAATCAGGACACGGCTGTGGAGCCTCGTCTCTGCAAGCAGTGGTTCCTCTCCATGAAGCACTTTGCCGACATCGCCCTGCCACCTGTGCTGGAAGGTAAGATTAAGTTCTATCCAACTAAATATGTGAACACCTACCGCAACTGGATGGAGAACATTCAGGACTGGTGCATCAGCCGCCAGTTGTGGTGGGGACACCGCATCCCTGCCTATTTCCTGCCCACTGATGAGGAGGAAGAGGAGAAGTATGTGGTGGCTCTTACTGCCGAGGAGGCGCTGGAAGAGGCGAAGAAGATTCCTGGCTATGAGAACATCACCATCGATCAGCTGCGTCACGACGAGGATGCGCTCGACACATGGTTCTCTTCATGGCTCTGGCCTATCTCTCTCTTCGACGGCATCAACAATCCCGGCAACGAGGAAATCAACTACTATTATCCCACTTGTGACCTTGTGACGGCTCCCGACATCATCTTCTTCTGGGTGGCTCGCATGATCATGGCTGGTGAGGAATATATGAAGGACGTGCCTTTCCGCAATGTGTATTTCACGGGAGTGGTGCGCGACAAACTGGGACGTAAGATGTCGAAGTCGCTCGGCAATTCGCCCGATCCGCTGGGACTCATCGAGAAGTATGGTGCCGATGGTGTGCGCATGGGCATGCTGCTGTCTGCTCCTGCAGGCAATGACATCCTCTTCGACGAGCAGCTCTGTCAGCAGGGTGCCGCCTTCTGCAACAAGATTTGGAATGCGTTCCGTCTGGTGCAGGGTTGGGAAGTGAATGAAGGTCTTGAGCAGCCAGCCGAGAACAAGAAGACCATTGCGTGGATGGAGGCTGTCATCAAGACTGCCTTGGCCGACATCAACGACCTCTATTCGAAGTATCGTCTGAACGAAGCTCTGATGGCTGCCTTCAAACTCTTCACCGACGAGTTCTCTGGTTGGTATCTGGAGATGATTAAGCCTGCTTATCAGGCTCCGATTGATGTCGCCACTTACAAGGCCACGCTCCAGTTCTTTGAGCAGTTGATGAAGATTATCCACCCCTTCATGCCTTTCATCACCGAAGAACTTTATCAGCACATCGCAGAGCGCAAGGATGGCGAGAGCATCATGGTGGAAACCCTTATTCTTGATGCTCCAACAGAAGCCGATGCACAGCTGATGGCTCAGGTTGAAGAGGCTAAGCAAGTCATTTCTGGAGTTCGTGCCGTACGTCAGAGCAAAAACATCTCGCCACGCGAACCCCTCACTCTTGAGGTGGTTGTCAGCGGTGCGGATGACAAGAATGTGACCAAGTGTCCAGCACTCGGACCTATCATCAAGAAGATGGCTTCGCTGGCTGACATTCAGTATGTACAGGCTAAGAGTGACGGCACTTCAAACTTCTTGATTGGCACCACAGAATATGCTGTGCAGTTGGGTAACCTCATCGATGCAGAAGCCGAAATCGCCAAGATGGAGGCGGAACTGAAACACCTGCAAGGCTTTCTGGTGGGTGTGAAGAAGAAACTCAGCAACGAGCGTTTCGTGGCTAATGCACCTGCTCAGGTGGTGGAACTGGAGCGTAAAAAGCAGAGCGATGCCGAGACGAAGATTGCAGCTTTGACTGAGAGCATCGCGAAGCTGAAGAAGTGATGTCTATACATTATAAAATATAATGAAAAGAATCTAAAAGAATCCGCCTATACAATAAAAGGAATCCGCGTGTCTCGAAAGGGACAAGCGGATTCCTTTTTTTGACCTTCTATCGGATAGGAGGAGTGGTCACCTCCATCGTCAGGTTGGGATCTTTGGGATTCTTGACCAGCAGTTTCGATGCCGTACCTGTCAGTTTCATGATTTGCTTGCCCTCGTTGAGGACGGTCAGATTGTTCACATTCACATCTGCCTCGATGCGGGCTGTGCTGGTGGAGAAGATGGCGGCATCGTCTGCCTTGAGGTTTGCGACGGTGAAGCTTCCCCCATCGGTGCTCTGAAGACTGAACGTGGTGCATTCGACTTTGGCCAACTTCATGCTTCCCGTTCCGATCATGCCCAGCAGGATATCTTCGTTGCGCCAGGTGCCCAGACTCTCAAAGTTCCCGTTGCCGCACACGCTCACACATCTGAGGTCGGGCGACGAAATGTACATCTTCACGTTGCTTGTGTTGCCGTATGGATTCAGGTCGGAGTTGCCATCCGACTTGATGCTGACGGTGAGCAGATTGCTGTCGAAATTCGCTTGCAGATAGTTCACCATCGTGCTGTCACCCTCCACCTCGATGTTGAAGTTGCCTTGCGTGTAGATGATGTCAACACAGCCGAGGTTGGTCAGGTGATTGAACTCGGAAGGGATGCTGATGTGCTTTCGGATGATATTCTTTGGGCTTTTAACTGGTTGCCCTGTTTCTGCCCCTTTTAGCTGCTCCTGTTCTTTCTTGGTAGTGTGCTGGCATGCAGCAAACAGGAGAAGGGCGGTCAGGGTGGCGATTGTTCCGTATCTCATGATGTTTTTGTAGTTGATTTGCAGATTTTTTGCAAAGGTAAGCAATTTTATGGACATCTGAAAAAAACACGTTTTTTGTTTTGTTTTTTCCTTCGTTTATCGTACCTTTGCAATCTCAATCAACAATTACACAATATTTTGCAATTATCTTATGGCAGTAGAAAACAACTTGATGACTGTAGCATATAGACTCTACACCATCGACAATGGTGAAGAGGACGAAGAACCCATCGAGGTGACCAATCGTCGTCATCCGTTCCAGTTTATCACAGGACTGGGGCTTGTGCTTTCCAAGTTTGAGGACAATGTGAAAGGTCTTGCACGTGGCGATGAGTTCGACTTCGTCATTCCCAGTGCCGACGCTTATGGCGAGTTCAACGACGAACTGATGTTCGATGTGCCCGAATCGGTCTTCATGATAGATGGTAAAATCAACTATAATTATGTACACGAAGGAGCCGTTGTGCCCATGACGGCAGAGGACGGCACCCGTTTCAGGGCAACCGTCATCGAGATAAAGAAAGATGCAATCACCATCGACCTGAACCATCCGTATGCAGGTCAAGACCTCCATTTTGTCGGTCATGTGATAGAAAACCGCCCTGCCACCAACGAGGAGATCTCTGCCTCGCTCAATTCCGCAAGCGAATCTGATTGCTGCGAGGGTGGCGATTGTGGCAGTTGTGGTGGCTGCGGAGGCGGTTGTGGAGGATGCCACTAATGAGAAATACGTTTGGACATATTTTTACGCTGACCACTTATGGTGAAAGCCACGGGGCTGCCATTGGTGGAGTGGTGGACGGCATGCCTGCGGGTATTGCGGTCGATGTGGGTTTTATCCAGTCAGAATTGGACCGTCGCCGTCCTGGACAAAGCCGCATCACAACAGGACGTCAGGAAGGTGACCGAGTGGAGTTGCTTTCAGGTGTGTTTGAAGGCAAGACCACAGGATGCCCCATCGGTTTCATGGTAAGAAACACCAACCAGCATTCCAGCGACTATGAGAATGTGCGGAATGTCTTCCGACCCTCCCATGCCGATTTCACCTACACGCAGAAGTATGGACTTCGCGACTATCGAGGAGGTGGACGCTCTTCGGCACGTGAAACCATCTCACGCTGCGTGGGAGGCGCATTGGCCAAGTTGGCATTACGTCAGTTAGGCATCAGCGTCACAGCCTACACCTCTCAGGTGGGCGATGTCGCGATTGACCGTGACTATCGGAAATATGACTTTTCGCAGATAGAGCAGAACCCTGTGCGTTGTCCAGACTCGGAGGTGGCTGAGCGCATGGAAAAGCTGATTTTGGATGTGAAAGCCGATGGCGATACCATCGGAGGCATCATCACCTGTGTCATTCAGGGCTGTCCCACAGGATTGGGCGAACCGGCCTTCTCCAAACTCCATGCCGACCTGGGTGCAGCCATGTTGGGCATCAACGCCGTGAAGGGGTTTGAGTATGGCGAAGGATTCAGTGGAGTGGGGCAGCGAGGTTCAGAGCAGAACGACATCTTTTTCAACGATGCAGGTCGTATCAGCACCCGCACAAACCATTCAGGCGGTATTCAGGGTGGCATCTCCAACGGGCAGGACATCCACTTCCGTGTGCTATTCAAGCCTGTGGCCACACAACTGCGTCCACAGCAAACGGTGACGAAGGATGGGCATGAGATCACCCTCGAAGTGAAAGGCCGCCATGACCCCTGTGTCTTGCCTCGTGCTGTGCCTGTGGTGGAAGCGATGGCCGCCATGACGATACTAGACCATTATCTAATGAATAAAACAGTGATACTATGAATAAAGTAATGCTTATTGGAAATGTGGGGGCAGACCCACAGGTGAAATATCTCGACCAGGGTGTGTGTGTGGCACAAGTACGACTGGCCACCACCGAACGGGGCTACACCTTGCAGAATGGCACGCAGGTGCCTGACCGCACGGAGTGGCACACTTGCATCTTTTGGCGCAAGCAGGCCGAAGTGGTGGAGAAGTTTGTGCGCAAGGGCGACCGCCTTTATGTGGAGGGAAAGTTACAGTCGCGCGACTGGACAGACCGTCAGGGCATCAGCAGGAAAACCGTCGAAATTATGGTTGATAACATGGAAATGTTGTCACCTAAACCCTCTGGCCAAGGCTCGTCTGCAACCTCATCCCCACAGCTTTCTCCTCAGCAGGAGACCCCTGCAGCTGTTTCTCCTTCTGAAAACAACGACGTTTATCCTTTCTAAAATCCCCAGCCCTATGCAACCAACCATCATAGCAGGTCCCTGTGTCATTGAGTCGATGGACTGCCTCGAAGAGGTGGCTCAGGAATTGGTGCGACTCAACGAAAAGTATGACCTCGACATCATCTTCAAGTCTTCTTTCGACAAGGCCAATCGTACCTCCATCCACTCCTATCGTGGGCCAGGACTGGAGAAAGGCATGCTGATGCTCTCCAACATCAAGGAAAAGTATGGACTCCGCATCCTCACCGACATCCACGAGAGCTATCAGGCTCAACCTGCTGGTGAAGTGGCTGACGTGCTGCAGATTCCAGCCTTCCTTTGCCGACAGACTGACCTGCTGGTGGCTGCCGCCCGAACAGGCCGCATCGTCAACATCAAGAAGGCGCAGTTCCTTTCGGGGTTGGACATGGAGTTTCCTGTACAGAAAGTGCGCGAGAGCGGTAACGACAATGTATGGCTGACCGAACGTGGCAACATCTATGGCTACAACAACCTTGCCGTCGATTTTCGCAACATAGCTGATATGCACCGCTTCACCGACACCGTCATCATGGACTGCACCCACTCCGTCCAGCGTCCTGGTGCCGCTGGTGGCAAGACGGGAGGAAATCGTGAGTTTGTGCCTGCTATGGCATTGGCAGCCAAGGCTTTTGGTGCCAACGGATTCTTCTTCGAGGTGCATCCCGATCCAGACAACGCCCTTTCTGATGGACCTAATATGCTCTATCTGAGCGACCTCGATAGAGTCATCGCCAGCCTGATGGATGAGAGTTCTTGCCTGATGAATTAAGTGTTCAAGATATAACTTGATAAACTTGATGGTTCTGGCTTCAAAAACAAATGGCTAATTGACAGACTTTTTCCTATGAACTCAAAGATATATGCAGAGCGTTGCTTGCGTGACGAAGCCCAAGCCTTGCTCGACCTCATTCCGCAGTTGGACAACAACTTCGAGCAGGTGGTGGACATCATTCATCACTGCACCGGGCATGTCGTGGTGACAGGAGTGGGTAAATCGGGACATGTCGGTGCTAAAATTGCTGCCACCCTCGCTTCCACAGGCACTCCTGCTATTTATCTCAATGCCCTCGATGCCCTGCATGGCGACCTCGGTATGATTATGAACGACGACGTGTTGCTCATGATTAGCAATTCGGGCAACACAGACGAACTTCTTCGTATCATCGCTTCGCTCGAAGACCGCCACATTCCCATCGTCTCCATTACGGGTGATGCCAATTCCTTACTGGCACAACACTCCGACTACCACATCCTGTGCAACGTGGAGCGTGAAGCCTGTCCTCTTAATTTAGCTCCAACCTCCAGTACCACCGCCGCTATGGCGATGGGCGATGCGCTGGCTTGTGCCCTGATGGAGGTACGCAAGTTCAAGGCCAGAGACTTTGCCCTGTTCCATCCAGGTGGTTCGCTCGGACGCAAACTCTTGGTTCGTGTGAAGGACGTGATGTACACCGACAATTTCCCCATTGTGCCACCCACCATGCGTCTCTCCGACGCCCTCATGATTATCAGTGGTGGAAAACTTGGCTTGGGCGTGGTGATGGATGGTGACAATATTCTTGGCATCATCACCGACGGTGACATCCGTCGTGCCGTGGAAGGCGCTCGCGAGAACTTTATCAATCTGCCCGTCAGCGAAGCCATGACCCGCACCCCCAAGACCATTTCGCCCGAAACCAAATTGACCACCATCCAGCAGATGTTCCGCAACCACAAGATTCATGCCCTCCTCGTCACCGACCACGGCAAACTGGTCGGCATCGTCGATTACTTTGCCATCATGAATTAGACGAGGTCTGTATTGGTTCATTACAATCCTTTAGGCAAGGGCGATTGGAACTACACCATTCCAATCGCCCTTGCCTATTTTTACCACCCCTTGTTTCTTTTTTTACGACCCCACAACCCTTACGAGCTTTACGCCGTTCCATATTCAATTGGTACGCCACACCAATTACAATCTGTATGCCGTACCAATTAAATAAGCAACGGCGTTGCACATACTGTCGTGCACCAACACGATACCAACACCCCTCCCCACATTTTTTTCGCAAATATTTGGTATGTAATAAAAATGTTTGTACATTTGCAACTGACTCATGCACATAGTCCAGTTTCAAAGAGGCTGCACCCATGTGCTGGTCATAAATCCAGTTAGCCCGATGGGCGAAGTGCGGCGTTGGCTGCAGGAAGCCCATCACCGAAGGGATGGCGGGATTGATTTTACATGATGGTTTGGCGTTGTAACGCGGTGTGCCTCGTGTAGGCGATTGACCGTCATACGCCAAAAGGACGTTTACGACGTTGGTCTTCAGATTCCTAAATCTGGTAAATTGAAGTATCCTTGGAGACAGCGCAATCGGAACGTCCACACGGGTGATTTATCCAAGAATCACTACTATGCCTTTATTGT
>CAMVIM010000012.1 GCA_947167515.1 uncultured Prevotellaceae bacterium | reverse complement strand
GGGTGTCAATCCATGAATAGCCCACACCGTCGCTGAACTGCTCCTTCTGTCGCCATGCGATGCTCTCGGGCAGCATCTCGGCAAATCCTTCGCGCACCACACCCTTCTCGATGGTCTTTCCGGGACACATCTTCAAGGCTGGGTCAATGCTCATGGCCACATCCAGAAACTCCTTGTCAAGGAACGGTACACGTCCTTCGATGCCCCATGCCATCAATGACTTGTTGGCTCTCAGACAATCGTAGAAGTGGAGCTTGCCCAATTTGCGCACCGTCTCCTCATGAAAGGCACGTGCATCGGGAGCCTTGTGGAAGTAGAGGTAACCCCCGAAAATCTCGTCAGCACCCTCACCGCTGAGCACCATCTTGATACCCATGCTGCGGATGACCCTCGCCAACAGGTACATTGGAGTAGAGGCGCGAATGGTCGTCACATCGTATGTCTCTATGTGGTAGATGACATCACGGATGGCATCCAAACCCTCCTGAATCGTGTAGTTCACTTCGTGATGCACCGTGCCGATATGCTCAGCCACCTCACGTGCCTTTGCCAAGTCGGGAGCCCCCTTCAGACCCACTGCAAACGAGTGCAGTCTTGGCCACCAGGCATCGTGCTCATCATTCGTCTCGATACGCTTCGCTGCATAGAGTTTGGCGATGGCAGACACCACCGAACTGTCCAGACCACCCGACAGCAGCACACCGTAAGGCACGTCGCTCATCAACTGGCGCTTCACGGCAGCCATCAGACCGTCCTTCACCATCTGCACAGCCTCCTTGCGGTCACTCGTCGCCCACTTCATGCCGTCATACTTCATCCACTCACGCTGATACCAACGCTCTATCTTGCCGTCATGCTTGCTCGTGCAATAGTGTCCGGGAGGGAAAGGCTTGTACTCGTCACATTGTCCCTCAAGGGCTTTCAGTTCACTCGCCACATACACCGTGCCGTCCCGATCGTGCCCTATATATAAAGGTATAACGCCGATGGGGTCGCGAGCCACCAGATAGTCATCTGTCTCCGTGTCATAGAGCACAAACGAAAAGATGCCACTGAGTTCGTCCAGAAAATCAATGCCCTTATCCTGATAGAGCGCAAGGATGACCTCACAGTCGCTACCCGTCTGAAACTCATACTGTCCTGCATAACGACGACGAATGTCCTGATGGTTGTAGATTTCGCCATTCACCGCCAGCACCACCTTGCCGTCAGTTGAAAACAAGGGCTGTCCACCCGACAGCGGGTCCACAATCGCCAGACGCTCATGCGCCAGCACCGCCTTCTCGCTGCTATACACTCCGCTCCAATCAGGACCGCGATGCCGAATCTTTGCCGACATCTTCAACGCCTGCTCACGTTTCTTCCGAGCATCGCCTTTCGTTTTGAGTATTCCTACAAATCCGCACATCTCTTTTTGTCGTTCAGTTTTGTATGATTAAAATCAAATTGTATTGTAGTGGTTTTATTTTGGTTGCAAAATTACGGTGTTTTTATGAAATACACAAACATTTTGTAAATAAATTTACATCTTATTGTGTTATTTTGTCTTTTTCTTGCCCGTTCTTGCTTTCATTTCAATATAAAAGCCCCCTTTTCCCCTATGGGTGTGAGAAAAGGGGGCGTCGGGTTTGGATCTTATGGACGCAACGTGAATCCAAACACCAGGTAGGCTTTCTGACTGCAGGGATTCCCAATGACCTCTCCGAAGATGGGGATGCTGAACGAGTCAGTGATCTTGATGTCCTTCGTGGCACGGAGTGAGAGGTTCGTCACCGCAAAGTCCTCTGTTCCGTAGATTGCCTCGGCTCCGAAAGGAACAGCTCCAGCTGTGGCTGTCCAGTCGCAAGTGGCGAGCTTGAAGGGTGCCGAGAGTTCGAAGTAAGAGCTGTAGGCACGTTTGCCGTTCAGCTTGTAGTCGTAACCTGTGAAGTTCGTGTACCATTGGAAGGCAACAGGGCCGAAGTCATAACCTACGTTCGCCTCGAAGATGTGGTTGGTGCCATGAGCGTCGTACTTAAAGTAACGACCCTCTGGATCAAGTCCTGCACTGAACCAATAGTCGGTGATGCCGATGTTGAAACCTCCGATGGTGTAGCCGAGGGTGAGGTCAAACTCCTTGGTGTCGTCTGCTTCGGTCAGTCCTGTGCTGCCCCAGGCGGTGAGGGAGAGTCCCTTCCAGGCGATGCCCAACGTGGGTTGGAACGCGGTGTTGCCCAGGTCTTGGCCACGCCAGATGTATTGATTCACAACGTCAGCTTCGATAGTTGCTTCCACTTTGTCTTGACTTCTCATGGAGGTTGCTCCGAGGAGCAACAATCCTAAAACTAAAATCTTTTTCATACCTTTTTTTAATTTTAAACTTTAAACTTTAAACTTTATAATCAGTTGTAGCAGCTCTCTCCATGCTCGTAGATGTCGAGACCTTCTTCCTCGATGCGAGGTTCTACACGCAGACCGTGCAGTTTCTTGATGCTGTAGAAGAGGATGAATCCGCATGCAGCTGCCCAGAGGTCGATGATCAGGATGCCAAAGCATTCAGCGCCGAAGAAACCCCAACCGCCACCATAGAAGGCGCCGTTGCTTGTAGAGAGCAGGCCAGTCATCAGGGTGCCGAGGATACCGCAAACACCGTGCACTGAAGAAGCACCCACAGGGTCGTCAATGTGCAGTTTGTGGTCGATGAACTCAATGGCGAACACCAGCACGACACCACAAACGAGACCGATGATGACAGCACCAACAGGAGAAACGAGGTCGCAACCAGCGGTGATACCTACGAGACCTGCCAAGATACCGTTGAGGGTGAGTGAGAGAGAAGGTTTGCCATATCTCAGCCAAGTGACGAACATCGTTGCCACACCGCCTGCCACAGCTGCCAAGTTGGTGGTCAGGAACACGTGAGAGATTGCCACGCGGTTCACTTCACCAGAGGCTGCCAATTGGCTACCAGGGTTGAAACCGAACCATCCGAGCCAGAGGATGAATACGCCGAGAGCGGCAAGGGTCAGGTTGTGACCAGGAATAGCGTGGCTCTTACCCTCCTTGCTGTACTTGCCAAGACGGGGACCCAATGCAATGGCACCGATGAATGCGAGCACACCACCTACAGAGTGTACGATGGCAGAACCTGCGAAATCGTGGAATACATCACCGAAAGTCGTCATCATGAAAGAGTCAGCAGCATCGTTGCAAAGCCAACCGCCACCCCATGTCCAGTGACCTTCAATAGGATAAATAATGAGAGAAATGAATGCGCTGTACACCAGGTACATAGAGAACTTCGTGCGCTCAGCCATGGCACCGCTCACGATGGTGGCAGAAGTGGCACAGAAGACAGTCTCGAAAATCAGGAAGCCTTCCACAGGCAGGTCACTCTCATAGAAAGAGAGGTCGCCCCAGTTGGGCAATCCGATGAAGCCACCCAGAATGTCGCTTCCAAACATGATGCCGAAACCGACGAAGAAGAAGAGTAGGGAGCCGAACATGAAATCGACAAAGTTCTTCATCAGAATGTTTGCACAGTTCTTACTACGTGTGAAACCTGCCTCACACAGGGCAAAACCTGGTTGCATCCAGAAAACCAACATGGCTGCCAATAGCATCCATACAGTATCGAGTGAAATTCCTACTTCGTTCATAGTTGTGTTTGTGTTTGTGTTGTGACTAATTTGTTTTATAGTTCCTATAGTGCCTATAAGTATTACTTCTTGTCTCTCAATACGGTGTCACCGTTCTCTCCTGTGCGGATGCTCCAGGTGTCGATCATGTCGCTCACGAAGATGCGCCCGTCACCGATTTCGCCCGTGTGTGCCACCTTCAGGATGACCTTCACCGTCGGCTCCACGAACTGGTCGCGGCACACGATGGTCAGTGCCACACGTTCAATCACGTCGGTCGAGTATTGCACACCGCGATAGATGCGCTCCTCACGGCTTTGTCCGATGCCGTGCACGTTGTGATACTCAAACCAATCAATGTCCGAATGCAACAATGCTTCTTTCACATCCTCGAACTTCGTCTTGCGGATGATTGCTTCAATTCTTTTCATGTTGTGTTTGTGTTTTTTGTGTTGTTAATAATGAATAAAGTGTGTTGATTGAAAAGCGGAAGGCTGACTCCCACATGGGAACCAGCCTTCATATTATTTATTTTGTGTTTGTGTTTCGTGCTTCTTTTGTGCCTGCCTTTCTTATGGGTTCATCTGGCTGGTAGATTCCCACAAGCAACAACGCGGAGCCTGATTCTGGTTCTGTTGCTGATTCTGATTATTATGATTATTCAGAACGCTTGCGGTATATCTATTCAAAAGTGTCATAATGTTTGTTGTTTGTTTTAATTTCGATGCAAAGGTAAAGTGAATTGTTGAAATGATAAAGCAAAGTGTCAAATATTTTATCATTTATGCTTATATTTTGATATATGTCAATAAATAAATGAAAAACTATGCCTTTTTGAAAGTAAAATGGCTATATATGCTTACCTTTGTGCATCAAAAACAATAAATGAGAAGACAAAATGAAACAAACAATCCGTTTTACCAAGATGCATGGGGCTGGCAACGACTACATTTATGTCAACACATTACTATATAATATACCCGACCCAGCAGCGGCATCCATCCAATGGAGCAAGCCCCATTTTGGCATCGGAAGCGATGGGCTTATCCTCATCGGTGCGCCTACCCGTCCCGACGCCGACTTCTCCATGCGCATCTTCAACAACGACGGTTCCGAAGCCATGATGTGCGGCAACGGCACCCGATGCGTGGCGAAGTTCCTTCACGACAAGGGCATGACCGACAAGAACCCCATCCGTCTCGAGACACTCTCGGGCATCAAGGTGCTGCAACTGCATCTGGACGAGGCAGACAAGGTGGAGGCCGTCACCGTGGATATGGGAGAGCCTGTGCTCAAGGAGCCGCGTCAGTTCGGAGTGTTGGGTGGCGGGGCGCAGGACTATGCCATCACCGTCGATGGACGTTCCTTCAGCGGCACCTTCGTCTCGATGGGGAATCCTCACTTCGTCATTTTTCTCGATGAAGACGTGGAGCAGTTTCCCCTGGAACACTATGGTCCCCTATTGGAACATCATCCCGTGTTCCCCCAGCGTTGCAACATCGAGTTTGCGCAGGTGCTGGAAGATGGAGTGATTCGTATGCGTGTGTGGGAACGTGGCTCAGGCATCACCCTCGCTTGTGGCACGGGCGCTTGTGCCACCGCTGTGGCAGCCCATCTCACAGGTCGTGCCAGTCGGCAAAGTGATATCAGGATGGATGGTGGAACCCTTCACATCGAATGGAGCGAGACAGACAATCACATCCTGATGACAGGCCCTGCCGCCATCTCCTTCGAAGGGGAAATCATGCTTTGATGGCAGCCTTGATTTGTGCCATGTTGCTGCGCGAGACTGGGATGAACTCGTGGCAGTGCTTGATGAGCAGTTGCATCGTGCCCGACTTCGAGACGATTTGCTCCACCTGTCCGAGGTTGACCAGAAAAGCACGGTGGCAACGCACAATCATGGGATAGGTGTGTAACTGATCTTCTATCTGCTTAGAGGTGGCACGCAGCATGTCATTGCCCACCTGACCCTCGTGCAGATAGAATACTTTCATGTAGTTGCCCACCGCCTCAATGTATAAGAGGTCGGAAACAGAAAGTGTGAGGGTTTCGCTGGTCGTGCCCGTGAGTGTGATACATGAAGAAGGTGGTGCGACACTCGTGGATTCCTGTGATTTCAATAACTGTTCGTTCAACAAGCGAGTCTCCTCCAGTTCCATGGTCAGATAGCGGCTGCGGAACTTGAACCGCCAGTACAATCCGATGGCAAAAGAAAGGAAGGCGATAATCATCAACGTCTCCAGATAATTCTCCCATGAAAGCACGTTACTCTCCACGCGGTCGCTCATCGCAAAGTGCCGGTAGAGGCAAATCAGCAGAGCCACAAGCGGTGTGTTGATGACTTGGAACCAAAGATTGCGGCGGATGATGTAACTCACCCCATTCTCGTACGACCGAGACATCCGGATGATGTACTTCAAGACACCCTCTGTCACCGCGCAGCTTCCCAAGCCCAACACAAAGATGGCCAACAGATGCGCGTATCCCTGCCACTGCCATGCCTCCAGCCCGAACGGCTTGAATATGGCCAGTGCCAGCAACGTAAACGCACAACTGAGCACGCGCACACTGATTGTTTCTCTACTTCCTCTTTTCATACGGTTGGCAAAGGTACAAACATTTTTTATAAGAAAAGAATAGGGGAGGGAAAAAAGAGAGAAATTATAAAATAAGGCCCTGAAAAAGACGCCCCATGTGTAACTTTGTAATTTTGTCACTTTGTCACTTTTGGGGAAAAATCTACATGTTTTAATGCAATTCGTCACAAATCATTGCAGAATATCCCAGAAATTTGGCGCTATCCACAACAATCAGTACTTTTGTGGCGAAAATGAAAATAACAATGATGAACAATGAACATTAGATTAGAAGAAACAAAAGATTTCCGCGAGGTGGAGAACCTGACGCGTGAAGCATTCTGGAATGTCTATCGTCCTGGATGCACAGAGCATTACGTGCTCAATCAGTTCAGAACAAATCCGGACTTCATCCCAGAGTTGGACTTTGTGATGGAGGAAGATGGCAAGATCATTGGTCATGTGATGTTCTCGAAGGCAGAGATGATGCTTGATGATGGAACGGTGTTCCCTTCGTGGACTTTCGGACCTATCAGCATTCATCCAGACTACAAGCGCAAGGGATACGGTCTAAAGTTGCTGAAGTATGCGATAGAAAAAGCCAAGGAGATGGGCATAGGTCTTCTGCAGATGGAAGGAAACTACGAGTTCTACAAGCATGCAGGCTTCGACCTTGCCGGCAAGATGAAGATTCACTATCACGCAGAGCCTCGTGATGCCGAAGTGCCTTATTTCCTCGCCCAAGAACTGATGCCAGGCTACTGGGGCAATCGTGAGGGAACTTATTGTCCACCTAAGGGTTATTTCGTTGCTGACGAGAATCCAGAAGCATTCGAGGCTTACGAAGCCACCTTCCCCCAGAAGGAGAAAGCATTCCAACCAGGACAACTGCCTCAGTTCTGCCAGAGTTGTGGTATGCCTTTGACCCGCATCGAGGATTGCGGCACCAATGCCGAAGGCAGCACGAATTTCGACTATTGTCAATACTGCTACAGGGACGGCAAGTTCTTGCAGGAATGTACGATGGACGAGATGATTGAGCATTGCGCTCAGTTTGTCGACGAAGTGAATAAGAACATGCCTAGGCCCATGACCGAGGAAGAATACAAGCAGATGATGCGTGGCTTCTTCCCAATGTTGAAAAGATGGAGGAAATGAATAAGATGATTGCATGCTGTGGCATCAATTGCGAGACCTGTGAGGCTCGTATTGCCACGATGAAGAACGACGACAAGATGCGCGTTGAAGTTGCGAAAAAATGGTGTGAGATGAATCACACCGACCAGATTACGCCTGAGAGCATTAACTGTACAGGCTGTCGCGTGGAAGGCGCCAAGTTCTACTTCTGCAGCCACATGTGCGAGGTACATAAATGTGTTACTGTTAAAGGCTACGAGACTTGCGGTGAGTGCTCTGACAAGAACTCGTGCAAGAAGGTTGGCGTTATCTGGGAAAACTGCGCTGAGGCTAAAAAGAATCTGGGAGGAGAGTAAAACATGGATAAAAAGAGCAACAAAGCACTTGTCGTTATCGACATACAGAACGACATCACCAAGCACTATCGGGACATCATTGACAATATCAATGCCGCCATCGAATGGGCCACAGCCGAGGGGATGCACATCGTGTATATCAAGCATAACAACATCACGGCTGCTACGAGAACGTTCAAGCCTGGCAGCAAGGGCGAGGAACTGGTGCCTGAAATGAGAGTTGTTTCAGACAATATCTTTGTGAAGACGAAGAGCAATGCCCTTACAAGCGAGGCGTTTTCTGCTTTTATCGCGGCGAACGGCATCAATGAGTTTTACGTGGCTGGTGCAGATGCTACGGCCTGTGTGAAATCGACGTGTTTCAATATGACCAAGGCGGGATACACGGTGCATGTCCTCTCTGACTGCATCACCAGCTACGACCTGAAGAAACTCCCAGAGATGTTCGCATATTACGAAAGCAAAGGCTGCGAGGTCAAAACGCTTGCCGATTGCAAATAATGAAAGAATATAATAATACAAAGGTATGTGCTATAGAGAAGAAGCCATCGAATGTGTAAAAGATCATGTTCTCCAGATACATCAGCAAATATATGCCAAGTATGAAGGGGATTTTGACAGGATCTATACGGAAGGGTACAACAGCAAGTCCTATACGGGTAGGGTGATTGAGTCAGGGAAGGTATATGAACTGAGTTATTTGGAATGTACGTGCCCTAAAGTTAAATGTGGGCTGAGAAACCATCCGCAGCAGTGTGAGTGCTCGCGACAGAGCATTCTGTATATCTTGTCGCAACTTGAACCGGACAGCCCATTCGATGTTCGGATTGAGAATACTATTCTCAGGGGAAGCGACCGCTGTACTTTCAGAATAATGCGATTAAGCGAGAGCAGAATCAAGCTCGCTTGAATTATGCTGAGCGATAGCATTATGCGCGTAAGCGAATAACAAAGCTTTGAACGCTGAGGATATCAGCAATTCTCCGATTGACTATGCGATGCTTGCCTTGATGAAGTCCATGAAGAGGGGGTGGGGATGGAGGACGGTGGAGGCATATTCGGGATGGAACTGGGTGCCGATGAACCAGCGCAGTTCGGGAATCTCGACGATTTCCACCAGGTGGGAGGTGGGGTTGATGCCCACGCATTGCATTCCGTGCTGTTCAAATTCTTCTTGGTATTGGTTGTTGAACTCGTAGCGGTGGCGGTGGCGTTCTTGGATGAGTTGCTTCTTGCCATATGCTTCCCATGTGCGACTGCCGTTGGCGAGTTCACAATCATAGGCTCCGAGGCGCATTGTTCCGCCCATTTCGGTGACGGTCTTCTGTTCCTCCATGAGGTCGATGACATTGTGCTGGGTGGAGGTGTCCATTTCCATGCTGTGGGCATCCTTATATCCGAGCACATGGCGGGCGAACTCAATCACCATCATCTGCATGCCCAGACAGATGCCGAAGGTGGGGATGTCGTGGGTGCGGGTGTATTGAATGGCGGTAATTTTGCCTTCGATGCCTCGCCTGCCGAAACCTGGGCAGATAACGGCACCTGCCATTCCCTCCAGTTTCTGCGCCACATTGTCGGGTGTGATGTCCTCGCTGTTGATGAAGTGTAGTTTCACCTTCACATCGTTGTAGATTCCTGCAAGGTTCAGACTCTCACGGATGGATTTATAGGCATCCTGAAGGTCGTATTTGCCCACCAGTCCGATGTGCACTTCACGAGTGGCATTGCTCTGCTTGTCGAGGAAATCGTGCCATGACTTCATGGAAGGAGTCTCGCCTACAGGGATGCCAATCTTGCGCATGATGGCTGCATCAAGTCCCTGACGTTGCATGCTGACGGGCACTTGGTAGATGCTGGGCATATCTTCGCTCTGCACCACACATTCGAGGTCTACATTACAGAAGGAGGCCACTTTCATGCGCACGGCATCGTCGAGGTGGCGTTCGGTGCGCAACACGAGGATGTCGGGTTGAATGCCCATTCCCTGCAATTCCTTCACAGAGTGCTGGGTGGGCTTGGTCTTCAGTTCTTCGGCTGCTTTCAGATAAGGCACGTAAGTGAGGTGGACACAGACAGCATCGCGACCCAGTTGCCAGCGCAACTGTCGGATGGCTTCCATGAAGGGAGCACTCTCGATGTCACCAATGGTTCCTCCCACTTCGGTGATGACGAAATCGAAGCCCCCAGCCCCCTCCAACTCCCCCAAGGGGGAGGGAAACCGTCCGGATGGTTCTTCCCCTCTTGGGGGGATAAGAGAGGGGCTCTTCTCCTCCCCCTTGGGGGAGGTTGGGAGGGGGCTTCTCAACATGCGGCGTTTGATTTCATCCGTGATATGGGGCACCACCTGAATGGTCTTGCCGAGATAGTCGCCGTGACGTTCGCGGTCAATGACGGTCTTGTAGATGCGACCTGTGGTGATGGAATTGTTGCGGGTGGTGTGGATACCAGTGAATCGTTCGTAGTGTCCGAGGTCAAGGTCGGTCTCCATCCCATCAACAGTGACGTAGCACTCGCCATGTTCGTAAGGATTGAGGGTGCCCGGGTCGATGTTGATGTAGGGGTCGAACTTCTGAATGGTGACCTTGTAGCCACGTGCTTGCAGGAGTTTGCCGATGCTTGCAGAGATGATGCCTTTGCCCAGCGAGGAGACCACGCCTCCAGTGACGAAGATGTATTTTGTGTTCATATTGACAGTTGATAGTTGACAGTTTAACCTTTATCATTCTTTTCATACCAATCAATGTATGCCTGATTGACCAGTCGCACACCACCTGCTGTGGGGTAGTTGCCGCTGAAGTACCAGTCGCCAGGGTGGTGGGGACAAGCATGATGAAGCCCTTCGAGCGACTGGAAGACGAGTTGCATGGGAGTAGTCATGTCATCGGGTCGGAGGAGTTCCAACATCTTCTCCGAAATCTCGTCTGTCGTGAAGGGCTTGTAGATGTCCTTGACGTAGTTCTGCATCTCTTCGGCAGGCAAGGATTGCTGTTCCACACATTTCAGATAGATGTCGTGAAGGGTCTGCCAGTTGCCCTGCTCGATGTGAAGTGCGACAGCAGCACGGAAGGCAATGAACTCGTCGAGGTGCGACATGTCGATGCCGTAGTAGTCGGGGTAGCGCACTTGCGGACAGGAACTGACGAGCACCATCTTCTTGGGGTGCAACCGGTCAAGGATGCGGATGATGCTCTCGCGAAGGGTGGTGCCTCGCACAATGGAGTCGTCGATGATGACGAGGTTGTCCACTTGCGGTTCCAACGAGCCGTAGGTGATGTCATAGACGTGGGCAGCAAGGTCATTGCGCTGGTTGCCCTCGGTGATGAAGGTGCGGAGTTTGATGTCCTTGATGGCCACCTTCTCGCTACGGATGTAGTTGTGGAGGATGGCACGCAGTTCCTCACGGGTAGGGCGATGCTGCTGTGTGAGTCGGAAGAGCTGCTCCACCTTCTGCTCATTGAGCTGCTTCTTGAAGCCATCCAACATCCCATAGAAAGCCACCTCGGCAGTGTTGGGCACATAGCTGAACACCGTGTGCTCGAGGTCTCCATCAATGGCTTTATTGATTTGTGGGATGAGTAGTTCACCCAATGCCTTGCGTTCACGATAGATGTCGCGGTCACTGCCCCGACTGAAGTAGATGCGCTCGAAAGAGCAAGCATGGTTGCCTTGGGGTGGAAGTATCTGCGTGAGGGCGACATTGCCGTTCTTGTGTACCGTCAGTGCCTGTCCTGGCAGCAATTCGTGGATGCTGTCTGTGGCAAGGTCGAACGTGGTCTGAATGACAGGGCGTTCGGATGCCACTACCAACACCTCGTCATCCCGATACCAGAAGGCAGGACGGATGCCCCAAGGGTCACGCATGGAGAACATCTCGCCACTACCCGTGAAGCCACAGAGCACATAACCACCATCAAACAAAGGAGTGGAGGTGCGCAGGATGTTCGTGATGTCGATATTGTCTTCGATGTATCGGGTCAGGTCGGTGCCTTTGAGTCCCTGCACATCAGCAATGTTGTAGAGGCGCTCACTCTCTCTGTCCAGACGATGCCCCATCAGTTCGAGCATGATGTAGGTGTCGTTGTAGATGCGGGGGTGCTGACCCTTGGCGGTGATTTCGTTGAACACCTCATCCACGTTGGTGAGGTTGAAGTTGCCGCACAGACACAGGTTCTTGGCTCTCCAGTTGTTGCGGCGCATGAAAGGATGCACATGAGCCAATCCGCTCTTGCCTGTGGTGGAGTAGCGGAGGTGTCCCATGAGGATTTGTGCCTCGTCCCAACCACCGGGGGTGATGTTCCCGAAGATTTCGGTGATGGCGCCACTACCCAAAGCACGTTCGCGGAACATGTATTCCTCGCCGGGTTTGGCATTGAGGTTGGTGCAGGCGATACCAGCGCCCTCCTGTCCTCGGTTGTGCTGCTTCTCCATCAGGAGATAGAGTTTGTTGAGTCCATAGGACGAGGTGCCGTACTTCTCTTGGTAGTAGCTGAGAGGTTTGAGCAGGCGAATCATCGCCACACCGCATTCGTGTTTGAGAGGCTCCATCTAATAAAGTTTATTGAAGTTTCGCAAGTTCCACTTTTTTGAAGTTAAAGAAGTTAGAGACAAATGTCATGCTGATGTTTTTCATTGTCAGAAGGTATCGTCTTTAACTTCTAAGCGAAGCGATAACTTCTTTAACTTCTATAACTTCTACAACTTGCGAAAGTTGAGTAAAGTTTATAGTTTACAGTATCTTCTTAATGCGTTCCATGGCTTCGAGGCTATTCTCCCATGTGCCGAAGGCAGTGATGCGGACATAACCCTCACCATGTGTACCGAACCCTTCACCTGGAGTGACCACCACGTTGGCATCGTGGAGGAGTCTGTGGAAGAAGTGCCAAGAGTCCTCGCCATCAGGAGTGGATACCCAGATGTAAGGTGAATGTTCACCGCCATATACCGTCAATCCGAAGAACGCAAGGCTCTCGCGGATGAGTTGTGCATTCTTCATGTAGTGCTGGATGGTGGCACGCACCTGCTGCTGACCTTCGGGAGTGAAAATGGCTTCAGCACCACGTTGAGAGATGTAGCTGGCACCATTGAACTTGCTGCACTGACGACGATTCCAGAGCGCATTGAGGCTCGTGCCATCAGCCCCTTTCAGTTCCTTGGGGATGATGGTGTAACCGCAACGAACACCCGTGAATCCTGCTGTCTTGGAGAAACTGCGGAACTCGATGGCACACTCCTTAGCTCCCTCAATCTCGTAGATGGAGTGGGGAATGTCATCGCTGCTGATGAATGCCTCGTAAGCAGAATCATAGAGGATGAGTGCCTTCTCTCTGAGGGCATAGTTGACCCATTCTGCCAACTTCTCCTTCGTGATGACTGCTCCCGTCGGGTTGTTGGGATAGCAGAGATAGATGATATCGAGATGTTCCGTTGGGATGTCGCCCGTGAAACCATTGTCTGCATGGCAGGGGATGTACTTGATGGTGCGTCCCGCCATGATGTTGGTGTCCACATAGACAGGATAGACAGGGTCGGTGATGCCCACGATGTTGTCTGTGGAGAGGATGTCACCGATGTTGCCCGTATCGCTCTTGGCTCCGTCGCTGATAAACACCTCCTCACGATCCAGTTGGATGCCACGAGGGGTGAAGTCGTGAGCCATGATGGCATCGATGAGGAAATCGTAGCCATGTTCAGGACCATACCCACGGAAGGTCTTGCCATCAGCACATTCATCCACAGCATGGTGCATCGCCTTGATGGCAGCATCGGGTAGAGGACAAGTCACATCGCCAATGCCCAAACGGATGATGTTCGCTTCGGGATGCTCGGCTTTGTAGGCATTCACTTGCTGGGCTATCTCGGCAAAGAGGTAGCGGTGGGAAAGTTGCAGATAGTTGGTGTTTGTGCGAATCATGTCTTACTAATTTAATATCTTTTTTTGAAGTTATCGCTTCGCTTAGAAGTTATAGAAGTTATCGCATCGCTCAGAAGTTATAGACAAATGTTTGGCTATTGGTTTGAGTATCGTCTTTAACTTCTTTAACTTCTCTAACTTCTTTAACTTCTTCACTTTTTCCTTAAATAGGCATCCACTTCTTCGGCAATCTTCTTACCTGATGCGATGGCTCTCACCACAAGACTTGCACCGCTGGCAGCATCACCGCAGATGAATACATTCTCTGGATATTCGGGGTGTTCGGGTTTGAGGAAGCCCATAGCGAGGAGCACGAGTTCTGCCTGAATCACCTCGGGTTCTCCTGCCTCCACCATGATGGGGCGACCACCTTCTGGGTTGGGTTTCCAGTCGATGGGCTGCACTCGTACACCTGTTACTTTGCCGTTCTCTCCAAGGAACTCAAGGGTGTTGATGTTCCAGCGACGGGTGCAACCTTCCTCATGCGAAGAGGTGGTCTTGAGGATGACAGGCCAGTTAGGCCAAGGCGTGTTGGGGTTGTGTCCCACTGGAGGCTTCGGCATAATCTCAATCTGTGTCACGCTCTTGCAACCCTGACGGTGAGCCGTACCGATGCAGTCACTACCTGTATCACCACCACCAATCACCAGCACATTCTTTCCCTTGGCAGTCACACGCTCCTCCTTCGAGAACTCCTTGCCAGCCAGCACACGGTTCTGCTGTCCGAGCAGTTCGAGAGCAAGATGAATGCCCTTCAGTTCACGTCCTGGTGCTTTGAGGTCACGTGCAGTGGGAGTACCTGTGGCGATGACGATGGCATCATAGGATTCCCTAAGATTACCTAGATTTTCTAAGTCAACGGCTTCACCGTATTTGAAGATGACCCCTTCCTGCTCCATCACACGGATTCTTCGGTCGATGATTTTCTTGTTCAGTTTGAAGTTTGGAATACCATATCTCAGCAGTCCTCCAGCCGCTTCGTTCTTCTCGAACACGGTCACTTCGTAGCCCATATAGTTGAGGTGAGTGGCAGCGGAGAGTCCTGCTGGACCACTACCGATAACAGCCACCTTCTTGCCGTTGCGCTGTGGGTGCTCGATGGTCACATAGCCTTCAAGGAAAGCCCTTTCGGCGATGGCACATTCATTTTCGCGGTTGGTCACCGCATCGCCAGTCGTGAGGTAAAGCACACAGGCTTTCTCGCATAGGGCGGGGCAGATGCGTCCTGTAAATTCGGGGAAGGGATTGGTCTTCTTCAGGAGTTTGTAGGCAGTTTCCCATTCGCCACGATAGAGGGCATCGTTCCATTCAGGGTCTTTATTGCCCAACGGACAAGCCCAGTGGCAGAAAGGCACACCGCAGTCCATACAGCGGCTTGCCTGTTCCTGTCGGTCTTTTGTGTTGAGTGTCTGTTCCACCTCACCAAAGTCATGCACACGGTCATTGATGGGGCGATAGCCCGCCTCTTTACGAGGTACGGTCAGAAATGCTTTTGGATTTCCCATTTTTTGATGTAAAGTTTAGAGTTTACAGTTTAAGGTTTAAGGAAGGGCTAACGCGGTGCATCCCGCATGGTCTTTAACCTTTAACCTTTCAACTTTAACCTTTATATTAGTAATCTCTCTGCATATCAGCAATCTTCTGTTGCAGTTTCGCCATCTGCTCTTCTTGCAGCACGCGCTTGTACTCGATGGGCACCACTTGGATGAAGTCCTCCACGTAGCGGTTCCAGTCATCAAGCATACGTCCTGCAAGGGCACTTCCTGTGTGGAGATAGTGCTGACGGATGAGTTCGAGCAACTCCTTGCGGCTCACGGTGTCCTCCACGAGTGAGAGTTCCACCATGTCCATGTTGCAGAAGTAGTCGAAGGTGTGGTCTTTGTCATAGACGTAAGCGACACCACCGCTCATACCTGCAGCAAAGTTGCGTCCTGTCTTGCCGAGCACCACCACACGACCACCGGTCATGTATTCGCAGCAGTGGTCACCAGCACCTTCCACAACAGCGATGGCACCTGAGTTACGCACAGCAAAGCGTTCACCCACACGACCATTCACGTACAGTTCACCACTCGTGGCACCATACAATCCCGTGTTGCCGGCAATGATATTGTCCTCAGCCACGAAGTCCGCACTGCGTCTGACAGGTGGCAGGATGCTGATGCGCCCTCCGGAGAGTCCCTTGCCGAAGTAGTCATTGGCTTCGCCTTCGAGACGAATGTCCAGACCCTTCACAGCGAAGGCACCGAACGACTGTCCTGCCGAGCCCTTGAACTTAATCTTGATGGTGCCCTCTGGCAGTCCTTCCTCGCCATATTTCTTGGCAATCGCACCCGACAGCATCGTGCCCACAGCTCTATCCGTGTTCTTGATGGTGTAGTCGAGGCTCACTTCCTCCTTGTTCTCGATGGCTTTCTGAGCAGAAGCGATGATGTCCTCATCCTTCACGCCACTCACCTTCGTGAACTGACCACGATCCCAATAGAGTGGTTTGTCTGTCTCTGGCTTGTGGAGCAGACGGGCAAAGTCAATCGTCTTCTGCTTGTCAGTAGCCTTTTCTGTATGTACTTCGATGAGTTCGGTATGGCCGATAATGTCCTTGAGTCCATGCACACCAATCTCAGCGAGATATTCGCGCACCTGTTCAGCCAAGAACGTGAAGAAGTTTACCACGTAGTCAGACTTTCCTCTGAAGCGAGCCCTCAAGGTCTCGTCTTGTGTTGCCACACCTACAGGACAGGTGTTCGTGTTACACTTACGCATCATCACACAGCCCAATACGATGAGTGGCAATGTACCGAATGAGAACTCGTCAGCACCGAGCATCGCCATGAGAATCACATCCTTGGCGGTCTTCAACTGACCATCTGTCTGCAAGCGCACCTGATTTCTCAAACCATTCAGCACCAGCGTCTGTTGCGTCTCAGCCAAGCCAATCTCAGGACTGATACCCGCAAAGCGCATGGAACTTGCAGGGCTTGCACCTGTACCACCTTCAGAACCACTAATCACGATGAGGTCAGCTTTCGCCTTTGCCACACCTGCGGCAATCGTGCCCACGCCACTCTCTGCCACGAGTTTCACGCTGACAGCAGCCGTCGGGTTGATGTTCTTCAAGTCGAAGATGAGCTGGGCGAGATCTTCGATACTGTAGATGTCGTGATGAGGTGGGGGAGAGATGAGCGAGATGCCAGGAATGGCGTTACGCGTTTTGGCGATAATCTTGTTCACCTTGAAGCCAGGCAGCTGTCCACCTTCACCGGGTTTGGCTCCCTGTGCCACCTTAATCTGTATTTCTTCTGCATTCACGAGGTATTCAGCCGTCACGCCGAAACGTCCTGATGCAATCTGCTTGGTCTTACTGCTGAGGCTCACGCCATCCACATCGGTGTGGTAGCGCACGTTGTCCTCACCACCTTCACCTGTGTTGCTTCGAGTACCCAACTTGTTCATTGCCAATGCTAAAGCTTCGTGTGCTTCAATGCTCAAAGCACCGAAACTCATGGCACCAGTCACAAAGTGCTTCACGATGCTCTCCACTGGCTCCACCTCCTCAATCGGGGTAGGTTTCGCTGCTTTCTTCCATCCGAAGAAGTCACGGATGAAGATAGGCTTTTCCTTCTCGTCCACCATCTTCTCCCACTCCTGGAACTTCTTGTACGAGCCCAGACGAGTGGCAATCTGCAGGTTGGCAATTGTGTCAGGATTCCAAGCATGCAAGATGCCGTCTTTTCTGTATGAGAACTGTCCGTTGTTGGGCAGGAACTCATTAATCTCTGCAGGCTTGAATGCTTCGTCGTGCAGACGGATGGCATCCCTTGCGATGTCTGTCAGACCGATACCACCAATGGTGCTCACCTCGGTGCCGAAGTAGCGTCTCAACAGGTCTTCGCTCAAGCCGATGCTCTCGAAGATTTTCGCGCCACGATATGAGCGGATGGTCGAGATACCCATCTTCGACATGATCTTCTTCAATCCCTTGTCCACCGCCTTGATGTAGTGTGCCTCAGCCGTCGCATAGTCCTCCTGAATCTTGTGCTTCTTCACGAGGTCATCCAGCACGGCAAAGGTCATGTATGGACAAATGGCGCTGGCTCCATAACCCAACAGCAAAGCTGCGTGCATCACCTCGCGAATTTCACCGCTTTCCACGATGAGGGCAGTCTGCACACGCTTCTGCACGCTGATGAGGTAATGGTGCACGGCGCTCACCGCCAACAGACTGGGGATGGCAGCACGCTTCTCGTCGATGTCTCTATCTGAAAGAATGATGTAGTTCACACCTTCATCCACACTTGCCTCAGCCTCCTTGCAGAGGTCTTCGATGGCTTGACGCAATCCGCTGGCACCCTTCTCGATGTCAAACAGCATGGCGAGTTTCTTCGTCTTGAAGCCCTTATAGCGGATGTTGCAGAGAATGTCCAGCTGCGTGTTCGTCAGCACGGGTTGGGGAAGGCGCACCATCTTGCAGTTCGAAGCGTCGGGTGTCAAGATGTTTGTGCCCACCGCACCGATATACTCCGTCAGGCTCATCACCAGTTCCTCACGAATCGGGTCAATGGCGGGGTTGGTCACCTGTGCGAATTGCTGACGGAAGTAGTTGAAGAAAATCTGCGGACGGTCGCTGATGACTGCCAATGGCGTGTCGTTACCCATTGCTGCTACAGGCTCCTGACCTGCAGTTGCCATGGGCACCACTGTCTTGTCGATGTCTTCCTGACCGAAACCGAAGTTGATGAGTTTGCGTTCGTAGTTCTCCACGCTGTTCTCCACGTGGCGACCACTCTTCAGTTTCTCCAACTGGATGCGGTTCGTCGAGAGCCATTCGCGGTATGGATGTGCCTTGGCGAGTTTCTCCTTGATTTCGCCATCATAGTATATCTTGCCTTCCTGCGTGTCGATGAGCAGAATCTTACCGGGTTGCAAACGCCCCTTGCTCACCACATCGCCAGGCTCGAAGTCCATCACACCCACTTCCGAAGCCACGACCATCATGCCACCCTTGGTGATGGTGTAACGGCTGGGACGCAAACCATTCCTGTCCAGCATGCCGCCTGCAAAGCGACCGTCGCTGAAGAGCAGGGCTGCAGGACCATCCCACGGCTCCATCAGGATGGAGTGATATTCGTAGAACGCCTTCAGGTCTTCGCTGATAGGATTCTTGTCGTTGAAGCTTTCAGGCACCAGAATCGCCATTGCTTGCGGTAAGGAGAGTCCGCTCATGGTGAGGAACTCAAACACGTTATCCAGGCTGGCAGAGTCACTCATGCCATCCTGCACGATGGGGCGGATGTCCTTGATGTCGCCAAGCGCCTCGCTGCTCAACACACTCTCGCGGGCTTTCATCCAACCACGGTTACCACGAATCGTGTTGATTTCACCATTGTGCGCCAACAAGCGGAAAGGCTGAGCCAGCTTCCATTTCGGGAATGTGTTCGTGGAGAAGCGTGAGTGCACCAATGCCAACCCACTTGTGAAGTAAGGGCTTGACAAATCAGGGAAATATCTTCTCAGCTGTCCGCTCGTCAACATACCCTTATAGATGATGTTCTTGCTCGACAACGAGCAGATGTAGAAGTCCTCATCGTCGATGCGGTTCTCGATTCTTTTGCGTACCTTATACAATATACGGTCAAAAGTCTCCACCTTCTCTTCGCTCACGCCCGTCACAATAATCTGCTTGATGTCCGGCTCCACTTCCCGTGCGCCAACACCAAGCACCTCTGGACAGGTCGGCACACTTCTCATGTGCATCAACGTCAGTCCCTCACGTTCTATTTCTTCAATCATCACACTCAGGATTCCCTGCTGCGCCTGCTCGTCCTTCGGCAAGAACACCAATCCCGTTCCGTACCGTCCCTTCTCAGGCACAGGAATACCCTGTAAAAGAATAAACTCATGCGGAATCTGCACCAAGATGCCAGCCCCGTCGCCCGTCTTGTCGCGCGTTTCGGCTCCTCGGTGCTCCATATTTTCCAGCACCTTCAGGGCGTTATCGACGAGTTCGTGGCTCTTGCCTCCGTGAATGTTCACCACCATGCCGACGCCACAAGCGTCGTGCTCGTAGTCGGCACTGTACAAACCATCATACCTGTTCTTTGCCATAATTATTCGTGTTATATAATGTATTCAGTTACTCGTGTTTGTGATTTCGGCGGCAAAGGTAAGAATAATATTTCTTTTTATCACAATAATTTGTAAAATAATTTCAAATTGAAATAAAAATTTATAAAATCAAAGAAAAAATCTACAAAATATTATAGAGTGCTTTCAAAAGGATATTATTCTTATCGCATTGCAGATTGATTCAGATGAAGTAGATACATGCCTATAAAAGATTGTTTGAAACAGTAAAGCCCCTTACCCAAACAGATTCACCGTTTTGGGTAAGGGGACTTTATGTATTAGCTGTTCTGTTAATGTTTAGGCTTTATCCTATGTTATAAAGGTTACCTTATGTCCTCTACTTTTACAAAAGGATAATCCTCATCATCGATGCGGAGAACCATTTTTTTGTCAGATAACGATACCACGGTGTATACATCGGTCTCGGTGTCGCTGGGGTCTTCCACGTCTACTATAGTGAGTGTCTTTTTGCTGGCATTGTATGACCATGTGATAGGCCAACGATCAGTCTCGCCTGGATAGCGGTCTTCCTCAAAGCCCTTGCCGTTGGAGTTAAAGATAAACCATGTGCCATTGGTGCCTCCCTCGCTTGCTTCATTGTCGATTCTCCATGTGCCGACGAGTGTGTTCCTCTCGCCGTCTTTGTTTCCGTTGTCGTCATCATCGTTGCTGCAGGCGATGAAGGTCATGCTGGCCAGAGCCAACATCAGGATGGAAAAAAGGCTCCATCCGTTCTTCCAGTTGAAGGTTTTTATTGTTAATGTAAAAGATTTTTGTGTCCTTGCCAGCTTCCCCAGAACGCGCAGACGGATGATTTTTGATGTTATAAACTACATGATACGAAAAAGTGTGGGTTGCTATATCAGTTGCTTGTTCCTCCTTCTCGTGGATTTGAGAAGTCTAAGTTCCAAGCGCCTGATAGACACCTTAACATATATGTGCCTCCTTCCTCCTATCTGCTCATGATACATGAGGCTTCAGTTGGATGAAGACGGTTGCAAATTTAAGGGTTTTTATGAAAAAGAAAAATATGAAAGAGAGAAAAAATGTGATTTTATGGGAATAAAGAATGATATGCCAATAAAAATGCTTACCTTTGTATCGTAAAAAATGAAAGATTCTATGATCAGAAGAGTTTGTTTATTTATACTATATGTTTTAGCCCTAGCTATGCCAGCATGGGCTTGCACCAGCATCATTGTTGGCAAAGGTGCCAGTGCTGACGGAAGTGTGCTGGTGACTTATAATGCCGACTCATACGGCATGTTTGGCAGCATCTATCATCATGTGGGTGGCAGGCATGCCAAGGGCGAAATGCGCAAGGTGTATGACTGGGACACGAATAAATATCTGGGCGAGATTCCGCAGGCTGAACGTACCTACACGGTGGTGGGTCAGATGAACGAGAATCAGGTGAGTATTGCGGAGACCACGTTTGGCGGTCGGGAGGAACTCTGGAAGACGGAAGGGCTCATCGACTATGGTTCGCTGATTTACATGGCGTTGGAACGCTCCACTTCCGCTCGCGATGCCATCGGCATCATGACCTCGCTGGTGGATACTTACGGCTACTGCTCGGAGGGGGAGAGTTTCTCGGTGTGCGACAAGAACGAGGCGTGGATTCTGGAGATGATTGGCAAGGGTGCTGGCGAGAAGGGTGCCGTGTGGGTGGCTGTGCGCATCCCCGACGACTGTGTGTCGGCACATGCCAACCAGAGCCGCATCACCCGTCTGAACCAATATGGCAAGAATCAGGTGCTGTGCTCGAAGGATGTCATCGACTTTGCACGGAAGAAGGGGTACTTCAAGGGCAAGGACAGCGAGTTCTCTTTCCGCGAGGCCTATGCTCCGAACGATTTTGGTGCCGTGCGCTTTTGCGAGACGCGCGTGTGGAGCATCTTCAACCGTTTCTGCACAGGCATGGACAGGTATGTGGAGTATGCGAAGGGAAATGACTTGAAGGGGGAGATGCCGCTCTATGTGAAGCCCAGCCGCAAACTGAAGCTGAAGGATGTGATGAATGCCATGCGCGACCACTATGAGGGCACTCCCTTCGACATCTGCAACGAGGTGGGTGCTGGTGCCTACAATATGCCTTATCGCCCTACGCCGCTGGAGTGGGAGAGCGAGGGTAAGAAATACTTCAACGAGCGTCCTGTATCGACTCAGCAGACGGCTTTTTGTTTTGTCGGCCAGATGCGTTCGCAGTATCCCGATGACATTGGTGGTGTGGTGTGGGTGACCAACGACGACCCCAACATGGCACCCTTCGTGCCGCTCCACTGCTGCATCAGCGAGATGCCCAAGTGTTTCCGCCGCATCGACGGCGAGCAGGACGATGTCCACTTCTCGTGGGAGAGCGCCTTCTGGGTGCAGAACGCCGTGAGCAACATCGTCTATCCCTACTATGAGAAGATGTTCCCCGACGTGCTGAAGCAGCGCGAGCAGATGGAAGCAGGCGTGGATGCGGACGACAAGGGAATGGAGGAATACCCCCTCCAGCTGCTCAAGGAACAAGGCGAAACAGCCACCGTCAAGTATCTCACCGAGGCAGCCCTCATCCGTTCCAACATGATGATGGCCGCATGGCAGCACCTGTTCGAGTATCTGATGGTGAAGCACCTCGACATGGCCACCAAGAAAGTGGAGGAAAACGATCCCCTGCTCACAGGCTTCAAGAAGACTGAGCATGGTCTTGCGCAGCCCCCCACACGCCCAGGCTATCCCGAATCCTTCCGCAAGAGAATCATTCAGGAAACGGGAGAGAAGTATCTGATGAAGTGAAGAGGTAGCCGAACCCTTGGCGGCTGACGAGGTTGGCGGCATAGGGGCCGAGTTTTTTGCGAAGGCGGGTGATGTTGACATCTACGGTGCGGTCGGTCACGACGACATTGTGCCAAACGGTGTCCATCAGTTCTTGGCGCGAGAGTACTTGGCCTTGATGGGAGAGGAAGAGTTGCAGAAGGTCAAATTCGGTGCGTGTGAGGGCGACGCTTTCGCCATTAGCCGTGACGGTCTTCTTTTCTATGTTCATGACCAGTCCTTGGTAGCGGAGAGTTGGTTTGCCGAGCCTGGCTTCCACCACGTTCATCACATAGTCGGCGAGTCTCTCGCAACTGCTGACGATGTCGATGTAGAGTGTGCCCATCTGATAAGAGTAAAGATGGGCGTTCACGTCTTGGCTGTTTTGTGCTTTCAGTTGGTCGCGGAGGGTGTTGATGTCGCGTTCCACCTCTTCGGAGAGGTCGATGGTCTGATTCTCTTTTCTGCCACCCACCACGACAATCATTTGGGCAATGCTTTCGTTCACCAGCCGCAGCATCTCGTGCAGGTGGACGTACTGCTCTGGTGTGAAGTCCTCGCGACTCTCGTGCTTTCGTTGCAGGGTGCGGGCTGCGTTGAAGCAGGCATCGCCAATGCTTTCCAGTTCGCTGATTTGGCGGAGCATGGAACGAATCTTCCCCTTGGTGTCATCTGACAGATGGTCGTTGCTGACTTTTTCCAGATAGAGCGCAATCTCCAATTCCATGTTGTCGGCAATGCTCTCATATTTCTCGATGCGTCCGAACTGACGGTCGAACTCCTTGCGGTTTTTCTCGTCGAGCAGGCTTGTCACCATGCCGAACATCCGTTGCATGCGTTCGGCAAAGTGGGTGATTTCCTTTTGTGCTTGCAGCACGGATATTTCGGGTGTGGCCATGAGGCCGCCTTCGATGAATTGCAGGCGCACGATGCCGTCTGCCGCTTGTTGCTTGGGACGGATGATGAGGCAGGTGAGGCGTTCCATCTGCGGAATGAACCAGATGAGGATGGCGGTATTGATGATGTTGAAGCAGGTGTGGAACATGGCCAGCACTACGGGCAATCGCTCCGTCTGTCCGCTGGCGGCTGGTTCATAGCCCACCAAGTGGCACACGGTGTTGACAAACGGATAGAAGATGGCAAGCACCCATATCACTCCGAACACGTTGAAGAGCAGGTGTGCCATGGCGGCTCGGCGAGCTTGTGTGTTGGCTCCGAGAGCCACAAGGTTGGCGGTGGCGGTGGTGCCGATGTTTTCGCCCATCACCAGCGCGATGCCCAGATAGATGGGCAGCACTCCTGTGGAGCAGAGGAGGATGGTGATGGCCATGACGGCTGCCGACGACTGTACGATGCAGGTGATGAGTGTGCCGATGGCGAGGAAGGCGAGAATGGTGAGGTGACTTGATGTGTCGAACGAGGCGAAAAAGGCTATCACAGCCTCGTTGTGTTCGAGATCCATCTCCTTTCCTGATGCGCTTAGCATGACGAGCGAGAGGAACATGAAGGCGGTGCCGAAGAGGAAGTCGCCCACGTAGCGGTGGCGTTTCTTGTAGATGAGCACCATGCCCAACAGGAACGAGGGAAAGACCACGTTGGTCAAATCGACGTTGTAGCCTAACGACATGATCCATGCTGTTAGGGTGGTGCCGATGTTGGCTCCCATGATGACCGAGATGGCTTGTGCCAGTGTCAGCAGTCCTGCCGAGACAAAGGAGACGGTCATCACGGTGGTGGCCGACGATGACTGCACGGCGCAGGTGACGAGAGTGCCTGTGAGCATACCCATCAGGCGGTTGGTGGTCATTTTTGCCAAGATGTGGCGCAGTTGTGAGCCTGCCATCTTTTGCAGGGCTTCGCTCATCATCTTCATGCCGTAGATGAGCAATGCCAGTGAGCCGAGAAGTTTGAATGCAATAGCGAATGTCATAAAATCGGATGTCTGTTTTCATGGGCAAAGTTACGAAATGACTCGTGATGGAACAAAAAAAGCTTGTTACATTTTGGTTACAAGAAAGGAATGTCGTAATTTTGCAGGCACAAGACACATAACCTATTTATGATGAAAAGATTTTTTGTACCTTTATTGACGCTTTGGCTCTGTGCCGTTTCGGCTTCTGCTCAGTATGTGGAGAAGCAGGAGAGTAAGGTGGCTGCCAATGCTCCGCTGAGCGAGTGGAGAGCCTATCAGAAAGAATTGTTTAACTTCGACTGGAAGTTCCAACTGGGCAATCCTCAGGGGGCTGAACGTGCCGACTTTGACGATAGCGGCTGGCGGCGGATCGACTTGCCGCACGACTATCAGTTTGAGCAGCCGTGGGACGAGAATGCCGACAAGGGACGGGGCTTCAAGCAGATGTGTGAGGGATGGTACAGGAAGACCTTCGCCGTGCCTGCCGAACTGAAGGGCAGGCGCATCGTGCTGGACTTCGAGGGCGTGATGTATGTGAGCGATGTGTATGTGAACGGCAAGAAGGTGGCGAGCAACGAGTATGGCTACACGGGCTTTGAGGCTGACATCACGAGGGCTGTCCGATGGGGCGGCGAGAATGTGGTGGCGGTCTATTCCAACACTGGGAAAGTGAACGGCAGCCGGTGGTACACTGGTGGCGGCATCTTCCGCAACGTGTGGCTCAAGGCGACCAATCCCACGCGCATGGCAAGGCATGGACTCTATGTGACCACCGAGGGCGACAAGGTGAACGTGCAGGTGCAGGTGGTGGGTTGGCAGAAACACAATATTAGTATAAAGGCGTGTGTGAAAGATGCTGCTGGCAAGGTCATTGCTTCGGCAGAAAAGGGCATGCCCGACCACACCATCCAGAACAACACCGAGGTGCTCCTGCCAGCGATGACGGTGCCTAATCCGACCTTGTGGGACTTGGAACACCCTCATCTCTACACCGTCGAGGCTGTGCTCACCGAGGATGGCGTGGTGATTGATTCGCTGGCTGACCGATTCGGCTTCCGCACCCTCGAGTATGGTTCCGACTTTGGCTTCAAGCTCAATGGCAAGAAGGTGTTCCTTGCGGGCATTGCCAACCACCACGACCTTGGCGCATTGGGTGTGGCAGCATTTCCCAGCGCCATCGAGCGTCAGCTCCGCACTCTGAAAGCCTTTGGCTACAATGCCATCCGCTGTTCGCACAATCCCTATTCGGAAGACCTCTACCGAGTGGCTGACGAAGTGGGCATGCTGGTGGTGGACGAACTCATCGACAAGTGGTCGGACAAGGACTATTGGGGCGGTCGAAAGCCTTTCATGCAGATATGGCCCGAACTGCTCACCGAGATGATTACACGCGACCGCAACCACCCGTCCGTCATCCTCTGGAGCCTCGGCAACGAACTCCAGACACGTTCTGACTGGAGCGGCTATCAGACCAACGACTGGGGCATCACGACCTATCGCATCTTCGACCAGCTGGTGAAGCGATACGACAAGACCCGTCCCACCACCGTGGCGATGTTCCCTGCCCGTGCTGGTGCGCAGCGAGGCACTCCCGACTTCAAGACCTACCTCGTGCCGCCAGAGTTGGCGTGTGTGACCGAGGTGGCTTCCTTCAACTATCAGTGGGATGCCTATCATGGCTACTATGAGCATGCGCCACACCTCATCCTCTTCCAGAGCGAGGCGGTGACCATCCAGATGCAGCAACCCTTCTACGGCATGAACCAGCAGCGCGGTGTGGGTCTCTGCTGGTGGGGAGCCATCGAGTACTGGGGAGAGTCGAGCGGATGGCCCAAGAAAGGCTGGAACTACTCTTTCTTCAACCACACCATGCAGCCTTATCCGCAGGCTTATCTCATCAAGTCGTGCATCCAACCCAATGAGCCAGTCGTGCGCATCGGTGTGCTGGACGGAAAGGGCGAGAGCATGGAGTGGAACGACATTCAGGTGGGCTTGCAGAAGATTAACGAGAACTGGAATCAGAAGGAGGGGTCGCATCCCAACGTGTTCACCTACACCAATGCCGATGAAGTGGAACTCATCTATAACGGTCAGTCGTTGGGCATCCAGAAGAACGACACCACTGACATCGCCAAGCGCAACGTCATCCTGTGGTCGGGCATTGACTACGGAAAGGGTGGTAAACTCGTCGCCATAGCTCGCACTGCTGGCAGGGAAGTGGCTCGCCATGAGATGGAGACGAGTGGCAAGGCTGTGGCTCTGAAAGTGGTGGAGGAAGAACTGCCCAACTGCCTCAATGGAGTCGGGAAGGGTGTGAGTTGGCCTGCTGATGGCATGACGCTCAAATACCTCAATATCTATGCTGTCGATGCAAAAGGCCGCATCGTTCCCAACGCTACCGACGAACTCAGCGTAACCGTTGATGGTGCCGCCACTTTCGTCGCTCTCGACAATGCTGACCACTACACCAACGACCTCTTCCTGGACGTGAAGACCAAGAAGATGCAGACGGGTTACATGCAGTGCATCCTCCGCTCCACCCGCAAGGCTGGAAAGGTGAATGTCACTGTCACTTCTCCCACGCTGAAAGGGGTGAAGCTCTCGCTGAAGACTACAGGGCTTTCAAAGTGAAGCCAAACACAAAATAGAAGTTCTGACTGGCAGGATTGGCTATGAGCTGTCCGAACAAGGGCAGTTCGAACGATTTGGAAATCTGGATGGACTTCGTGGCGCGCAAGGACAGGTTGGTGACGCTGAAGCGGCTGACTTCGTAGTAGTCGGACTTCCAGGGCACCAATCCCACCGCTGCATCCCAATCGCAGGTGGCCAAACGGAAAGGAGCCGCCACTTCAAAGTAGGAACTGTAGGAGCGTTTGCCATCCTCTTCCTGATAATCCGTGCCGGCAAAGATGGTCTGCCACGAAGCACTCACGGGACCAAAGTCGTATCCGATGAATCCCTCGAAAGAATGACCCGTTCCTTCCTTCTTGTAATAGAAGTAACGCTCGTCGTTCTCGTCTGTCCAGTAGTCAATAACACCGAGCGACAGGCCGCCCGTCTCATACGACAGCGTCAAATCCAACTCGCGAAAGTCATCCTCGTGGTTGGTCAGACCTACGCTACCCCAAGCTGACAGGCTTAATCCCTTCCAGCCCACAGACATTTCGGGTTGTAACGATACATGTCCCAAATCGAGACCACGCCAAATATAGCTGCTCACTACATCGCCCGTAAGGTGGGCTTCCACGTCGCTTTGTGCTTGCACACAACCCATACTGCCCATGGACAGCATGGCGACCATCAATAACAGTTTGTTTCTCATCATGCCTTCAATATGACCAACCTCAGCGAGATGTCATAAAAAAGTCCCCGCTTTCGGTCGGCTGATAAGTTTGCTGCAAAGATACACAATTTTCAATGACATGACAAAGATAATCTCCAAAAATGTGGGGGTGCCTGTGTTTGCTGGAGAATTTTAGGGGTGGAGAAGAAAAAATGTGGATGGCATGGTTTTGTTTCCGATTTTTTGTGTTATCTTTGCAACCATGAATATTATAAAGGTTAAAGACCATGCGGCTTGTTGGCCAACACCGCGTTAGTCCTCTTTAAACTTTAAACTCTCAACTTTAAACTTTATAAAAAACATATTATGGACAACGAACTGATTAAGCAGTGTACGGCGGAGGCTCAGAAGTGGCTCTCGCCAGCGTTTGATGCCGAGACACAGGCAGAAGTGAAGGCGATGCTCGACAATGAGGACAAGACTGCCCTCATCGATGCATTCTATCAGAATCTGGAATTTGGTACTGGCGGTTTGCGCGGTATCATGGGTGCGGGTACGAACCGCATGAACAAGTACATCGTGGGCATGGCCACTCAGGGCTTTGCCAACTACATCAACAAGGCGTTTGCCGGTAAGAAGGACATCAGCGTGGTGGTGGGTCATGACTGCCGCAACAACTCTCGTCTCTTTGCTGAGACCGTGGCTGACATCTTCTCGGCTAATGGCATCAAGGCTTATCTCTTTGAGAGCCTTCGTCCTACTCCTGAGATTTCATTCGCCATCCGTCAGTTGGGTGCTCAGGCAGGTGTGAACATCACTGCCAGCCACAACCCACGCGAGTATAACGGTTACAAGGCTTATTGGGACGATGGCGCACAGGTGCTGGCACCGCACGATACGGGCATCATTGACGAGGTGAACAAGGTGACGATTGACCAAGTGAAGTTCACGCCTAACAATGACCTCATCCAGATTATTGGTGGTGAGATGGACATCGACTACCTGAACGCTGTGCATGAGGCTCTGGTGGATCAGGAGGTGATTAACCGTCAGAAAGACCTCTGCATCGTGTACTCTCCACTGCACGGAACAGGCCGTGTGATTATCCCT
The DNA here is from genome assembly GCA_947167515.1 of uncultured Prevotellaceae bacterium. Classification (GTDB taxonomy): domain Bacteria; phylum Bacteroidota; class Bacteroidia; order Bacteroidales; family Bacteroidaceae; genus Minthosoma. Next base: position 71,896 of record CAMVIM010000012.1, on the reverse strand, counting down.
GCTGCTCTGCGCACTTGGGGCTTCCAGAACATCAACGTGGTGAAGGAGCAGATGGTGATTGACGGCAACTTCCCAACAGTGGTTTCTCCTAACCCCGAGAACTCTGAGGCTATGACCCTCGGAATGCAACTCGGCACGAAGCTGAATGCTGACCTCGTGCTGGCTTCCGACCCCGATGCTGACCGCTTGGCTGTGGTGTGCCGCGATCCGAAGGGGGAGTGGTGCATCCTCAACGGTAACCAGACGGCGCTCATGCTCTCTTATTATATTATTGAGAACAAGAAGAAGCTGGGTCAGTTGAAGGGCAACGAGTTCATGGTGAAGACCATCGTGACCACGGAGACCATCGCTGAGATTGCCAAGCGCAACAACGTGGAGATTCGTGACGTTTATACTGGCTTCAAGTGGATTGCTCGTGAAATCAAGCTCTCTGAGGGCGTGAAGAAGTATATTGGCGGTGGTGAGGAATCGTTCGGTTACCTGCCATTCGACAAGGTGCGCGACAAGGACAGTCCTGCCTCTATCTGTCTGCTCTGCGAGATTGCTGCATGGGCAAAGGACAACGGCATGACCCTCTACGACCTGCTCATGAAGATTTACCTCGACTATGGTTTCGCTTATCAGAGCGCCATCAGCGTGACGAAGCCTGGCAAGTCAGGTGCTGACGAAATCAAGCAGATGATGGAAGACTTCCGCAAGACTCCTCCAACATCACTCGGTGGCAGCCCAGTCGTTTGTGTGAAGGACTACAAGACCCTGAAGCAAGTATGCGACGGCAAGGAGAGTGCGCTTGACATGCCTGCCACGAGCAATGTGCTCCAGTGGTTCACAGCCGATGGTACCAAGATTTCTGTGCGCCCATCAGGCACCGAGCCGAAGATTAAGTTCTACGTGGAGGTGAAGGGCGAGATGGAATGTCCGAAGTGCTATCCAGCCGCCACAGCCGATGCGAAGGCTAAGGTGGATGCCATCAAGAAGGACTTGGGGCTGTAAAGGATAAAAGGTGAAAGGGAAAAGTGAAAAATTTGCTACCGCACTGGTAAGTCAACAGAATGACCAACAGTTGCGGTAGCAAATTTTTCACTTTTCACTCTTCACTTTTCACTTTCCCTTATTCCCTTATCAGAACAACGGCTCTGAAAAGTGCATCCATTTGCCGGTGATGGGGTGGCAGAATGAGAGGCTTTCTGCATGGAGGTAGAGGCGGTCGGAAGCTGTGCCGTAGAGGATGTCGCCCTTGATGGGACGGCCAAGTCCTTCGGGATGAGCGCAGTGGATGCGGAGTTGGTGGGTGCGTCCGCTTTCGGGGAAGAGTTCGATGCGTCGAGGCGATGTGAACTCATAGTAGGTGAAGGCGGGTTTGCCAAAGCGGTGGTCAACGACTTGACGGGGACTGTCGAAAGGATTTTTGGAGAGGGGTAGGGAGATGGTTCCTTGAGAAAGTCCGTTGACGGTGCGCAGTTCAGTCACTCCTGCATGAGGCTCACGGTAGGGCGATGGCTCGTCATGGAGAATGTTTTGTGCCTTTTTTGCCTTGAGCATCGCTTTTTCGGGCATGGGAGACGGTTCGTCGAGAATCGCCACATATTTCTTCTTGATGAGGTGATTGTAGAAGAGGTTGTGAATCCATCGGCATGCTTCATCCGTCTTTGCCACAATCATCACTCCAGATGTGTCTTGGTCGAGGCGGTGCATCAGGTTGTAGTTGGGGTTGATGCTGTGGATATAGTCTTGCAGAGAGGGCTCTCCGTGGTTCTTGCTGGGCACGGAGAGGAGTCCAGAAGGCTTGTAGATGATGAGGAAATCATCTTCCTCGTGGAGGATGCGCACTCGCTTGAGCAACAGTCGTGCTCGATGGAAGAGGGGGTTCTCTTCCACATTCAGCCCTTTGAGCATGAAGGTGAGGATGGGCACACACTTGTGTTGGCAGGAAGGGTAGAAGTTTTTCTCGATGCGCATCTGGTTGCCTTTCGAGGGACCCACCCAGAACTCTTCCATACAGATGGGTTTGAGCCCATGCGCATAGGCGTACTGAAGCAGTTTCGGTGCACAGCACTCGCCGGCACCGCCAGGAGGAACACCATATTGTCCTTTAGGCTTGACAGCGAGACGGCCTTCCTTGTAGGCGATGTATTCCTCTTCGGGAAAGGGTGACTTGTAGTCCTTGAAGATGTCGATGAGATCAGCTTCTTCGCCTCGTGCGTTCTTCATGCGGAACTGATGGAATGTCCACATCTGAAGGTCTTGCGATGCCTCCTTGCGAAGGGCTTTCAGACGGGCAATTTCTTCTTGTGCATGCAGTTGTTGCTCGGTCAGTTCCCCTTCCTTATCTTTGTTTTTGAAGCAGCCATATAGTTCGTTGATTCTTTGGGTCATCTTCACAATTTCCTTCTCTTTCTTGCGAAAGTGTCCTCTGGGATTCTGCAAATCGACGACGGGCGGCACGAATCCCTTGTGGTGGTAGGAACCATTGTAGATGCCTGAGAAAGCCCGCAGATAGTATCTTTTCCCTTTATGTTCCACAATGAGTACACCGAACATCTTTCCCTCCTTCGGCACCATCTCAGGTGTGTTGTAACAATGGTCAATCACCTCGTCCACTACGAGACGACAGAGTTTGTGCGGACGGTAGCAAAAGGGGTAAGTGAACTCTTTCGGCGACAGAATTTTCGCTGTATCCTGCGGAAGGGGGTGCAGTTGGTTTCTCAGCGCATCTCTGCCAAAGTTGTTCTTGAAGAAGGATATGATATTTTCAATGATACCATTCATGCTGGGTGGCTGCGGTCACTTTTTTCAGTGATTGACGTTCTTGCTGGACGGAAGTGCTCACTTTTTTCAGTGGCTGACTTCCACTCGTTGTGTGGGAGCCTGTTCCACATTTCTCTTATCCACCTGCGTCACCACTTTGGCGGCAAGGCTCATGAAGGCAATGCCCTCTGGCGATGCAGGGGTGAGTACGGCAGGTTCGCCCTTGTCGCCTTCCTCACATACGGATTGAATAAGCGGAATCTGCGCCAAAAGCGGCACGTTCAGTTCCTCTGCGAGTTGCTTGCAGCCTTCCTTGCCGAAGATGAAATACTTGTTCTCGGGCAGTTCGGCAGGAGTGAACCACGCCATGTTCTCGACGAGTCCGAGAATGGGCACATTCACCTTTTCGTTCATGTACATGTTGATACCCTTGCGTGCATCGGCCAATGCGACCTGCTGAGGAGTGGAAACGATGATGGCTCCTGTGATGCCCAACGTTTGAATCAGGGTCAGGTGAATGTCGCTGGTGCCTGGAGGAGTGTCGAGAATGAAGTAGTCGAGTTCTCCCCATTGGGCCTCGGTGATGAGTTGCTTCAAGGCGTTGCATGCCATTCCTCCACGCCACAGGGTGGCTTGGTCGGGATTGACAAAGAATCCGATGGAGAGCAGTTTCACGCCATACTTCTCAATGGGCACGATGAGGTCTCGCCCATCCACCTGCACGGCATAGGGACGTTCTTCTTCCACACCAAACATCTTAGGCATGGAAGGACCGAAAATGTCGGTGTCAAGCAATCCCACGCGGTAGCCCAGTTTGGCCAATCCGATGGCAAGATTGGCTGTGACTGTTGATTTGCCCACACCGCCTTTGCCCGAACTGACGGCGATGATGTTCTTCACACCAGGCAGAAGTTTGTTAGGCTCAGGTGGAAGTGCCGTTTTCGCTTTGGTGCCGATGGTCACTTCCACATCGGGATGCACAAAAGTCTTGATGGCAGCCTCAGCCGCCTTCACTACCGATTTCTTGAAAGGGTCGGTCTCTTTCTCAAAAATCAACGAGAAAGACACCTTCATGCCGTCGATGCGGAGGTCATCCTCCAACATCTCGTTTTCCATGATGCTCTTGCCGTTGCCTGGATAGCGCACGGTGGCGAGAGCATCGTGTATGAGTTTAGGATATATGGTCATATACTTCAATGTTTCGTTATCACGTTATTATAGTGTCTGTTTGAATCGTCACTTCCCTGTTTTTCGGGTGCTGACCACTTGGTGATTGTAGGAGCGGTAGCCGTCCACAGGAATCTCCACATCGGGTTCTTCGAGGATGTCTGTTTGAGGAAGACGGAACTGCAGATACTTGATGGGGATGCCACGTTCCAACCACATGCTTTCGTAGTAGGTGCGGATTTCTGTGAGGGAAGAGTCAATCTGCTGTTCAGCATAGAGGTCGAAGGTGCATTGCTCAAGGGGTAGATGATTTTTCTCCACCATATATTTAGTATATGTGGCGAGGAAGTTGGAGTCGGTCTTCACGTGGATGAGTCCGCCATCGACGAGGAACTTCCTGTAACGCTCCATGAAGAAGGTGGAGGTCAGTCGTTTGGTGGCCTTCTTCATCTGTGGGTCGGAAAAGGTGAGCCATAGTTCAGCCACCTCATTAGGAGCAAAGAAGCCGTCAATGCACTCGATGTTAGTGCGCAGAAATGCCACATTCTTCATGCCTTCCTCCAATGCCGTTTTGGCTCCATGCCACATTCGTGCTCCCTTGATATCGACTCCGATGAAGTTCTTGTCGGGGAATCGACGAGCCAGGCCGATGGTATATTCACCTCGTCCACAACCCAGTTCGAGCACGATAGGGTTGCCGTTCTTGAAGAAATCGTGGCACCATAGTCCTTTCAACGGAAACCCCTCCTTTTCCAGTTGCCAGAAGGGACATTCCACCACGAGCGGATTCTCCGCCATTTCGGCAAATTTCGCCAGTTTACCTTTTCCCATGTTTATGTCAGTTCCAGTTCAAATTCTTCTTTCAGTTTTCGCAGTGCCTCGCTCTGCTGGAGCATCTGGTTGAAAATCTCCACGCGAGTGAAGACGCGTCGTTTGTCTGTCACCTCGCGCAGTCGGGTGGTCATGCACAGCTGTTTGTTTTGCAGGCCTTTTCTCAGAAAAGCCTCGATGGCTGGCTGCCGTTTCGTCAGTTCTTGTTGCAGTACGGGATTGTCGGCAATAACAAGGAAAGTGGTGCCATCTTCTTGCAGCATAGGCTCCATGTTGTCCAGTTGGTGCGACAGTGCCACATCCTCGTGAGGAAGGCTATGGGCAAACTTGCGCCACTCGATGGTCAGGTTGACGTTGTCAATGGGCTTGTCTTCGTAGGTCGGTTCCGGCTCCTTCACCACTTGTGTCTCCACTTGTACATTTTCCTTTGCAGAGGGTCTCCGAATGGAGAAACCCTTCATGCGGATGGTGGTAGGAGGCTTGGGTGACGAGAGTTGCTGCACTTGCTGTGCGAGCGTGGGAGGCGTTTGCGACCTTTCGGTAGAAGTGGACGTTGCAGTCGGAGCGGTGGCAGCAGGTGTGGTCTTGGGAGTGCTGCTCGCAGCAGGAGCAGGAGAGGGACTGTTTCCTCTCAGTTTGCTAAATATGGGTTTCAGAATCTTCGTAGGGCAAAGCCCAGAAGCCTCCCCATCATCGGAGGAGAGTTGCGCCATCTCGATGAGGGTCAGTTCCACCAGCAGCCGCTTGTTTTGGCTCTGCTTATAGTTAAGGTCACAGTCGTTAGCCAGTTTCATGGCTTTGAACAGGAATTTTGGCTTGCACTTCTGTGCCTGCTCCTTGTAGCGGTTGCGCACTTCTTCGCTGGCCTCGATGAGTTCGGCAGTCTGTGCGTCTTGGCTCACCAGCAGGTTGCGCAGGTGGCTCGACAGACCTCCGATGAAGTGCTGTCCCTCGAATCCTTTCGACAGAATTTCGTTCAGCGTGAGCATACACTCTGTGATTTTCCCTTCGAGGAAGTAGTCGGTCAATCGGAAGTAGTAGTCATAGTCGAGCACGTTCAGATTCTCGATGGTGCGCTGATAGGTGATGTTGTTTTCGCAGAAAGACGCCACTTGGTCGAAGATGCTCAGTGCGTCGCGCATGCCTCCGTCGGCCTTTTGTGCGATGATGTTGAGGGCTGCGTCTTCCACAGTGATGCCTTCTTGTTCTGCCACATGCTTCAGATGCCCCACGATGTCGTCCACTCCCATGCGCTTGAAGTCATAAATTTGACAGCGGCTCATGATGGTGGGCAGAATCTTGTGCTTCTCGGTGGTGGCGAGAATGAAGATGGCGTGATGGGGCGGCTCTTCGAGTGTCTTCAGAAAAGCGTTGAAGGCAGCCTGCGAGAGCATGTGTACCTCATCGATGATGAACACCTTATACTTGCCTATCTGGGGAGGAATACGCACTTGCTCAATCAGTTGGCGAATGTCCTCCACCGAGTTGTTCGAGGCGGCATCCAGTTCGTGGATGTTGTATGACCGCTGTTCGTTGAACGCTTTACACGATTCACACTCGCCACATGCCTCGCCGTTGGGTTGCGGATTGAGGCAGTTGATGGTTTTGGCGAAGATTCGTGCACAGGTGGTTTTGCCCACACCACGCGGTCCGCAGAACAGATAGGCATGAGCCACTCTGCCGCTTTGGATGGCGTTCTTCAGCGTCACCGTCAGCGCTTCTTGCCCCACCACCGTGTCGAAAGTCATGGGGCGGTATTTGCGTGCCGAGACGATATAGTTTTCCATGAATTGACAGTTAAAAGATGACAGTTGGCGGCTACAGTCTCATGCCCACAGAGGCGTTGATATACCAGTCGTTCAGGCGTCCGTGTGTGGAGCCGTGGCGATAGTGGAAGTTGTTGAACTGTCCGTTGGCATTGATGAAATAGCGGTCCCAGTTGTAGGTGATGGAGAGGCGGACGTCGAAGTTGAGGGCTATGCGGTTATTGTTCGACTGTACCCCCTTGCTTGTCATCACATACTCGTTCGAATAGTCCACATTTGCAGCCTCTTCGTTATAGGACACGTTACCCTCTTCGTCAATTTCCACTCCGTCCATGTAGTGGCTATAGGCCACATCTTTCGCATTGCTCTCATATTTGTTGACGCGAGTGCGGTTGACCAGTGTGACCATCGGCATGGCCATGGCACTGATGAGCCATCCCTTGGCTGGTACGAAGTTGTAGGCATAGCCCGCCCCGATGCTCAACTGATACTGACGCAGACGGCCCACACCATTCATCAGATAAATCATGTCGGCGTTGAGTTGGTTGTTATACTTGAAGTCGGCATAATAGCCCATCAGTCCGGCGATAGGAGAACCAGCCGAGCGCACCTGTATGGTCTTTTGGTTGTAGGCAGCCGCATAGGAGAATCGCTTGCGGTTGAAGATGTAGAAGCCATCGAACATGAGGGTCTTGATGGTGATGGGCGAGTTGATGTTCACCTTTTCCGATTCAGACAAAGACTGCGGCTCGCCCCAGTCGCTCCAAGTAGCCTCCTCGGTGGCAGGGTCGTAGCCGAGCAGTTCCCTCTCTTGCATCTGTCCAGAAAAGTGAGTGTCAGCCACACTTGTCTTAAACTTGCGCCATCGCAGGTTCACACTATACCAACTGCCTGCACCCTGCAGCGTCAGGTTCTGTCCTTTGTCGCCTCCAATGGGGAAGGAGTAACTGGCACTCAAGCCCTTGTAGCCCACCTTCACACCCAGCGAAGTCGAAACCTTGGTGATGAAACGAGGGTCGGTAGCCAAGTCGCCCACACCGAGCAAGTCGGGAGTAAATTCGCCATCGTAGATGTCGTTAGCAGGGATGACAGAGTGCATCTTCAGGTCCGTCTGAGCCACGCGGCTTCTCAGGCTGATTCGCCAGGGCCACTTGGGAGTCTTGATGTAGTTGGTATCCACACCATGCACCATCGTCCTTTCCGCCAACTTCTTAACCGTTCCTATCAGGTTCGTTTTCTTCGAACCAGTCTGTTCCGACTCCGTCTGTGCCGTCGCCGTCATGGGCAGCAAAGCCACGCAGAAGCCCAATGCCCATCCTTTCCAAGTGTTGTTCATTATCAATTTTTTTTAGAAGTTATTATATTCAAGAATCAGAAGTTTCACCTTCTTGAATGCAAAAGTACATATTTTTTCCCAATGCACGAAATTTGTGGAGAAAGAAAAACAAAAACTTTTGACAAAGTCGGGAAAATGTTGTTACTTTGCAAAAAAACTTAAAAATAAGAATGTATGAAGAAAAAAGTTGGATTGGTGTTGGGAGTGTTGGCATTCCTGATGTTGTGCAATAGCGAGAGTTATGCCCAAAGTGGCGAGCAGACAAGCAGCGCCAACAATGTGTTGGGCGTGAACGTACCCAAGATAGAGCAGTTCGTTCGTGTGACGAATGAAGAAGGGGCAGACGTGTTCAAGTATGCTCGCGAAGACAGCCCGTGGCGTGTCGATTGGATGGGCGAGGAAGAGGAATACGGCACAGTACAGGTCGATGAGACTTGGTCAGACAAGAAAGTCCCCAAGAAGTATTCGGCAGAAAGGTCGATGGAGTATGAAGGGAATGTCCTGCCCTTGCTGGGCGAAGAGGGCAACTTCTGGAAAGTGTTTATCCATCAGCCATACAGTTCAGAACTGGAGGAAGGCTACCTTCGGAAGTCGGATGCAGAGGTTGTGTCTTTTCAACCTCTCACGGCAGACATGGTTAAGGCACCCAATGAGAAAAAGTTAAGCCCGACCATCGTGAAGACCGAAGGACGATATAAGGGATTGGTGATAGACGTCGGTTCAGACGAAGAGTGGGGCGAAGAGTGGCTCGACGTGGGCGTGTTGGCCGATGGCATGGTCGTGTCGCCCGAGTCGTACAAGGTCGTCTTGGTACACGACTACGACATGACGGATGTGAAAGAGATGAAGTGCGTGTTCAAGAAGAAGACCAGCGAGGTGGTGATGAACTATCCCACCTCGATGCTGATGGAGAACGAAGATGGCATGGGCCGTTGGTTCGACCCAGCCAAACTGACTGATGCGCAGATAGAGCAGATGTTGCAGACGTTGGGTCAGCAGAAAAAAGCCCAGCGGGTGAGGTGTGATTGCCTCATCCCCGGGGGAAATGGAGAGAGAAATGTTTATTACTTGAAATACTGATAGAGTCGTTATGACACAAGAGTTTCAGATAAGGGTTCTGCCCCAACAGGCAGCCAGCGAACAGGGCATCAGGCAGTACTTGCAGGAAGAAAAAGGCTTGTCAGCCCATGAGGTGACAGCGGTGAGGGTGCTGAAGAGGAGCGTTGATGCACGGCAAAGAACCATCTTTGTGAATTTGAAAGTGCGGGTGTATGTGAACGAACAGCCAGAAGATGATGCTTATGAGCGTGTTGATTATCCGAATGTGGAAGGTCAGCCACGAGCCGTTGTGGTGGGAGCCGGCCCCGGCGGTTTGTTTGCGGCGTTGAGGCTCATCGAGTTAGGTGTGCGGCCCGTTGTGGTGGAACGGGGAAAGAACGTGCACGAACGTCGGAAAGACATTGCACAGATTTCTCGCACCCAGCAGGTCAATCCTGAATCAAACTTCTCCTTCGGCGAGGGTGGTGCAGGAGCCTTCTCTGACGGAAAACTATACACGCGCAGCAAGAAACGCGGCAATGTGGAGAAAATCCTCAACGTTTTTTGCCAGCATGGAGCCAGCACCAACATCTTGGCCGATGCCCATCCCCACCTTGGCACAGACAAGTTGCCGGGCATCATCGAGGCCATGCGCAACACCATCCTCCGCTGTGGAGGCGAGGTACACTTCGAGACCAAGATGGAAGCCCTTCTGCTCAAGGATGACAAGGTGGTGGGCATCCGTTGTGGCGAGCAGACTTTCAGCGGCCCCGTCATTTTGGCCACAGGTCACAGTGCAAGGGATGTCTATCGCTATCTCCATGCACAGGGCATCGAGATAGAAGCCAAAGACATTGCCGTCGGAGTGCGTCTGGAACACCCCTCAGAACTCATCGACCAGATTCAGTATCATCGCCGTGAGGGCAGAGGCGAATACCTGCCCGCAGCCGAGTATTCGTTTGTCACTCAGGTGGATGGCCGTGGGGTGTATTCCTTCTGCATGTGTCCGGGCGGAACAGTGGTGCCAGCGGCGAGTGGGCCGAACCAAATCGTGGTGAATGGCATGAGCAACTCGCAGCGCAATAGCCCGTGGAGCAATTCGGGCATGGTGGTGGAACTGCATGTGGAGGACTTGAATGAACGTTCGCTGCTGGAGTTGCCCCCTGTGCCAAATGTGGACGTGAAGGGAGGTGCCTTGGCCATGATGGAGTTTCAGGAGCGGTTCGAATACACCGCATGGATGCAGGGCAACCGCAAGCAGACGGCTCCCGCCCAGCGGATGGCGCATTTTGTGAACGGCAAGGGTAGTTATGACCTGCCCCAATCGTCTTACACTCCTGGACTTATCAGTACCCCCATGCACTTCTGGATGCCCGACTTCGTCTCGAAACGTCTGCAGCAGGGCTTCAGGAACTTTGGCAAGGCATGCCACGGTTTCCTGACCAACGAAGCGGTGATGATAGGTGTGGAGACACGCACCTCGGCTCCTGTGCGCATCCTCCGCGACCGTGAGACCTTGCAGCACATCCGTCTGCAGGGGCTGTTCCCCTGTGGCGAGGGTGCAGGCTATGCCGGAGGCATCGTGAGTGCCGGAGTGGATGGAGAACGGTGTGCCGAAATGTTGGCTGAATACCTCCAACATGAATAGTGTGAAAAAGCGTACCCGAGGACTCCGTCATGCCGTAGTCGAGGGGTACGTTCAGCCGTAGTCGAGGACTACGCCACTTCGTACCCCTCGACTACGCTTCTTGAGAGTTTATGAATATTCGCGACAGACAAATCCTTATTCTCGCCTTGCCAAGCATCGTGTCGAACATCACGGTGCCTCTGCTGGGATTAGTAGATGTTGCCATCACGGGTCATTTAGGCTCGGCTGCCTACATCGGTGCCATTGCGGTGGGCGGCATGCTGTTCAACATCATCTACTGGATGTTCGCCTTTCTGCGCATGGGTACGAGCGGCATGACGGCGCAGGCCTATGGAGCAAGAAACTTGACTGAAACGGTCAGTGTCCTGCTGCGAGCCTTGTTTGTGGCTTGTGTCATTTCGGCAGCGATGCTGTGTGTGCAGGTGCCTTTGAGGGAATTGGCTCTCGCCATCATCACCCCTTCGGAAGAGGTGGCGACTTACACGCGTACTTATTTTAATATATGTATATGGGGCGCACCGGCAGCGTTGTCGTTGTTTGTGCTGACGGGCTGGTGTGTGGGCATGCAGAACACCAAGATACCTATGGCTGTGGCTATTTTGCAGAATGTGGCTAACATCTTGGTGAGTCTGGTGCTGGTGTTTGTGTGTGAGATGCGAATAGAGGGCGTGGCGATGGGTACCGTGATTGCCCAATATGTGGGGCTTGCTGTGACTCTATGGTTGATAACACATAATTATTTGAGACTGAAAAAGTTTTTAGTGCTCAAAATGGTGCTGACGAAAGCATCGTTGCAGAAGTTTTTCATGCTGAACAAGGACATCTTTCTGCGCACTTGCTGCTTGATTCTGGTACACTTTTTCTTCATTGCGGCTGGTGCTAAACAAGGCGATGTCGAGTTGGCTGTGAACACGATGCTGATGCAGCTGTTCACGCTCTATAGCTATATCATGGATGGTTTTGCTTTTGCGGGAGAAGCACTTGTGGGAAAGGCGATTGGAGGACGGATGCGTGGCATCTATGATGAAACAGTCCGTCGGCTCTTCCGGTGGGGATGGGGTGTGGCGGCACTCTTCACCGTGGCCTATCTGCTGGGTGGAAGGCCTTTCCTGTCGATGCTGACAGACGATGCCGCTGTGATTGAAGCCTCGCAGGTTTATCAGCCTTGGACGCTCCTCTTTCCGCTCTGTGGTATGGCAGCCTTCATCTGGGACGGCATCTACATTGGTGCGACGGCAACGAAAGGAATGCTCATTTCGATGGCTTCGGGCATGGTGGTGTTCTTCGCGCTTTATGTGCTTTTGGTGCCATTGTGGGGCAATCACGGTTTGTGGGTTGCGTTTGTGGTTTATTTGGCGACAAGAGGCATCGCTCAGACGCTGATGCGGCAGAAGATATGGAAAAAGTGACGTTTTTCTGTCTTGCAGGTCATTTTTCTTTTTCTTTTTTCTTTGTTGTTCTATAAAACTTCTTTATCTTTGCACAAACAATCTTTTCAAAGCACAAACCTATATGAGAAAAATATATTTGCGTTGCCTGATGTTGTGGGTGGCCATGATACTTGTTTCGGCAGGATTCGCGCAGGAGAGAGAGTATGAAGAGGTTGAAGCGTCAGGCGGAATAGATGTGTCTAGTGTGTCTCGTATGTCGGAGATGGACTCTGTTATGGCGGTTAATGATTCCATCACCCGCGAATTGCGCCACCAGATACAGGAACTGAAACTACAAAGTATCGTCATGCAGGAGCAGCTGGAGAAGACAGGTGAGAATACCCGTGAGGACTCGCTGAGAGAAGTGAAGAAACGCCAGCGCATAGACTCTTTGCGTCAGGTTACGCAGGGCTCGCCGCTGATTGTGGAGGGCGATACATTGCTGGTCATTTATGCTCGTAAGGGTGGTCTACAACCCGAAGCCCGAACGAAATCGGCTCAAAAGAAGATTTTGGAGGTGGGGAAGAGCCTCAAGTTTGTTCCTGATTCCATCTATGTGTTTGACAGTGAGGAATCGACTGATGTGATGGCTGGCGAAACGGTCATTCTCAGTGTGACTCACCTCGATGCCCTTTGGAACAACACAGATCGTGTGGAGCTGGCAAATCGTTATAGCGAGATTATCCGCAAGAAGGTGCAAGAACTGCATGACTCTTATGGCATCCAGCAGAAGATGAATTCTTTTGGACTTGCGATGCTCATCCTTGTGGTGCAGATTCTCTTGATTATGGGGACACACTTGTTCTTCAATCGTTGGAAAATGAGGCTGACACGCATCTTGTTGCGCAATATCAAACCCATCCGCATTAAAGACTACACACTGTTCGACACTCATAGGGTGGGCGTGGCTATCATCGTGCTGATGAATGTGTTCCGATTTGTTCTGGTGTTGCTGCAATTGCTTGTTTCCATTCCGCTGATCTTCTCAATCTTTCCAGAGACCAAGACTGTTACCTACACCATCTTGGGGTATGTGTTGAGTCCGATGAAAGATATCTTCTTTGCGGTGGTGAATTATCTGCCAGACCTTTTCAAAATCATCGTCATCATCATCTGTTTTCGTTATTTGCTCAAAGTTATTCGCTTCTTTGCCAATGAGATTGCTTCTGGTAAACTGAAGATTAATGGATTTTATGCAGATTTGGCTATGCCGACCTATTCCATTCTGAGGGTGCTCTTCTATTCCTTCATGCTGGTGATGATATGGCCCTTGCTGCCCAGTTCTAATTCGGAGATTTTCCAAGGGGTATCCGTCTTCATTGGTGTCATCGTTTCGCTGGGATCCACTTCAATAGTGGGAAATGTGATGTCAGGACTGGTGATGACATACATGCGTCCGTTCCGTATTGGCGACTACATCCGCTTTGGTGACACAGAGGGTGAAGTGGTGGAGAAATCGATGCTGGTCACTCGTGTGCGTACCCGCAAGAACGAGATAGTCACCATTCCGAACTCAAACATGATGAGTTCGCAGACCTCCAACTTTTCTTCATCTGCTCAACGATATGGAGTGATTGTTCACACGAAAATCACGATTGGCTATGACGAACCCTGGAAGAAGATTGAACGCCTCTTATTGGATGCGGCAGAGGCGACTGAAGGCATTAAGAAGCACCCCAAGCCATACGTGAGAGTCACCTCGTTGGATGACTTTTATGTGGAGTATGAAATCAATGGATATACAGATAGGGCCAAAACCCTGCCGACAGTCTATTCGGCTCTCCACTCCAACATTCTTGACCATTTTCACGGGGCAGGTGTGGAGATTATGTCACCGCATATTGAGGCGCATCGTGATAATCTTCCCTTGCAGATACCCCCTCAAGATGGTAAGAATTGAGTATTTTTTAGTTTTTTTTGTAAAAATAGTGCATGGATATATAACTTTTTTGTACATTTGCAACGGTAATCTATCAAAACATCATGAAAAGACATCAGTTACCTAAAATCATACTTTTACTGGGTTTGTTATTTGCAATACTGGTTTCGTGCAGTAAGGTGAAAAGTTTCAAGTCCTCTGGACCCTCTCATTCGGTGGTCGTTATTCACTCGTGGGATAGCATCGGAGAAGAAAAGGAACTCTTTTCGACATGTATGGAAAAGGCGTTCCGCGAGAACGGCATGAACAACGTGGAGATTCATCATATCTACGCTGCGATGGTGCGTCGTCCAGCTGAAGTGTTTTCTGCCTTCGATTGGCCAAAGTATGCAGAGCAAATCAAAAAGTGGAAACCGGAAGTGATTCTCCTGAACGATGACCCCATCGTTGAATGGTTGTTGACGCAGGAACATCCCGACTCCATCCTCTTGAATACGCCGATAGTCTTTGCAGGTGTGAACACCCTGCTGACGGATTCACTGAAGAAGTTCCCGAAGATGACTGGGTTTGAAGCGCGCATCGACCTGGGCAGAAACATAGAGGAAGTGATGAGAATGGGAAGGAGTCAGAGCGTGGTGATAGAACTGGACTATGGAGGAATGGATGACCGTTTGCGCGCACAGTTTGAGGACGAATTGCAGGACTCTGCACGTTTCGTGAACAACAGTGACTTCCGTGTCAAGAATATGGATGCGAACTATCTGGAGAAAAGGTATCCTGGACAGGCTGTGGTGAATATGGTTTCGTGTGCTGAACCCTACAGGAACATTAGCGAGGGAGAAACGGATGAGGACGGAAAGGAGAGGACGGGACGCTACTACCAGAAGGCTTCCACCTTGTGGCACTTGCAGGTGAAGTGTGACATCTTCAGCAATAGCCTCATGGATCATGCCGGAAAGCCGCAATTTACTTGTATCCGAGAACAGTTTGGTGACCCGCAGGATCCGAAATTCATGTGTGGCTACTTCACGGGCACGGAAACGCAGGTGGAGGATCAAGTGCGTTATGCCGTGCGCATCATGAACGGTGAGTCTCCCCAGTCGTTGACTTTAGGCATGCATGCCAGTGATTATTTCTTGGACTGGAAAGCCGTGAAGATGACATTCCCACATGTGCCTTACAATGCTTACAGTTCGAAATTTCACATCGTGAATGCACCTTACTATCTGGAGAATCCAGTCATGTTTGTGGTGGAGATTACGGTGATAGTTTTGGTCATCTCGTTTGTAATCTATCTGATAGTGTTCTTTATGATTCGTTGGAAGCAGAGAGGGCAAAACCAGCTGATGGAGGAACTGCAATACGAGGAGAAGGTGCATGACCTGATGTTCTCAAATGCAAAGGACACGCTTTGGGAATACTATGATGGTGTGTTTACGTTGACTTCGCAGTTCTCAGATTATTTCGGACTGCCTTCAAACCGAGTGACGGAGGAAGAATTGGATGGTATGGTGCATCCGGACAGTAAGCCTTCGTATGAGTTCCTGAAGAACTTCCGCGAACAACGAGGCAAGAAGGTGATACGCTTACATTTAAGCCCTGATGGTGGAACGACTTGGTTCTGGGCTGAAGTGACTTATACGGCAAACGAAGAAACTGCTCGTACGGGTAAGTTGTATGGTCTCTTGATGAACATTGACCAAAAGAAGGAAACGGAGGAGCGCTTGGAGCAGGCACAGTTGCTGGCGAGTGAGGTGGCTCTGAAAGAGAATTTCTTGGCTAACATCAGCCACGATTTGCGTACCCCTCTGGGTGCGGTTACAGGATTCTCTTCTTTGTTGACCACTCCGGGTATGACATTTGAAGAGGGCGAGAGAGAGCAATATGGCGAAATCATCCACCAGAACACGGACATGATTCTAAACATGATTGATAGTGTGATGCAGAAGGCACAGATTGAGACGGGTGATTTGGAAATTATCCAGAAGCCTGTCTCGGTGAAGAAACTGGTGCAGGAGTGTTATAACACCAACCACATCATCGCGCCTACTCACTTGCAGTTCAACCTCGAAATGTCCGACCCTGACTCAGAGTTGAACATTGACATCACGCGTACCAAGCAGGTGGTTAACAACTTCTTAAGCAACGCCTTCAAGTTTACGGCTGAGGGTAGCGTGACGCTAGGCTGGAAATATATGGAGGATAATCCAGAACTGATTGAAGTGTATGTGAGGGATACGGGTATAGGTGTAGCCCCCGAAAAGCAAAGTAAGTTGTTTGAGCGGTACGTGAAGGTGAACGAGACGGATAGAGGTACGGGTCTTGGATTGAACATCAGCAAGACCATCATGGAGAAGCAGGGTGGAACGATTGGTGTTGAGAGTGAATTGGGGAAGGGCAGCAAGTTCTTCTTCCGGCTCTCGCGCTATGTGCAGTGTTTCGTTTTGGGACTGATGGTGTGTGCAGGATTGATTCTTCCGTCTTCGTGCTTGTCGCGTTCGGAGGGCGAACAAAAGCATGCTAAGGTACTGGTGTTTCATAGTTATGAGAAAGAATTCTCATCTTATAGAAGTTTTAATGACCACCTGATGGAAACTTTCACGTTGAATGGCATCAATGTGGATATGCAGCATGTGTATCTTGACTTGGGGAATCCGACTGAAAATACTGACGAGAAGCATCTTAAAATTCAGGATTCCCTGAAGAACGCTGGGTGGGCACCCGATGTGATTCTGATAGAAGGAGACCGTGCATCGGCCGATTACCTGCAGTGGCAGGAAAAGGGCATGAGCAAGGAACTGAGCGGTGTGCCAGTCGTGTTTGGTGGTGTGCATCATCCTGAATGGGAGAATATTCGTCGCCATAACAACATTGTGGTTATTAGTGACCCGATAGACTATTGCACCAATATCAATTTGGCTGTTGAATTGAGTGGTAAAAACTGTGTGGAGATAGAACTGGACTATTTCAAGCAAGATTCGCTCATTCGGAAGGAACTGAAAGCTGCCATTGCACGTCCGCCTTACATAGACAACTCCGATTTTCACATTCAGGTAAAGGGTGATGAACAATTTTATAATGAGTGGCGTGACAGTGTGATGGTGTTGGTTTACTCGACGGAGTCTCCAGAGCGCAACACTTCAGATTTTTACAACATGGAGGATGGATACGACAATCTGCGTCGTATCTACATTCATTCGTGGCTCTATCCGTCGGTGGCGGTGAAGAGGGACATCTTCAGTTCTTCCATCGCTAACAAGACTGGGCGTCCGCAGTTCACTGCTGTAAAGGCTGGTTTCGCGGATGGTGACGGAAGATACTTATGCGGCTATTTTGCTGGTTACAAGACGGTGGCTAACGACTTGGCAAAGGTGGCATCTGACATCTTGAAAGGGGCGGATTTGGCCACATTTGTCGGCATGACCCATGAGAAGAATTTTTACATGGACTACCAAGCGATGGAGGCACTGGGCATGGACTATGATGATTATAAGGATCGCTTCATCATCGTGGGCGCACCTCAAGAAGTGACGATGCCTTTGCTGACTTATGGTACATGGACGGTCATCACTTTGGTGTTTCTTGCGGCGGCCTTTGCTATCCTGCTCGTGCTGGTGGCATGGAAGACACGCACGGCACAAGAACTGATGGAAGGTGTGAAACGCCGTGCCGAACTCCGCAACATGGCATTGCATGGTGCCGATAGCCACAATGTACGTAGTGTGGCGAAGGTGAAGGAAATCATTAGTTATGTGCATCCAGACTATGCATCAGAGGTTCCGCTCATCAGACAAGCTATCGACATCGCTGGTTCTCACAGTTATGAAATCTATTGCGATGTGGAGCGTGATGGCAATTACAGATGGTGGCAATTGCGTTTCGTCGTGATTTATGACAATAAGACAGGACGTAAGAATGTGGAGGGTATCCTCATCAACATTGATGAAACGAAAAAATATGAGGAAGACCTCCGCAAGGCCATGAATTTGGCTGAAGAAGCAAGACAGAAGGAGGATTTCCTCACCACCATCAGCCATGAGATTCGCACTCCACTGAATGCGGTGGTTGGATTCAGCGATGTGATGGTGAGCATGCCTGCCGATTCTTTCACTCAGGAAGAGATGGACGAGTATGCCAAGATTATCAAGGCCAACAACACCAGTCTCTCTGCCATGATAGAGAACATTTTGATGTTCTCGCGCATAGAGAGTGGACGCATTCAGTATGTGAAGAATGACTTCGATGCAGTAGATTTGGTGAAAGAGGTTGCGAATGAGTGGCAAGATTTGGTTCCTAAGAATGTGACGATGCATGTACTCGCCGTGTTGCCTGGCATCGTCGTTCATAATGACCGTGAACGTGTGAAGTATATTCTCAACCAGATGGTCAGCAATGCTATCAAGTTTACCGAGCAAGGTGTCATCGCCATCGGTGTGGCCTATCATCTGAACAGTGATAAAGCCGAGTTCTTTGTGGAAGATACTGGTTGTGGTATTCCTAAAGAAAAGCAAGGAGTGGCCTTCGGACTCTTCTGGAAAGACAATGGCTTTATCCCTGGCTTAGGATTGGGTTTGAATGTGGCCTCGAAATTGGCAGAAGGCATGGGCCTTGAGCTTGGATTGGAGAGTAAGGTAGGGTTTGGCTCCAAGTTCTCTGTGATAGCAGATGCCGACATCAGAAGAATGAGTGTACAAGCATAGGTGAGTTGATGCTGGTTCTCATTACCGTTATATTATACTTTTGTGCGTTGCTGCTTCTCTCCAACCTCGTTGGCAAGAGAGGTGGCAACGCTGTTTTTTTTACAGGCAACCGTCAGTCCCCTTGGCCACTCGTGGCGTTCGGCATGGTGGGTGCCAGTATCTCTGGATTGACATTCATCGGAGTGCCTGGGTGGGTGATGGGCATAGACATGACCTACATGCAGATGTGTTTCGGATTCGTGCTGGGATATGTCGTCGTTTCTTTTGTGCTTCTGCCTCTTTACTACCGCTACAACCTCACCTCCATTTACACATACCTTGATTATCGTTTCGGAAGAACCAGCTACAAGACTGGCTCCTCTTTCTTTGTGGGCAGTAAACTATTGGGGGCAGCTGCAAAGTTTTATGTGGTTTGCCGGATATTGCAGATGTGTCTTGCTGACACCTTCGCCCTTCCTTATCCCATAGTAGTTCTTGCAGCATTGATTCTGATTTGGCTCTACACTCGCAAGGGAGGCATCCGCACTTTGGTGTGGACAGATGTCGTCCAGACAGTGTGCCTCTTGTTGGCATTGGTGCTTATTCTTTTGAGAGTAGCCTGTATGCTCGACATGAACTTCCTCCAAGCCATGTCTGCCGTCTGGAACGACCCCCATTCGCGTATGTTTGAGTTTGACGATTTTGCATCGAAGCAGAACTTCTGGAAACAATTCCTGTCGGGTGTCTTTATTGTGATTGTCATGACCGGACTCGATCAGGACATGATGCAGAAGAACCTCACCTGCAAGAACCTCCGCTCGGCGCAGAAAGACATGTGCTCCTATGGACTTCTTTTCGTGCCTGTCAACTTCCTCTTCTTGGCTCTTGGTGTTCTCTTGCTCCTTCTCTATCAGCAGCAGGGACTTCCACTTCCCGATAAGGGCGATGACCTTTTGGCAGGCATTGTTCTTGATGGCACGTTAGGCACCGCATGTCTCATCTTCTTCACTGTGGGTGTCATTGCCAGCGCTTTCTCTTCTGCCGACTCAGCCATGACTGCCATGACCACCAGTTTTTGCATCGATATTCTGGAAAAAGAAAAGGACGAGAAGGTGCGCAAGCGCGTTCACCTCGGCATGCTCCTCGCTTTTGTTGTGGTCACATTGGCTTTCAATGCGATAGGTTCGGGTAGCGTGATGGACTTGATTTATACCTTGGTGTCTTACACCTATGGTCCGCTCCTCGGTCTGTTCTCCTTTGGTATGTTCACCAAGCGTAAGCCCCGGGAGTCCTGTGTGCCCTATATCGCTATTGCATCGCCTCTCATCTGTTATGCCATCAGTTACAGCGTCGGCCAGCTCACCGGTTATCAGTTTGGCTACGAGATGTTAATGTTCAACGGTTTATTAACCTTCGTCGGACTAATGATTGTATCAAGAAAATGAAATTCATCGATTTATTTGCAGGTCTTGGGGGATTCCATCTCGCCCTTTCTCGTTTGGGACATGAATGTGTCTTCGCATCCGAGATACAGCCGAAGTTGCAGGAACTGTATCAAATCAACTTTCCCAATGTTCCTATTCACGGTGACATCACCAAAATCTCGTCTGCCGACATTCCACCTCACGAGGTGCTTTGTGCTGGTTTCCCTTGTCAACCCTTTTCATTTTCGGGAAAGAAACAGGGATTTGACGATGAACTGGGGCGTGGCAACCTTTTCGATGAAATCTGCCGTGTTCTGAATGAGCATCACCCGAAGTACATCTTTCTGGAGAATGTATCCGCCTTGCCAGGACATGACGGAGGGCGCACCTGGAAAACCATTCGGCAAAAACTTGATGCACTCGGCTATGACATTCGCGCACATATCTATTCTCCTCACGAATTTGGCGTTCCTCAGCATCGCCCCCGATTCTACATCGTCGGGATGTTGCGCAACGAGCAAGGAGTCAGTGGGCTGCACAAGTTCCATTTCTATCGCACCGACCATCATGCTCCCAGCGATGTCCGCAGCATTGTGGATTTTGCCGACAATGACCATGTGCAGGCCGTGCGGCGTGGACTTCATCCCGTTTTCGACGCTTGGCAGGAGTTTGTCTATAATGTGACCAAGCGGGATGGCTATATGCCTTCCCATTGTATCTTCACGATGGAGTTTGGAGCCGACTATGACTTTGAGGAAACCCCTCCCGCTTTCCAGCCGCTGGAGCAGTTGCGTGGGCGTCACGGCTCTTATGGTCAGGTGCTCGAAGGTGAAACGCGCGAGGAGCTGATAGCTGGTCTTCCTTTCTATATGCGGAAGACGAAGTACGAGGACACTTATCCCGAATTCAAGAAGATACTTATTCGTCAGAACCGCGAGATGTACCAGCGGCACAAGGACTGGATAGACCCTTGGCTGAAAAAGATTCGGCGATATCCTCGCACCCAGCGTATGCTTGAGTGGAGCACGAACCAAGATTGGGACTTCAAGCATCATGTCATCCAGTTGCGTCCGTCGGGCATACGCATCCGCTCGATGAACTACATCCCCACCATCACGCTCTGCACCACTGCCACACCCATTCTTCCTTTTATACCTTATCCGCCTCAGGGTGCGCTGGACAAGCACGGAAAGCCTTACACGCCCGAAGACTTCCGCTGGGGACGCTACATCTCCCACAGCGAAGCAGCCCGCATCCAGTCTATGCAGGAACTAAACTTTAGCACCCTTTCGCGTGTGCAGAAGTTCAAGGCATTAGGCAATGCCGTCAACGCCGATGTGGTAGAGAAGATTGCCCGCAGACTTCTTACCTGCAAGTGAGATGGAAACAGCCCTGTTTCCGTTCATACTTCACATAGCATTTCCCTTGTCTCCTCAGGTCGTTCAGCACTTCAGACAGCACCTGCTTCATGGGCTCGTTCCATCGGAGTAGAGCGGCATTCGACTCATAGGTGCCAGTGATGGGCATAAACTTGTTGTAGGCAATATCCACCGTCGTTCCATAGCAGTGGCATGAGTTTGTGGTGGCATTCTTGTTACCGCGTTGCAGGTTCGACACATCGTCAGTCGTGCGCAACACGGAAGTTACAATCGGCATGTGAAGAGGCAGACCTTTCACCTGACACGAATCGATGAAGTTCAAGCAGATGGTGTTCAGCAAGTGCTGTGCTCTTGGCACCAGATAAGGGATGGAGTGGGTTAGTTTGTCGATGGAATAGAACGGGGAGTGGCTGATGTTCACCAGCTGATGCTGCCGCACCAGCACTTCGGCCTCAGCTCGGTTTCTTACAGGACTGATACCATGCTTCTGTGCTGCCACAATCTGCACATCCTGAATGTCAGGAAAACAGTCAGAGTAACTCCACACGCCCCGAATGCGATGCTTGCCCCGTGGCATCGAGTCTGTCATCTCGCTGTCAGACAGACTGTCATTACCCTCCTTGTTCATAGTTCCCTCTTCATCCACTTCATCTTTCGTCTCCTCCATCTCCTCTTCTTCAATTTCTTCATCCTCCTCATCGAGGCCTTCTTCTGTGACCAGATTGGCACTGAAAGGCTGCTCCATTGCCAGCACCTCTTCCATATCGGCCGTTTCATCCTCCTTGCCGCTATTCTCCGCATGAGCCATCAGCTCTGTCGTTGCAGACTTCTCCACGTGTAGCGGCACCTCGATGCCAAACACGTGGCGCACCCCAGCAAACAGTCCCATCGTCACCGTGAAGGCAATGAGGAATTTCCACTGACTATATTTTTTCTTCTTCTTTGCCATGGTTCCGTTCCTCATCCTCTGCCCGAATTTTCAATCATCTCTCTCACTCTGGTGTTATACTGCGTTGCATAAATCAGTTGTTCGATGGTTAGGTGCATTCTCCATCGCCAATAGTGTCTCGGTCTGGCTGGAATGTTGATCCTCTCCCCATTGGGGTCAGGCAGACGCAAGGTTTCATCCATCGACAGCCAGTCCTGCAAAGACAGCAAGGTCAGAGCCGACGGACAGAACAGATGAGCCGACACAATCTCTTCGCACAACCATCCAGGAGCGGGGTGGGGAGCCGTTCCGTCCTTGTAGAGCGCATTGTTGTAAAACTGCTGAGCACGTTCCGAGTTCTCGTCCCACCACATTCGGAGTGGTGGCATGTCGTGGGTGGAAATCGTGGCGACAGAGCGGTATGGGTTCTCCCATAAGTGGCCAAACTGCAGGTAGGGTGACTTGGGCATGGTCTGAATTTCCAGCGACAGAATCCTCAGGTCGTTCATCACCCATCCCACACTTTCTGGCACCATGCCGAGGTCTTCGGCACACACCAGCATGCGTGTGCATTGAGTCAGCGCAGGAAGTTTTCGCATGGCTTCGTCATACCAGAACTTGTTGTGGCGTTTGTAGTAGTAGTCATTGTACAAGCGGTCAAAAGCCTCCCGCTCGTGTTGCAGCAGCGACTGGTAGATGAAGTCCTTCTGAGCCGCGATGCGTGGGTGGTACATGTCGGGACGCCTTCTGTCAGGGACGAAGAGCACACACGAAGCCAAATCGTACAGCCCATCCCTCAGTTGAATACTGTCCTCGTCAGTCTTGCCGGCAAAAGCAGCCTCAATCTTGCGTTGGCTGGCATACTCATCCTTCAGGTCATAGCGTCCGTCGGTGCGCGGTTGCAGATAGATGCTCTTCACCAAGTCGGCACGATAGCCGAAGATGCGTTCCAGCGTCCAGTCGGCAATGTAAGGGCGAGTCATGAGTTCAGGGTTGAAGCGCATTCCGTAACTCTCGATTTCCTCCACCGTCATCGGCAGCGAAGGTGAGAACTGTCCCAAGAGACCGTGAACCGAATGTAGTGGGATGTCCCAAATGCGGAAGAAACCCAGCACGTGGTCGATGCGGTAAGCGTCAAAGTATTCCGCCATATTCTGGAATCGGCGAATCCACCAGCGATAGCCGTCTTGCGCCATAGCCTCCCAGTTGTAGGTGGGGAATCCCCAGTTCTGACCGTTCTTCGAGAAGTCATCGGGTGGTGCGCCAGCCTGTCCGTCGAGGTTGAACAAATGCGGTTCCGACCACGCTTCCACACTCGTCCGTGAAATGCCAATCGGAATGTCTCCCTTGATGATGATGCCCTCCTTGCGAGCCGCATCCCTCACGTCTTTCAGTTGCAGATGCAGCTGGTACTGTACATAATAGAAGAAGGCGACACCCTCGTAGGCCTCACCGCCTTTTGCCACCAGCTGCTCAATGTCCTTTTTGTTGTAGGTGCTGTATTTGGGCCATCGGGCAAACTCTGCCGTCTGGTACAAATCTCTCAGATAAGAGAAGGCTGCATAGGGTATCAGCCAGTCCTTGTTTCCCTCAAAGAACGCCTTGAAACCTTCGCTTTCCAGTATTTCCTTTCCCTCCTGTGCATACACCCTTCGCAGATAGTCCATCTTCACGGAGATGACCTTCTCGTAGTCCATCTCCTTCATCGAATTCATCTTCTGCTGCTTCATCATGAACTTCTCCATCGCCATGCGGTCTTCCAACTGTGGCAACGCGTTCAGGTCGCAGTAGAGCGGATGCAGCGCGAACACCGAGATGGCGTTGTAGGGGTAGGAGTCTTGCCAGGAACCCATCGTCGTCGTGTCGTTGATGGGCAGTATCTGAATGGCATGCATCTTCGTTTGCACTGCCCACTGAATGAGCAGCTTCAGGTCGCCAAAGTCGCCCACGCCGTAACTTCTTGTCGAGCGCAGGGAGAACACCGGAATGACCACACCCGCCACTTTCCAGCTGTCACCGCTCAGCATCACCTGATTGTCCGTCTTAATCCATATCTCCCTTGGGTTCAGTTTCGGGCAGCGTATGCGTCGGTTCTGTCCGTTTTCCCATCGCAGGATGCGGTTCTCACTATCCACCACCACATATTTATATTCAGCCTCGTCAAAGAGCATGTCCGCATCGATGTTCAATGCCCACTCCTGCAGGTTGATGAGCGCCATTCGTTTGGCACGGTTCCAGTCGCCCAACTGCGGGGTGCTGCCACACACAGCCAGCCATTCGCCTTTCTTCAGTCGGGGTTCCACCACGCGCAGCTGCAGCGTCGATGAATAGAGCGTGTCGATGGCTGCATTGTCATCGGCTTGCGCACCCACACACTCCGTATAAGCCGACGAGAACAGCGGCAGATCCTCCGGGATGGGACGCCACTTGTCGCTCAGCACATATTGGTTCGTGATGCCGTCCAGTACCACCCGGTGAGGTGCCACTTCCCATTCAGTCCACACCAGTACCCCATCGCGCCACATGGCATATTGATATTCCAAAGCCACCACATCGCCCTTAGGAGGCTGCAGCACGTCCAGTTCCATCTCTCCCTTCCACATCACACCGTCCTCCGTCTGCAACCGATATTCATCCACAGCCGTCTTCCGATTGTTCTTTCCGACCATCCACAGTTGCAGACGCAACTCCTCGCCCCAGAGGGTGCGATATTCTATTTCAAAGCGTAGTTTCATTTTTCTCTTAGATTTATTGTGGGTGCAAAAATACATAAAAATCCCGATTTACAACGCCTCATGCGCCAAAAACTTCAAAAAAAGCCCAATTCTTTGTTTTTTCTTCGACCTTCTCAGATAGGAAGGACAAAAAAAAGCCCGGTGCTACGCTTATGCGCATCGCCGGGCCTTATCAAATAAACATCTAATTGTACTCGTCCTCACCACAAGTCTTCGCTGCCGCCAGCCTCCATATCCTCAATGATACGCTGCTGGGCACCAGGGTCTTTCTCTCCCTCCTTATCCACACCGCCATAACCCATGCCAGCTCCCGTCACACCTGGACTGACACACACTGGCAATTCACTTTCCATCTCAAAGCGCTCCACCAGGGGAGCCACATATCTTTTCTTTTTCATTGTCTTGTCTGTTTTTTCTATTTTTCTCAGTTCTCTCCTTAGCGTATTGAAACCTTCTTGCTGTTGAAGATGTACACACCCTTCTCCGCAGGCTTGCCGCTGAGCCTGCGCCCGTCCAGCGTGTACCAACAGCCATCCTCTTTCGTGAAATTCGTGGCTTTTATCCCCGTGGTTTCACCCCCGATGCAGAAACGGATGTTGGCGTAGCTCTCGTCCACCTCCGTCAGCACGTCAAAAAAGTCGAAGTAGGCACGGAACGCCTTCATCTTCGTGTTCCCAGTCGAATACCAGAAATCGCCGCCACTCAGAAACAGCGTCTTCTCCGGCACCTCCGTCTGGGCCACATACGTGCCGATCAGTTCGCTCCACGCCTTTCTCGTGCGCTTCACCGTCGCCACCACCGGCTCGTCCTCAGGGTCTATATCCACGCCGTCCACCGTGAACTCGCTGACGGGACTGCTCACCTTGATCAGGCAGGGATGATTGGCCTCTATCGCACTGAGAGGGGCAAAACTCACCTCAATGCCCACGATGTCATCTCCATCTTCCGTCACGTCATAGCCCGCGAAGTCCAACAACTGCACATCCTCGCCAAACGCCGCCTTCACCTGCGCCGCTGTCATGGCGAACGGCAGGCAGAGCGTTCCCCACTCGTTTGCCTTGATGGTGCGCTTCACGCGCACATCCACACCTGTGGCAGCAGCGGGCGCTGTGGTGGAAGTCTCGTCCAGCACCACGCGTGTGTCGGCAGGTGCGCCGATGGTGACGGTGAAGGGGATGTCCGCCGGCGTGTGCTTCGTCTCGTCAGGCTCCGTCAGGTTGATGGCAGAGAGCTTGCAGTCAAGCTCCTCACCTTCCTCCAGCGCGGCATCGGCCTTGAGGGTGATCTGAATGACCGCCCCGCCCGTTCCGGGTATCGCCTGCGTTTCCGTGTAGTAGCCCAGCACACGGAAGGTGTTCACCTCCGTGTCGGGCTGTGACATGCTCAGCGTGAAGTCCTCGTTCAGACGCTCACCCTTCGTGTAGTCCAGCTTGCCCTTCCCGTTGAGGGCGACCGTGATGCCGCTTGCCAGCTCCACATTGAACTGGAATGCGGCGAACTCCGTCGTGGGGTTCTCCAGCGCAATCTCCAGCGTGGCCTCCCCTCCCTTGGGGATGGTGATGCTCTGCACCGAGAGGCCTTCTGCCGCAGCACGGCCGCACCATGCGGTCAGCACTGCCAATAAAATGATAATCTTCTTCATATTACTTGGTTTTATCAATGTCTTCTTTTTCCAACATGCCCCTTCGGGGCGATTAAACGGATTTTTCAGATTTTTCTGATTGAATCTTGTCTAATCGAGCCGCAGGATCCAAATCCGTTGAATTCGTTAAATCGTGCCGCAGGCACATGTTTTTTTATCTCTGTTTGCCGCAGGCACATGTTTTTTTTATTTTTCTTGTCTTTTCCGTTCCCAAACGATTTCATTGCGGATCCAGCACCTGCATCATCGTCCCACGCACATTGGCGGCATTCGCGCCCCCGTCGTGCAGGATGATGTTCGCCACCACCACGATGTCCGTCACGTCCACGCTGCCGTCACCGTTCACGTCGGCTGCCACCGCGTCGAACGACTCGCTCGCATGGCCCAGAATGCCGTTGGCGATGCCCACAATGTCCGTCACGTCGATGACACCGTCACCGTTGGCATCACCCGGGATGCTGTTGCGCACGGTCAGCACACAGGTCACATCGGCTGGCGAGATTTTCTTCTCCGCCGTGGTCGTCAGGTTGATGCTGGAGAGGCTCACCTCGTACTCACCAGCCTCCATGTTCTCCGCTGCCTCCAGAGTCACGTTGATGACTGCACCCTCGTTGCCCGTGATGCTCTCCACCTCGGTGGAGTACATGAGCACCTTATATACATTAGCCTCTCCCGGCTGCTTGCAGTCATAACCATATCAGCATCTGCCTTCATCGATATATTACCCCCAGACTTCACTTTTTAGCTCTATTTTGCCCCATAAGCAAGATAATTTCCGTGTTTTGGGGCAAAAATATGCCAAATAATAATTCTTTCTCAATAATTGTTTGTACCTTTGCCGGCAAATAAAAGATCATTAATATGGAACAGAAGCTTATTGCGAGAGACCGAGAGTGCTCTATGCTACGGGACTGCATGGAGTCAGACCGTTCGGAATTTGTTATCGTTTATGGAAGAAGGCGCGTGGGAAAGACCTTCCTCATAGATCAGTACTTCAAGATGAATTATGATTTCAGTTTCGTGGGCTCGCATCGTTCCACGCAAAGAGTTCAACTACGTAACTTTGGGAAAGCCATGAAACAGTATGCAGGTTTAAAGACTGTACCAAAGTATGCCGACTGGTTTGATGCCTTTGATGCGCTGGAGGAACATCTTGGCAATCTTCCAGCCAACAGGAAGAAAGTAGTGTTTTTCGACGAAATGCCTTGGATAGATACACAAAAGTCAGACTTTGTTGAAGCCTTGGAGAATTTCTGGAACGGGTGGGCAAACCGTCGGAACGATATTGTCTTTGTGGGGTCTGGTTCGGCAACATCATGGATGGTTGACAAACTGATTGAAAACCAAGGTGGGCTTCATGCTCGCATCACTGCAAACATCTATCTACGGCCCTTCAACCTTAAAGAGACGGAAGAATACCTGCGCTCTCATCACTGCAAATGGGATCGATACCAGATAGCACAGTGTTACATGCTCTTTGGCGGGGTTCCTTTCTACCTTAGTCTGCTGAAGACGAATCAGAGTCTTGTCCAAAATGTTGACAGGCTGTGCTTTGTCCCGAATGCCCCACTCCGCATAGAGTTTGAGGAACTATATACAGCACTTTTCAAACATGCCGACCAGTATATCTCTGTGGTAAAAACTCTCAGTCAACAGAAAGAAGGTATGACCCGAAACGATTTGATGAAAGCTCTGAAAATAGAGGGGCGCAATCTCACTGCTGTACTGCGTAATCTGGAACGCTGCGACTTCATCGCCAAAATGGCTCGTTTCCCCAACAAGTCAACTGATGCCATTTACAGGCTGGTTGACTTTTACACCTTATTTTATTATAAGTTCCTTGCCGAAGATATGTCGGGGGATGAACAGTGGTGGAGCCATAATTTTCAGTCGCACAGCGTAGAAGCCTGGATGGGCAGGGCGTTCGAACTGCTTTGCCTCTGCCACGTAGGGCAGATAAAGAGGGCGCTTGGTATCTCCGGAATGGCAACCAGTGTTTCCTCCTGGCGGCAATTGGCTGACAAGGCCAATCAAGACCCGGCCAAGAGGGAAGGCGCACAGATTGACCTTATCATCGACCGTGCAGACCGCATGGTGCATCTTTGCGAGATGAAGTTCAGCGTCGGTCCTTATGAGCTAAAGGATATATACGAAAAGAAACTGCGCCAACGGATGACAATCTTCCGTGAGGCCACGAAATGTACAAAAGCACTGGTGAATACGTTTGTTACAACATTCGGTGTGGCAGACGGAATGCACAAGAGCATTGTAAACAATGAAGTGACATTAGATGAACTTTTTATTTGATTTGGAGAGGTTCTTCGTTGGGAAAAGTGGATGAGCCTGCTGGGAACATTCTTAAAGGAGCATTATTTCTTTTTCGGCGACATATTTTTGAGAACATGAACTATATGTCAGTAGAAACATCAAACATTTTACTGACATGAGAAAGATTATTAGATTTAAACTTGTGGCCCTGTTGACAACAATGTCATTGACAACTCGGGCGCAGGAGATGGATACGTTGAAGGTACAAAGTGATTCTGTGGTATGGAACGAGTCGCTAAAAGAGGTGAGCGTGGTGGCTTCGAGCATTCGCACGGAGGGTGACAGGACCACGGCATTTATTACGAAGGAAATGCGACGTGGGGCACGGAACACGGCACAGATGCTGGGGAACATTCGAGGCCTGACTTGGAATGCGGTGGATAACAGCGTGGAGTATAACGGAAAGCGAAACATCATTGTGCTGGTGGATAGTCTGGAGAAAGGTTACAGCTACGTGATGAACCTACATCATGTAAGGTTTGAGAAAGTTGAAATCATTGATCAACCGAAAGGGAAATACGAGGGATATGATGCACTCATCAATCTGGTGACAAAGAAAAACTATGAAGGCTATGAGGGCTATCTGCGTGCCAGTACAAGACTAATGCCTGCCGGACCGAATGCAGGCAAGTTCCTTTGGTTTGTCAATAGTGGTGCTTTCACTTACACGAGAAACAAATGGAATTTTGTTGCCAACGTGACGAGAATGTCTGATAACAAGAATGTACTTCAGGAGTGGTATGAACGCACTTACCCCATGCAAGAGCTGACGGAGCGAGTACTGCACAATGACGAGACGAACGAGAAACTGTTAGACAATGTGGACTATCAAGTGAATCTTTCAGTGGACTATCAGCTCAATAAGAACCACTCCTTGTCGTGGGCTTACGTATATGACTACAACCGGGACGAGAACCAGCTAAACTATCTGTTGGAGCAGCGACACATGAATATTGGTACTATTGATACATTGGACGTGCATAGCATCAACAATACCTATAACCACAACCATAGCACTGCCCTGTTCTATCGGGGACGGTCAGGAGCATGGAGTTATGAAGCAGACATCAACTATGTGTATAATCGAAACACGCCCGATAATACCTTTCAGCGTGGCTCGACCTTTACTCTGCTCAACCACTATAACGACCACATGCACTATACCCGCTTCCGATCTGGAGCAAGGCGCAGTTGGTATGACAACCGTCTGCAACTACAATTTGGCTATCACAACACATGGAAAGATTACGAACGCAAGGACTTCGATAGTCAGCAACAACTTAACAATAACGGATTTCTTCGCAACAATGGATGGTTTAACCTCTGGGGGCGGCTCGACAGCATTGGACACAACATGGCATCTGTTGGCGGCAGGATAGAACAGGTACATGTATGGAGTAACGGCATCGGAGATAACCAGTTGGTGTGGTCAATCAGCGCAATGTATTGGCACAAACTGACAGAGAAAAACTGGATACGCTTTAACTACGACTACGGCATCGGTCATCCCAACCAAAACCAGACATCGGCCTACGGTTACTTCACCGACTCGCTTACATGGAGCGGTGGCAATCCGTTTTTGCGCCCCAGCGTCAGCCATCAGTGGAAGGTATGGTTCGATGCCTGGTGGTGCTTCAATGCTCAGGCAGGTGTGACCTACGCGCCCAACACCATTACTGCCATCAGCGAACTGCGGCACGGAAGTCTGCCCAGTGGTGTGGATGGTGACTACGTTGCCAGCACATACGTCAACTCGCGTTACCTCTCGCCGTGGGTCAGTGTGTCGTTCACCAAGCGTTTCGCCAAGGACTTCGTCTATAAAGCTGACGCGCTGGCTGCCATGCCCAGTGCCAAGTATGGGGATTTCAGCCAGCATGGCCATGAGTTACGCTTTAAGACCTCGCTGCAATACTACAACCGCAAGTATCACCTGACAGCCTTTATGGCCTACGAGATGAACCACAATAAGATGGTTACTCCACAGACTTATTCAATCAACGACAAAGATGATTTGCTCTATATCTCCATCGACAAGACTTTTTTCCACGACCGTCTCAGTCTCAGTTTCTTGGCGATTTCTCCTCTCAAGTGGGGCGATGGCATCAGCAAGACTACCGTCGTGTCGCCGGCCATCCAGAGCACCAACTATTTCAATTCGTGGGAGAGCAACAACCGTGGTGCCCTTCAATTCACCCTCGTTTATCGCTTCATGGGCGGCAAGTCGGTGAGAGAATATAAAAGGGAAATGTCGGACGAAAGATAAAAAAGTATGCTCGGTGCGACATATTTCTTACTTTTGTGACTATATGTAGGTAGAACGCCCTGACAATGAAGACCGACGACGCAACAATCATAGCGCAAATACTGGCTGGCGAGACTAAAGAGTTCCGCCACCTGATGCGCCGTCATGGAGGCACATTGCTTGCCTTCATTGAGAGTGTCATAGGCAGTCGTGAAGAAGCAGAGGACATTGTGCAAGAAACTTTTATCAATGCATTCCGTTCACTCCGTCAGTATGATGATAGCAAGGCATCGTTTGCTACCTGGCTCCACCGCATAGCATACCATGAGGCTATTCGACGAATGAAGCGACGACGGCTTCCCACGCTTTCATGGGACGAAGACGAAAGGCTGTTGAAATATGACGAAGAGGCTGATACAGACGATTGGCTGGCTGACATTACAGAAGAGCAGATGCAGAGACTTGACAAAGCCATCGACCTGTTGCCAGAGTACGACCAGATGCTCCTACGGCTCTACTACGAAGACGATATGCCTCTGAAAGAGATAGCCTACATACTCGACAGCGAGGCCAGCATACTGGCAAGCCGACTGCGACGAATCAGAAACAGACTGAGAAAAGAATTACAAAAGAACAGATGAAAACATCAAATTACATAAAACCCAAAGACGATGCACTCCGTCAGCTCATGCACCGAAGGAAGGAACGACGCCCTATGATTGAACTCCCCAAGGAGATAGAGGACCGGGTGATGGAGCGGATTTCTACAATGGAGAAGGTCTCTGCCCCAAGGGTCAAAGCAGTGCAGTTATGGATTCTTCGTGCTATGAGTGCAGCCGCCGCTATTGCATGCATCTTCTTTCTTGTGGAAACGATGATTCCAGAAGAGAAGGAAGAACCATCGAATGTTGTAGCAAAAGTAGAAGTCCCCAAGCCTGTGGAGCCAGAAGCAGAACCAGAAAAAGAACAGCCTAAAATAGCAGAGGTGAATCTGCGTCCCACTCAAAGAAAGAAACCAACGCCCAAGACTAAGACAAATGTCGTTGCAAGCGTAGAGGATGTTCCCCTTGCAGAGGCCGAAGCCGATGTGTGTATTGACTGCGAAATGGCCGCTATGGATTGTGAATTGACAGCCATGATTAACGAATTTGAAAATCAATAAGACGCTATATGAAGCACTTTGTTTTATATCTATTACTGCTCTGCCCAATGGGCTTGTGTGCACAATCTGCCACCGAGCAGGCCATTGACAGCATTATGAACTATCTGGCCTTGAATTGCCTTGACGGTTCTTTTGTTATTGAGTGCAATGGGCGCAACCATGCAACACGTGGCGAAATCGCTATCGACAACGGACCAATGGCGGCTACGAGAAAGCTCATCAATGGCATCCGACCCTATATAGATCAGCTGCCCCACCTGCGGAAAATGACCGATGAAAGGGCAGGTGAGGTGTTCGAAGGTCGCATTGCCATGCGGTTACAGCCAGAACCTGGCGACACATCGGCCTACTTCCTAATGACCTATAACCGCTCTAAACTGACATTCAAGTACGGCGTGAATAGTCCTGGCAGCATCAGCCTGACCAAGAGTTCTGCAAAAGGGCTGGGCGTAGGCTTTAGCCCAAAGGGACTGTCAGCAGAAGAGGCTGCTCCTGTCACACAGATTTACGAAAAGTTCACTCATCGCAAAGATGCTCGCGTAGTTGATACCGTTTTCGTGTATGATGGCGAAAAAGACTATGAGTGGTGGCTGGGGGCTACTGGTGAGCGCAGCCGCACCAAAGCCCAAATTATCTTGCTGCCGTCGCCGACAGAAAAGGACATGCAAGAATGGTTGAACATAGTGAACCGATACGGCAAGCATCCCGATGTGACCCTGTTCCAGAGTAACCGCGTGATTCGTGGTGATGTCTATCTGGCGAGCAGCACCTGCACGTTCATCGTAGGCGGAGCTTTCCACCTATACTTGGCAGGTCTTTATCACGGGCATTTTTGCCTTGTCCGCGTGATAGCACGCTCCGACCAGCCTGGTGAGGTTGTGCCTGGTTTCACAAGACTTATTGACCATCTGACAGGGGCAGAAAGAACCATTCATAACGCAACAGGCCATCCCACCAAACTCGTCCAACTGATGGAGAAAGAAATTTCGAACTTACAGTCACAGGCTGGTGCGGAGGTTATCGACACACTCTTCCTTAGCAACGACCACGAAGGGCATATTTGGTGGACGGGCATAGACAGTCGCTGTCCCACCCGAGCCAGTCTTGTTCGCGCGCCATCATCAGAGAAAGATTTTGCCTCACTTCACCAACGCATTCGCAAGTCCATCGATAATATTGTGAACTATCAAGCATGGACAGACGATGACACCGACGAAGACAGACGGATTATCCTCCTTTGGACTGACGGCCACGGGCAGCTGCATGCCTATATCATCTACTATATGATAGCCACTCACCATCTCATCATTGAACGGGCTGATGGTGAGGAGCCTGGCAGCATCTGCATCCCTCACTACAAGCAGAAGTGGTTTGAGTAGTCTAATAATTAGCCCATAACGAGCGAGATTAACAAAGTATTTTTTTTGTTCAAGTCTTATTGGCATCAAAGCCCCACTGCGTCGTGACGATGTGGTGGGGCTGCTCAGTTATAGGAGGGTGTGCTTGGCGTTTATGTCATTGGATCCAGTGGAAATACACATAGAATGCTATCTCTATTGCAATCGTTATGATTGATAGAAGGGATAGTGAGCCGACAATGTAGAACAGTTTTGTGGAAATCCATACGCCCTCGTTATTCTTCACAATGTCAGTAAGCCGTTGGCTCTGTTTTAGCCATAGTACTTCCTGCTGTTTGTGTTGGTCTACAAGCATCTGTTTCTCCTCTCCCAGCCATTGTGTATGGTGTCCTTGCATCTTTTGCCAGTCATCATCAGACACACTCACCGACACCTTCAACTTTGTGGGTGCATCTTCTATAACATGGTCGATGTGCTTATTGATGGTGTCAACCTTGCCACTGATGGTATTCACGGAAGCACCGAGCACTCCTTCTTCACGCTGGCTTTGGCGGATTGAAGATTCCAAGGATAGCTTGGCATTGATGACGGCAGTCGTTGCCTTCTCAATGTCGGCACTCAACTGCTTGAGTTGAGGAACCCGGTCAACAATGTCCTGTTCGGCATCTTTCTCCTGTATTTCCTCCTGTACTTCGTTGAACATTTACAAAATGGGATTGGGGTGTCCCCGATCGGAAGAGTTGTCAGGTTCGTGGCAACTCTTTTTATTGTCTCTATGGAAATATTTTGAGTCCCAGCTGCTTTCCATCCACTGTGAAAATGTTGGGCCTTAACACATCATAAGCCATGTTGACTGCGGCGGGATTCAGTACATGACGTGTCAAAGGGTATGCTATTAAGTCGGCAACTTGAAGACCTGCAACATCTTCCGTTTTCCATTTGAAGTCTAAGCACATCATTCTTTCTTTCATCCGCTCGGGGGTCACCCAGTAAGTACCCTTAGCCAGTAACAGATGGTAATAATCTTGCAAACTTTTGTCCTCGCGCTTGCCTCTTCTTTCTACGATTGCAGCAATTCGCCCATCTCCCTGTGGACATTGGTTGTCTATATAGAAAATGGCACGCTCAAGAAGAAACGAAAGCGATTGTCCATAAACGTCATTGAATTTTCCGAACTGACGGATGTAAGGTTCTTTCATGATGGAACAACAGACAATTGTGTACACATCATTTTGCCCGAGCAGAGCATTTACTGTCTCATAAAAGCGATGCTTCACATCAAGGTCAAACAAGACCTCAAATCCATTCTGACATTTTCGGATATCGCGGGAATGAAGAATTATCTGCTGGTCACCCCAGAACTCTTGCTTCAGATGCCCTTCCGCATCCTCCCTTTTCGGGTAGCCATGTCTTCACGCTTCTCGCAGGCATCATCTCACGGTTCTGTCAGTCGTTACTTCGAGGGAGATGACGAGTGAAAGCCCGAGGTTGATACGGGTGAGAGTGAGAGGTTGATGCGGGTGACAGGGCGAGGAAGACACGAGTGCAAGAACGTGGTGGATACGGGTGCGCGATGGTGGTGGATACGGGTGTGCGTTGCGTGTAGAGGGGGAAGGGGTGTGAAAACGGTGGTTTTTGTGGTCTTGAGGGGGCGGTTCAGATTGTTCAAATGGTACTTGCCCGTAGCTTCAAAATCGGTCTGAGTCACACCTGTGGATGGGGTGTGACTCAGACCTATGGTAGGGGTGTGAGTCACACCGATTTTGGGGTGGTTGGGGTTGGTCATTTTGTACGATTGGCGATGGGGGGAACCGTTGCCCGCATGATGGGGAGGGGGAATGAAAAGGCTCCGCTTCATTTTGAGGAGTGAGGCGATGGCAAGATTCGGAACTTTTGGCTGTTTTTGTGGTTTTTCCATCCTTTTCTTGTGGGAGAAGATGAAATGTGTTATCTTTGTGGCGATTTTAGAAAGTTGAGAATTGAGAATTAAAAGATAATAGATTATTAGTGATGGAATATCAGTATCATATCTTTTCGCCTTACCGTGTGTGCCCGTTGGGTGCGCACGTTGACCACCAGCATGGCTTGGTGACAGGCTTTGCGATTGACAAGGGAGTGGACCTTTGGTTTAATGTGAGTGATGATGGAAAGGTGCATCTGGAGTCGCGCTCGTTCGAGGGACTGGTCGATTTCGACGTGACGGCACCATCGCAGGTGAGGGAGCATCATTGGGGTGATTATGCCCGTGGTGCGAAGTATGCGCTGAAGAAGAGGTTTGAATTGAAGAGGGGCATTGAAGGCGTGATTCAAGGTTCCCTGCCTGTGGGCGGCTTGAGTTCGTCGGCTGCTGTGCTGATTGCCTACGTGATGGCGTTTGCAAAGGCGAACGGATTCACGTTGCAACCTTTTGAGATTGTGCAGATCGCGTCGGAGGCAGAACGTGAATATATCGGGCTGAACAATGGTTTGCTCGACCAGGCCTGTATCGCTCTGGGCAAGAAGGATGGTCTGCTGTTTTTGGATTGCGACACGAACGATTACCGCATCATCAAGAAGAATCCCGAAATGCCTGAGTTTGAACTGGGCATCTTCTTTTCGGGCTTGACGCGCTCGTTGGTGAACAGCGACTACAACCTGCGTGTGTATGAGTGCAAGACGGCTGCGTGGAACATGCTGGCCTACACGGAGCAGCCTCTGAAGACGTTTGACAAGACTTTCCTGCGCGATATTCCGAAAGCCACGTTTGACAAGACCCGCATAGCGATGCCTGCCCGTTTTGCACGTCGCGCCGAGCATTTCTACTCGGAGTACCGAAGGGTGCGTCAGGGTGTGACGGCTTGGGAGACGGGTAACTTGAAGCTGTTCGGAAAGTTGAGCTTCGACTCGTGCGAATCGAGCATCCACAATTATGAGTGCGGAAGTCCCGAACTGATTGCCATCTATGAGATTATGCGCTCCCTGCCTGGCGTGTGGGGCGGACGTTTCAGTGGTGCCGGCTTCAAGGGAGCCTGCATCGCCATCGTCGATCCTGCCTACAAGGAGCAGATTGAGAAGGAACTGACCGCAAGGTATCTGGAACAGTTTCCAGAATATGAGAAGACCTTCAAGGTGTTCTGGGTGAAGCCTGATGATGGGGCGAGGTTTGTGTGAGGTCTGTGCGGTATAAACATTATTTCAGTGTGATATGAAGAATATAGTGATTGCAGCGGGTTACGCCACCCGACTGGGAGAGTTGACCAAGAACTTTCCGAAGCCCTTGCTGAAGATAGGGCAGAGTACCATCCTCGGCAGGATGCTGGATGATATAGATAAGATTCCAGATATTGACGAGCATATCGTCATCACGAACCATAAGTTTGCTCCCATCTTTGAGGAGTGGAAGGAGGGACTGCACTACACGAAACCCATCACCATCGTGGATGACGGGACGGAAACGAACGATACGCGTCTGGGGGCTGTGTGCGACCTGCTGTTTGCAATGGAGAAGTTGAACGTGAACGATGACATGCTGGTGGTGGCTGCCGACAACCTGCTGTTCTTCTCGTTTCAGGAGTTTGTCGATTTTGCCAAGCAGAAGGGCACGTCGTGCATCATGTGTCATGAGCAGCCAGAAGTGGAGAAACTGCAACGGACGGGTGTGGTGGAACTCGACGCAGACATGAAGGTGCTGGGAATGGAAGAGAAGCCGCAGGTGCCTAAGTCGCATTGGGCAGTGCCTCCTTTTTATATATATGTGAAGAAAGACCTCGACCTCATCCGCCACTCGGTGGAGAACGGTTGCGGTAAGGATGCTCCTGGCAATCTGGCGCACTTCATGGTGGAGAACACGGAGGTGCATGCGTGGAAGATGTCGGCTGGAAGATTCGACATCGGCAGCCTCGACACGTATTATGAAGCGGTGGAGAAGTTTGGGAAGTAAGTAAACTTAAAAGGCGTTTATAAATAATTACGAATCAATAAGAAATAAAAATATGCAAAAGATAGACATAAATAATAAGACGCTATTCGTGACAGGTTCTGCTGGCTTCATCGGTTCCAATCTCGTGAAGCGTCTTTTCAAGGATGTGAAGGGTGCCACCATCGTGTGCATTGACAATGTGAACGACTACTACGATGTGAGTCTGAAAGAGTATCGTCTGCGGGAGTTGGACAAGGCCAAACCTGCCGATGTCGAGTATGTGTTCATTAAGGGAGATATTGCTGACAAAGCTACGATTGACGGCATCTTTGAGCAGTACAAGCCTGCCGTGGTGGTGAATCTTGCTGCTCAGGCAGGTGTGCGCTACAGCATCACCAATCCCGATGCTTACATCCAATCCAACCTGATTGGCTTCTACAACATCCTGGAGGCTTGCCGCCATTATCCCGTGGAGCATCTGGTGTATGCCAGTTCGTCGAGCGTGTATGGCTCTAACAAGAAAGTGCCTTATTCGACTGACGACAAGGTGGATAACCCCGTGAGTCTCTATGCAGCCACGAAAAAAAGCAACGAACTGATGGCTCATGCCTACAGCAAACTCTACAATATCCCTTCGACAGGACTCCGCTTCTTCACTGTGTATGGCCCTGCAGGTCGTCCCGATATGGCATACTTTGGTTTTACGAACAAGCTGGTGAAGGGCGATACCATCCAGATTTTCAACTACGGAAACTGCATGCGCGACTTCACCTTTGTGGATGACATCGTGGAGGGTGTGGTGCGCATCATGCAGGGTGCGCCTGAAAAGAAACAAGGGGAAGATGGGCTGCCGTTGCCACCATACGCTGTCTATAACATCGGCAACAACAGTCCCGAAAACTTGCTGAACTTTGTGGATATTCTGCAGCAGGAACTTATCCGCGCTAAAGTATTGCCCGAAGATTATGACTTCGACGCCCACAAGCAACTCGTGCCCATGCAGCCAGGCGATGTGCCCACCACATACGCTGACACTTCTGCTCTGGAGCGTGACTATGGCTTCAAGCCTTCCACCTCGCTGCGTGATGGCTTACGTGCCTTTGCCGAGTGGTATGCTGGGTTCTATCAGTAGGAAACTTTTGGATTGACAGAGAACGGAAAGTCAGTAGAAGTGAATGTCTTCGATGACCTGAGCGCCCACGAACTCGTTCAGTTTGCGGGCTAAAGAACGGTGTTCCATCAGCAGGTTCTGACGGACGGCTGGCGAGGTGATTTGCACGTGGAGCGTCTGGTTCTTGATGAAGACATCGCCTGTATAACGCTCGATTTGCTTGCCCATCACTTGTGGCCATGCTTGGACAACCCTCCACTGGTTGTAGGGGGTCTCAATGCCGTTGATGCGCATGAACTGCTGGATGACGGCGTCAATCCGTTCGGTGTTGCTTTTTCTCATAGAGGGTTGTGTCAGTTGATGTTGCCGCTCTCGACGTGGAATATCTTGTAGTTGCCCTGCGAGCGTTCCAGAATCTTGTCCAGGTTCTCGCGGTTGGTGTCGGTGATGAAGATTTGTCCGAAGGCGTCGCCCGACACGAGGTTGACAATCTGCTCCACACGCTGTGCGTCAAGTTTGTCGAAGATGTCGTCGAGCAAGAGTAGGGGAGTTGTCTGGCTTCCTGTGCGTTTCAGAAAATCGAACTGCGCCAACTTGAGCGAAATCATGTAGGTCTTGTTCTGTCCCTGTGAACCTTCTCGCTTGATGGGATAGCCGTCGAGTGTCATTTCCAACTCGTCCTTGTGAATGCCGTGCAGCGAGTAGCCCATGATACGGTCTTTGGGACGGTCGCGCTGAATGATGTCAAGCAATGGTCCTCGTTGACAATGGCTCGTATAGCGGAGCGACACCTGCTCGTTGTCGCCCGAAATGGCGGTGTAGAACTGCTGAAAGACTGGAATGAACTCTTCGATGAACGCTTGCCGCTTAGCATAGATGCATTCACCGTTCTCAGCCATCATCTCCTCGTAGATGCTGATGATATCGTCGTTCGGTTCCTCTTCCGCCTTCAACATGGCGTTACGCTGTTGCAGCGCCTTGTTGTAGGTCATCAGGGCGTTCATGTATTCAGAGTCGTACTGCGAGATGACCATATCCATCAGTCGGCGGCGTTCGTCGCTCCCTCCGGAGATGATGGTGGAGTCGTTGGGCGAAGCGATGATGAGTGGCAAAAGCCCGATGTGCTCAGCCAGCCGCTTGTATTCCTTCTTGTTCCGCTTCACGTGCTTCTTCTGGTGCAGTTTCATGCCGATGGAAATTTCCTCCTCCGTGCCGTTCAGGTCGTAGATGCCTTGCACCATCATCATCTCCTCGCCGTGCCGCACATTGGCTGAATCGACAGCGTTGATGGTGCTTTTGGTCAGCGAAAGAAAATAGATGGCATCCAGCACATTAGTCTTGCCCTCGCCGTTCTGTCCCACGAAGCAATTCACCTTGGGCGAGAAGTCCAGTTCTGCCGTTGCGATATTTCGATAATTAAGAATGGTCAGTCTTTTCAGAATCATGTGGCAAAGTTAGGAATTTTTTGTTGTTTTGCGATTTTTTCTCGAAAAAAGTTGTCATGTCAGAATAATTTATTACTTTTGCAGTCGAATTGATGCGGCAGTGGCTCAGTTGGTAGAGCATTGGCTTCCCAAGCCGAGGGTCGCGGGTTCGAGTCCCGTCTGCCGCTCAAAGAACAGTGTAAACTAAAAACTAAAAGTTAGAAACTAAAAGTCAAAGCTACCTGATTCGAAAGAGGACACGTAACTGATGCTTTTAACTTTTGGTTTTTAGTTTTTAGTTTCTAAAAAAGAGTACGTGGCTATGTTGTTAATGACGCTAATCATTGTGGCTGTTCTTGTGATAGGTCTTATCCTGATGAGTACGGAACAGATGCACCATATCAATCGCGCGACGGTGGCGATGGTGTGTGGTGTGATAGCATGGGTGATTTATATGCTGAATGCGAACGACTTTGTTCCGTTGATGCATGCTGCCGATTATCAGGATTTCCTGTCTGGTGCGGGTTCAACGTCCGATAGTTTGAAGCATTTTGTGGCGGAGAGCGTGGTGATGAAATATATAGGAGAAGCCTGTTCGGTCATTCTCTTCCTGATAGCCACCAACACGATTGTGGAGGTAATGCACAACAATGGCGTGTTTGATGCGCTCATCGACTGGTTGCGTATGCGCAATAGCCGCCTGTTCCTCTGGGCTATCTCGCTGCTGACGTTTGCCATTTCTGCGAATGTTGACAACCTGACGACGGTGGTGCTGATGATGAGCATCATCTCACAGATCGTGCGCAACCACCATCAGCGTGTCATCTATGCCTGCACTATTATGGTTTCGGCCTGCTTGGGCGGCTGTTTCACGGCTATTGGTGACATGACTTCGGTGATGCTTTGGGTGCGTGGTGCCATCACTCCTTCGGCATATGCGGCAGGACTGTTCCTGCCAGCCTTTGCCAGCCTTTGTGCGTTTAACCTGCTGATTGGAATGAAACTGTATGGACGTGTGGAGATTTTCTCTGCGCTCTCCCGTTTTGACGGCGATGATTCCTACCTGTCCGCTTGGCAGAAAATCACGCTGCTCGTTCTGGGCATTGCAGGTTTGTGGTTCATCCCTTCGTTCCACTACATCACCAAGTTGCCTCCTTTTCTCGGCTCACTGTCGGTGCTGGCGCTGATATGGGCGGTGGAAGGATTGTTCAACTTGGAGAGAAATGGCAATGTGCTGTTTGTGCAGCGTCATTATCTGCGCAATACGGAGTTCATAGGTATGCGTCTCATCCTCTATTTTATTGGCATCTCGTTGGCTTTGGGTGCATTGGTCGAAAGTAGCGCTCTGGACTTTGTGGGCCATTGGCTCGAAAACAATATAGACAATGTATATATCTATGGTGCAGCAGTCGGTCTGCTTTCATCCATCGCTGATAATGTGCCGATGATGATGACGGGTATGAATCTCTTTCAGGTGGATACGGCGGCAGGCTCCACCTCGGAGTTTGTACAGAACGGCATCTATTGGCAGTTGCTCTCCTTCTGCTGCGCTTGCGGCAGCAGTCTGCTGTTTGTCGGTTCGATGGCAGGACAGGCTGTGCTGGAGGTGGAAAACATCCGTTTCAAGTGGTACATCCGTCACCATCTGTGGCGCGCTTTTGTGGCGTGGATAGTGGGACTGGCTGTTTTCTGGCTCACTCATTGAGAGAACCTTTTTTTGTTCACTACTTAATATTATAATGTAATATGGGAAAGATTAATTGTATAGGCATCCTCACGTCGGGTGGTGACTCTCCTGGCATGAATGCGGCGATTCGTGCGGTTACCCGTTCTGCCATCTGCAAAGGTTTTACGGTGAAGGGAATTTATCGTGGATATGAGGGGTTGATGAATGACGAAATCAAGACGTTCACCACAGAGAGCGTGAGTAACATTGTGTCTCGTGGCGGCACCATCTTGAAGAGTGCGCGCAGCAAGGATTTCATGACCTTTGAAGGTCGGAAGAAAGCCTATGAAACCTTGCAGAAAGAAGGAATTGATGCACTGGTGGTCATTGGTGGAAATGGCTCATTGACGGGAGCTCGTGACTTCGCTCAGGAGTTTGATGTGCCTTGCATCGGACTGCCTGGCACCATCGATAACGACCTGTACGGCACCGACTCGACCATTGGCTATGATACGACGCTCAACACAATTGTGGAGTGTGTGGATAAGATTCGCGATACGGCAAACTCGCATGAGCGCATCTTCTTTGTGGAGGTGATGGGACGTGATGCGGGTTTCTTGGCACAGAACAGCGCGATAGCCAGTGGTGCGGAGGCTGCCATCATTCCCGAAGACAGCACCGATGCCGACCAGTTGGAGCATTTCATCGGTCGAGGCATTCGCAAAAGCAAAAACTCCAGCATCGTCATCGTGAGTGAAAGTCCGAAATGCGGTGCAATGTTCTATGCCGACAGGGTGAAGAAGGAATACCCTCAATATGATGTGCGCGTGTCCATCTTGGGGCATTTGCAGCGAGGTGGCTCTCCTTCTGCCCATGACCGCATTCTTGCCAGCCGTCTGGGGGCTGGTGTCATTGACGCCATTCTTGACGGCCAGCGCAATGTGATGATTGGCATTAGGAACGACCAAGTGGTCTATGTGCCTTTCAGCGATGCCATCCGTTCGGATAAGGCGATGAACAAGACGCTGATAAAAGTGCTTGACGAACTTTCCATTTGAGAAAGAATATTGTGTTTGGAATAGCCCCTTCATTTTGAATCATCTTCTCACCATATTAGGACCAACGGCCTGCGGCAAGACCACTTTTGCGGCACACTTGGCCTATGAGATGGACGGGGAAATAATCAGTGCCGACAGCCGGCAGGTGTATCGGGGTATGGACATCGGAACGGGCAAGGATTTGGATGACTATCATGTGA
The DNA here is from genome assembly GCA_947167515.1 of uncultured Prevotellaceae bacterium. GTDB lineage: Bacteria > Bacteroidota > Bacteroidia > Bacteroidales > Bacteroidaceae > Minthosoma. Next base: position 28,819 of record CAMVIM010000012.1, on the reverse strand, counting down.
AAGACAAGGATATCCCTTATCATCTGATAGATATCGTGGATGCGGGTGTGCGCTACAACGTGTATGAGTGGCGACGCGGCTTTCTGGATGCTTATGCTGACATTGTGGAGAGGGGGAAGATCCCCATCCTGTGTGGAGGAACAGGTATGTATATAGAGAGTGTCATCAAGGGCTATGAATTTGATGGGGGAACTTTTCCTGAATTCGATTCCTTGATTGTTGGGCTTGACATAAGTCGCGATATGCGCCGTGAGAAAATTAGCAGACGGCTGCGCGCTCGATTGGAAGAAGGGATGATTGATGAGATAAAAGGTCTGATAGATAGGGGAGTTTCTACCGAGCGGCTGATTCGTTACGGGTTGGAATACAAGTACGTCACCCTCTATCTGTTGGGACAGTTGAGTTACGATGAGATGGTGTCGCTTTTGGAAATCGCCATCCATCAGTTTGCCAAACGCCAGATGACGTGGTTTCGTGGAATGGAAGAACGGCGTGGCATCAAAATCCATTGGCTGAGTGTGGAAATGCCGATGGAGGAACGTATTGAAAAAGTAAAAGAATTATGGCAGAAGCAAATCGTATAGGCGTCATATACAATCCGCATTTGGGCTTGGACCATTCGCAGAAACGCTGGGGGCTCATCCGTAAATATATGGAGCAGAAGGGCTTGCAGTATGATTTTGTGCAATCGGAGTCGTTTGGCTCGGTGGAGAGGTTGGTGAAGATGATGTGTGACAATGGTTATCATACCATTGTGGTGGTGGGTGGCGATGGTTCGCTCAACGGTGCGGTGAATGCTATTATGGAGTCGCGTGACACGTTGCCCGACGACTTCGCTTTCTCCATCATTCCCAATGGCATCGGGAATGACTTCTCGCGTTTCTGGGGGGTGTCGGTTGATGACTACAAATGGGCGATAGACGGACTTGTGGTGCGCCATGTGCGAAAGATTGATGTGGGTTGCTGCACCTATCTGGATGACAGCATTCCGCAACGCCGCTATTTCCTGAACTGCATCAACATCGGCCTGGGTGCCCGGCTCATCAAGACTACCAACGATGCAGCTCAAATCATCGGCTCGAAAAAACTCTCCATCATTCCTGCTTTCGTCAGCCGCATCTTTGAGCGCAAGCAGTTCCACATGAACATAAAGATTGAGACCGAAGAGGTGGATGGTAAGTTTATGTCAGTCTGCATCGGAAACTGTCACGGATATGGACAGACTCCCAACTCCGTGCCTTACAACGGTATGCTTGATATCTCGATGATTACTCGTCCTAAATGGTGGCAACTCTTCGAGGGATTCTGGCTGTTGGGAAAAGGACGTTTTCTCAATTACAAAAATGTGCATCCTTATCGTGCTCGCCAGATCTGGGTCAACAATATTGATAAGGCACTGGTGTCGCTTGATGGCATCGTTTTGCAGGCCAAACTGCCCACCCCGATGCGCATCACCATCAAGCCCGATGCACTCGACTTTATCGTGCCTGTCATTCCAGAAAACTAAAAACAGGGAAACTATCCAATCTTGTTGATTCTCTCCAGACTTTCGGCATCGATGATTTTGATTTTCTTTCCGTCGATGGCGATGATTTTCTCCTGCGCAAAAGCCGAGAGTGTGCGGATGGCATTAGAGGTGGTCATGTTCGACATATTGGCTAAATCTTCGCGCGAGAGATAGATAGACAGGGTTGCACCGTCCTCTTCCAACCCGTAATTGTCGCGCAGGAAAATGAGCGATTCGGCCAAACGACCACGAATGTGCTTCTGCGTGAGGTTAACGGTGCGCTGGTCGGCATTGGCTACCTCCACAGCCAGTAGCCGGATGAAGAACATGGCCAACCGATAATTCTCCTTCATCCATTTTTCAATCAGCTCGATTGGAATCAGGCATACAGTGCTCGCTTCGAATGCTGCTGCAGAGGTGACATAATTCTGATTGGCAAAATAAGCGCGGTAACCAAAATACTCGACAGGCTTAATCACGCGGACAATCTGAGTGCGTCCGCCGATGCCGTCTTTGTAAATTTTCACCTTTCCGCTGATGAGGCAATGCAGCATCTGGGGAACTTCTCCTTCCTGATAAAGTTCCTCGTTCTTCTTGAAATGCTGGATGGATATGTTGGCTTTCAGTTCCTTTTGCTGCTCGGGAGAAAGCATTTCGATGATATCCTGAAGACTGGTGATGGCATCCGTAAAGACTGCCAAATCTTTTCTTTTCATTGCCTAAAAAAATCTACTGCAAAGATACATACAAGTTACAAAATATACAAACCTTTTGAAGGATTTTCTGCTTTTTAGCATGTTTTTGCCCGTTTTTTGTGTCAAAGTGATTTTTTTTTGAAAAAAAATGAAGAAAGGGTTGTCCACAAAAAAAATAATCTCTAAATTTGAAAAATAAAACCTAACGCCAAAACAAAAGAAAACAACAATACCTTAAAATACAACTATGAGTTATTTACGTTTTGATAAAGCTCTCATGACCAATCTGCAGGAATCCTTGCCGAAGGAGATCTTGCGGACAAACAGGTCTGGTGCGTATTCATGTTCATCCATCGTGGACTGCAATACGCGTAAGTATCACGGTTTGTTGGTAGTTCCTGTTCCTGAGCTGGATGGTGAGAATCATGTTCTCCTTTCGTCGCTCGACGAGACCGTCATCCAGCACGGTGCACAGTTCAATCTTGGTCTCCACAAGTATTCGGGCAATGTCTATAGTCCCAACGGACACAAGTACATCCGCTCGTGCGAGTGGGAGAAACTTCCAACAACAATCTACCGTGTCGGTGGTGTCATCCTGAAGAAGGAGAAGGTATTTCAGCATTTTGAGAACCGCATCCTGATTCGTTACACGCTTCTCGATGCCCACTCAGTGACAACCCTTCGCTTGCGCCCCTTCCTTGCCTTCCGTAGTGTAGGGGAGTGCACACACGAAAACGCTCGTGCCAGCCGGCACTACGATGTCATCGACAATGGCATCAAGACCTCCATGTATCCAGGCTATCCCGAACTCATGATGCAGCTCAACAAGAAGAACGAGTTCGTGTTTGACCCCAACTGGTATCGTGGCATCGAATACCCAAAGGAGCAGGAGATGGGCTACGAGTATAGGGAAGACTTGTATGTGCCAGGCTATTTCGAGTTCAACATCAAGAAGGGCGAAAGCGTCGTCTTTGCAGCAGGTTTGAGCGAACTGAAGACTAGCCAGCTGAAAAAGATTTTCGACCACGAGTATGAAGTTCACGTGCCTCGCACCAACTTCCAGTCTTGTCTGGTCAACGCAGCCCATCAGTTCCACTACGAGAAGGACGGCGAAACCTACATCATCGCAGGTTATCCCTGGTTCAAATGCCGTGCCCGCGACATGTTCGTCTCTCTCCCAGGCCTCACGTTGGCTATCGACGAGGTGGAGTATTACGAGAAGGTCATGAAGACCGCAGAGAAAGCCATCCTCGACTTTATGTCTGGCAAAAAGTCAAACATTGAGATGTACGAGATGGACAAGCCCGACGTGCTCCTGTGGGCCGTCTGGTGTATCCAGCAGTATGCCCGTCTGGTGAGTGCCGACGTAGCATTCGAAAAGTACGGCAAGCTGGTGGGTCAGATATTGGACTTCATCAAGGGAGGCAAGCACCCCAATATCGAGTTGCATGACAACGGTTTGCTCTTCATCGATGGTCGCGAGCGCGCAATGACCTGGATGAACTCTGAAATCGGTGGACATCCCGTCGTGCCCCGTTCTGGCTATGTAGTTGAAATCAACGCTCTCTGGTACAACGCCTTGCTCTTCAACGCTGAACTGCTGATGGCCAAAGACCGTCATGCGGAGGCTGGTGTATATACCCAGTTGGCAGAAAAGGCCGGCAAGTCCTTCAAGGACACCTTCCTCAATGAGCACGGTTATCTGCTTGACTATGTAGATGAAGGCTACATCTCGTGGTCTGTGCGTCCTAACATGCTCATCGCTTCGTCGCTCGAATACAGCCCGCTCACCACACCCGAGTGCAAGAAGATATTCGACATCTGTACCAAAGAACTGCTCACTCCCAAAGGCATGCGTTCTCTCTCGCCCAAGTCGGGAGGCTACAACCCCATCTATGCAGGTGGACAGATGCAGCGTGATGCAGCCTATCACCAGGGCACCGTGTGGCCTTGGCTCTCAGGTTTCTATCTCGAAACCTGTCTCAAGGTCTATAAGCGCAGCGCCCTTTCGTGGGTGGACCGTTGCTTCATCGGACTCGAAGAAGAAATGTTCTATCACTGCATCGGCACTCTGCCCGAACTCTTCGATGGCAACCCCCCATTCAGCGGACGCGGAGCCTTGTCCTTCGCCATGAATGTGGCAGCCGTGTTGCGTGTACAGAAGGTGCTTTCTAAATTCTATAACTATTAATAAGGAGGACAAAGGATATGAAAGTTTTAATGTTTGGTTGGGAATTCCCTCCTAAGATTTATGGTGGACTCGCTGTCGCCTCATACGGCATCACCAAGGGAATGGTTGAAGGTCAGCCCGATGCCGAAGTCACCTTCTGTCTTCCTAAGCCATGCGGTGAAGAGGAACGCTTCCTCCGCATCATTGGCATGAACCAGGTGCCCATCGTCTATCGCGACCACGACTACGACTATGTGAAGAGCCGTGTGCCCGACTACATGACACCTGAAGACTACTATAATTTCCGCAATCACATCTACGCCGACTTCTCCTACATGAATGTCAACGACATGGGCTGTATGGAGTTTGCTGGCGGCTATCCCGGTAATCTGCATGACGAGATTAACAACTTCTCCATCATTGCCGGAGTGGTGGCACGTTCCGAGCAGTTCGACATCATCCACGCTCACGACTGGCTCACCTATCCCGCAGGAGTACACGCTAAACTCGTCAGCGGAAAACCACTCTGCATCCACGTTCATGCCACCGACTTCGACCGCTCTCGTGGCAAGGTCAATCCCACGGTGTATTCTATCGAGAAGAACGGAATGGATCATGCCGATTGCATCATGTGTGTGTCGGAACTCACCCGTCAGACCGTCATCCGCGAATACCACCAAGACCCGCGCAAGTGCTTTGCCATACACAACGCTGTCTATCCACTTCCGCAGGAATATCTCGACATCCCGCGTGTTGACCACGGCAAGGAGAAGGTCGTCACCTTCCTCGGACGTATCACCATGCAGAAAGGCCCGGAATACTTCATGGAAGCAGCCGACCTGGTGTGCAAGCGTTCCAAGAACATCCGCTTCTGCTTTGCAGGCTCGGGCGACAAGTATTGGGAGATGGTGGACCTCGCAGCGGCCAAAGGCATAGCCGACCGTGTTCACTTCCCTGGTTTCCAGCGGGGTAAGCAAGTCTATGAGTGCTACAAGGCCAGCGATGTGTTCGTCATGCCTTCAGTGTCAGAGCCCTTCGGCATCGCACCTCTCGAAGCCATGCAGTGTGGTACCCCCTCCATCATCTCCAAGCAGTCAGGTTGCGGTGAGATACTCGACAAAGTCATCAAGGTGGACTATTGGGACATCAACGCTATGGCCGATGCCATCTACTCGCTCTGCACCAACGAGGGGCTGCACAAGTACCTGCAGGAAGAAGGTCTGAAAGAAGTGGCCGAAATCACCTGGGTGAAAGTAGGACACCGCATCCGCAAGCTCTACGACGAGTGCATCTACAACGGAGGCTTTATACATTAATATGTAATATATAATTTAACAGTCTCCACAGCCTCTATCATAAACAATCAACAAAGCTAAAACAACACACAGAATCATGAAAAAGATTTGTCTTTATTTTGAGATTCACCAGATAATCCATCTCAAGCGCTACCGTTTCTTCGACATCGGTCGCGACCATTACTACTACGATGACTACGAGAACGAGCGTTCCATCACCGACATCGCCGAGCGCAGCTATGTGCCTGCCTTGCAGACACTCATCCAGATGTGTAAGGACCACCCCGAATTCAAGGTGGCTTTCTCCCTCTCAGGTTGCGGTCTTGAACAGTTGGAGTTCCATGCACCCCAAGTCGTTGACCTCCTGCGCGAAATCAACTCTACGGGTCAGGTAGAGTTCCTCTGCGAGCCTTACAGCCACGGACTTGCCTCGCTCGCCAATGAGGAAAGCTTTGCTGCCGAGGTGAAGCGCATGAGCGACACTATCAAGGAACTCTTCGGAAAACGCCCCAAGGTGTTCCGCAACTCTTCGCTCATCTACAACGATGAAATTGGCGCACAAGTGGCAGCTATGGGCTTTAAGGGCATCCTCACGGAAGGTGCCAAGCAGGTGCTCGGTTGGAAATCACCACACTACATCTACCATTGTGCCACCGATCCGCGACTCAAACTCCTCATGCGCGACATCAGCCTCTCCGAGGACATCACCGAACGCTTCAGCTCCCATCCCCTCATGGCCGACCAGTGGCTCGATTGGATTGCCTCCACACCCGAAGGCGAAGATGTCATCAACATCTTTGGCGAGCTTGTCACCTTCGGCATCTTCCATCCGCTCTCCAGTGGCATCCTCGAATTCCTCAAAGCCATCCCTGTGTTGGCAAAGGAGCGCGGCATCGGCTTTGCACTGCCATCCGAACTCTGCGCCGAGAAGAGCGTGGGAGCCATCGAAGTGCCCTACAACATTTCTTGGGTGGACGAAGAGCGCGACACCTCTTGCTGGCTTGGCAACGTCATGCAGCGCGAGGCCTTCAACAAACTCTACAGCATCGCTGACCGTGTGCGCGTGTGTGGCGACCGTCGCATCCAGAAAGACTGGGATTCCCTGCAAGCCTCCAACAACTTCCGCTTCATGACCACCAAGCCAGGCTATCAGTATCGTGGCATCTACGACAGCCCCTACGATGCCTTCACCAACTATATGAACATCCTCGGCGACTTCATCTCTCGCGTCAACAATCTTTACGGCGGTGCCGACAACGAAGAGATTGACGGACTCATCACCATGATCAAGAATCAAGGCGACGAAATCGAAGCCAAGGATAAGGAAATCGAGCGTCTGCGCAAGAAGCTGGAGAAGTACAACCCCACCGAACTACAAGAGAAGAAGCCCGCCAAGAAGGCTCCCCTCAAGCAAGTGGCTATCAAGATGGTGGCAGCGGCTTCAGCTCCCAAAGAGAGCAAAGAACCTGCCAAGAAGGTAGTGGTCAAGAAAGTGGCAGTCAAGAAGGCTCCTGAAAAAGAACCCGAAAAGTAAACACCCTTTCATCTTTCCTAACAGGAGGGAACTCGTCCACCCAACGAGTTCCCTCCTGTTTGTGTTAACATAAAACTGACAACGTTGTTCTAAAACCGACCAAGCCACTCTTCCCATCGACAAGAGCATTTTTAGAGCCAATTCAAAAGCAGAAGAGAAAGTCTGCACGAAAGAGAGGGAACCCCTTCTTGGTGCCAATTAGTTACGAAAAAATCAAGTTGAAGTTTAATCGATGTTAACGCTTGAAGGCAATTTGTTAAACAAAATCAACAGAGCGTGAAAATGGCGCATAAATGTTTTGCGATTCCAGCAAATTGTCGTTATTTTGCGCTCGATTTTTCAAACGAAATCAAAACAAAACGTGAAGTAGAACAAATAAAAAGTAATAACAAGCAACTATGAAACAGACAACAAAACGATTCTATGGCACACTGGCATGTGTAGCCTTCTTTTCAGGATTGACAGGCGCCTTCGCCTATTCACTCTCGCAGAAGTCCGTTGCCAACGTCTTCACCCCCTCTTCACCCACCTCGCTCGAACAGAAGACCCCAAATCAGGAAGGGTTCATGCAGCTCTCCAACGCCAGCGCACCAGCGGCACAGCCCGTCGATTTGACCGAGGCAGCAGAAAAAGCCTGCAACGCAGTGGTCTATATCAAAGTGGTGCAGAAAGGCAAGACCCAGACGATAGAATACCGCGACCCGTTCGAAGATTTCTTTGGCGATTTCTTCGGTAGGGGAGGCGGCTCGCAGCGCAGACAAGTGGAGACCCCGAAGCGTGAGGCAGCAGGGTCTGGTGTCATCATCTCGGCAGATGGCTACATCGTCACCAACAACCATGTGGTGGAAAATGCCGACGAAATCACCATCACCCTTAACGACAACCGCGAGTTCTCAGCACGTGTCATAGGACTCGATGCCGACACCGACCTCGCACTCCTGAAGATAGACGCACAAAACCTGCCCACCATCGTCATCGGCGACTCTGACCAACTGAAAGTGGGCGAATGGGTGCTCGCAGTCGGTAACCCCTTCAACCTCACCTCCACCGTCACCGCAGGCATCGTGTCTGCCAAGGCACGTAACTTGGGCGCACACAAGAACGGCATCGAATCCTTTATCCAGACCGATGCAGCCATCAATGCCGGCAACTCAGGAGGCGCATTGGTCAACACACGCGGCGAACTCGTCGGCATCAACGCCATGCTCTACTCCCAGACAGGCTCCTTCACTGGTTACGGATTTGCCATCCCCACCACCATCATGAAGAAAGTGGTCACCGACCTGCAAGCCTACGGCACCGTGCAGCGCGCCATGGTCGGCATCAGCGGCATGACCCTGCATGACTACATCGAAGCCCAGAAGTCAAAAGACGAGAAATTCACAGCCGACTTCGGCACCGTCGATGGTGTCTATGTGGCAGAAGTGGTCGAAGACGGAGCAGCAGCAGAAGCAGGCATCAAGAGCGGCGACGTGATTGTTTCCGTCGATGGCAAGAAAGTCACCAAGATGTCCGAACTGCAAGAAGCCACCACCAAATACCGTCCAGGCGATAAAGCCGTAATAGGCTTCATCCGCGACAAGAAGGAAAAAACCGCCACCATCACCTTCCGCAACGCAAAGGGCAGCACCGCCGTCATCAAGACCCAGAAAGTCGATGCGCTGGGTGCCGACTTCAAGGAACTGACCGAAAGCCAGAAAAAGACCCTCAACCTCTCCTACGGAGTACAGGTGACCAACCTCAAGAGCGGCTACCTCAAAGACGCAGGAGTGCCCGAAGGCTTCATCATCCTCAAGGCCAACAACCAGAACATCAAGTCTGCCGCTGACATGGAAAACGTCTTCCGTTCAGCCCAGTCAAGCGACGAACAGACCCTCTGGATTTGGGGTAAGACTCCAGCAGGAAGACCTATGTCTTTTGCAGTCTATCTGGGTGAATAATTTGCCAGAATGTTAAAAAACAAGGGATTTGAAGAAAAAAATCTTCAAATCCCTTGTTTTTATAAAAAGAAAGTCATACCTTTGCTATCAGAAAACAACGAAAGCGGTCAACTTCGAGTGAGAAGAGCCCCATCCAGAAAGGGGAGGCATCGCTGGACTTCAACATAAAGCCGGGGTACAGGATCGATCGGGATACTCATCAAATTATACACTGAAACCGAGATGATTTTGCCGTCCAATGGCGGGCCACAACCCAGAAGTCGCCATATCATCGAGTATGGGATTTCGGCCTCTGGAAACCTTTTGAGTCAGTGGATTACAAAGGGCGGTAAATACTCAAATCTTATTACGTCGGAGTTTCATCACATCTCCTCCCGGCTTTTCTTCATCAAGGGTGAACCTGACCGATCTATTTTCGTGTCAGGCTCACCCTTTGCAAGGAAAGTTGCCGGAGTGGTCGAACGGGCCGCACTCGAAATGCGGTGAACGGGTAACTGTTCCGGGGGTTCGAATCCCTCACTTTCCGCAGAAAGGGTTCAATGAGTCATATCATTGGATCCTTTTTTTGTTTGGGAGGATCGATCGAGTTTACCATTACATAGCCTTTCAAATTGTCATTTTTGCGATGAGATGTGGAATGGGGAATCATCAGAATGTCATGCGGACTTTGAATCGGATGCCCCAGCGGTTGGTGTTGGGGTTGTTGAGGTAGGTGAGGCGGCGGACGTAGTCGATTTCGATGAGTTTGAAGATGTTGTGGATGCCGACGCGCCACTCGATGTAGGGTTTGTTGGGGTCCATGCAGACGGTGTTCTGTTCGTAGGTGCCGTCGGCGCGGAAGTGGCCTGGGAAGTAGAAGAGGGCTGGGTCGGAGTAGTTGAGGGTGGCGGGGTTGTTGCGGTCGGTGAGTTGTCCCCAAAGGATGTTGACGCCGAGGCATTCGCGCCACTTGAGTCGCTTGAGGAGGGGGATGCGGTTGAAGAGCCAGCCGTTGAGGTCCCACTCGGAGATGAGGGAGGCGTAGCGGTCGTTGAGGAATTCGAGGTTGGAGATGAGGTGGAAGGTGTTGTCTTCGATGATGTAGGAGGCGTTGGCGGCTGGGTGGATGAGGAGGGGGAAGGGTACTTTGTTCCATTGTGCGCCTGCCTTGATGTTGGCGTCGAACTTGCCGAACTTGCCGAGCCAGAAGCGTTTGTAGATGCCTGCTTCGGTGATGTTGTAGTTGTATTCTCCTCCGAGGAATCCGTTGATGCCTCGTGTGTAGGTGAGGGAGAGGATGGGTGCGTCGTGGTTGACTTTGACGCGCCGCTGTTTGGTGTTGACGTAGGTGACGTTGGGTTCGTAGGTGATGCCGATTTTGAATTGGGTGGTGGTGATGCCTGACTGCCAGCGTGTGGGGTCGTTGGTGGGTGTGGGGGTGCCGTCGAGCCGCTGGTAGAAGAGGGCATCGACGGGGTGGTTTCGGGTGCGTGTGAATTGTGCGTTGAGTCGGATGCCTTGTTCGAGTTCGCGTGTGTAGTCGATGTGGAGTTCGCGTGTGTGGTGGTACTGGTCCACTTTGGAGGCGTGGAAGGCGGTGAACATGTTGTCTTTGTCAGTTGGCACGAACTTGTCGAACGGCGATATAATGTCGTCCCACCAATAGACGGAGAGATTGTGTTGCGGAAACTCTCGTGGGAGGTAGGCTTTTTTGTTGAAGGCGTAAGTGAGCATGCCTTTCCAATAGACTTGTCGTGTCTTGGTGCCGTAGGCGACGTAGGCGTCGGCGAAGAGGTGGGGGGAGAGGTTGGCGGTGGTGTGTGCGGAGGCGCGGAGGCGCATGCCGTCGTAGTGGTTGGCGGAGATGATGGTGTTGACGGGTCCTATGTCCACATAGTTGGGGTGGAGGGAGTCGCCTGTCTCGACGAAGTTTTCGACGAGTGCCTTGAACCCGAAGAGCACGTACTTGAAGCCTTTGATGTGGGTGAGGCGGTCGAGGAAGCTGTTCATCTTGCTTTCGGAGGTGGTGAGCTTCACTTGGCGGTATTCGTTCCAGAAGGCTTCGTCCTGCATGGATGCGTCGGGTTCGCGGAGGGTGTTGCCCTTGATGTGTTTGAAGAGGAAGCGTGGGATGGGCTCGAAGCTGATGTTGCTCATGCGTGTGACGCGCTGCACCTGGAATTTGCCGAGCCACTTGGAGAGCTGGAGTTCGACGAGCATGTCGTTGGTGGCGGCGATGCGGTCACCTGATTCGAGTTGGGTGAAGTCTTGGGCGATGAGCATGTTTTCGACGAAGTTGACGTCGCTGCGCTGGGGGATGGTGAGTTCGACGCGGCGCACCTGGTAGGTGGAGTCGGGGGTGAGGAGAATGTAGAGGTGGCCTGAGAATCCGAAGTCTTGCTGGTTGTTGGGCAGGAAGCCTACATCGACCACGGGGTCTTGGTCGATGAGGAGGGTGTCTTGGAGGTAGTAGCGGTAGAAGGAGATGGCGCTGTTGGCGATGGGGGATTTGAAGGGGTATTGGAGCAAGCGGCACTCTTCTTCGTAGATGTTGACGTCGGTGAAGATGTCCTTGAGGGTGGTGGTGAGGATTTCTCCAGTGTTGACGAGTTCGGTGACGCCTTTGTTGCTTTCACCCTTGATGACTTGCTTTTCGGAGTGCGGGTCTTTTCTGTAGTAGATTTCGGAGAGGGTTTCATCGACGGTGAGGGGGAGGGTGAGCTTGCCTGTCTGGGGGTTGAGTTCGACGTGGTCTTTGAGGAAGGCGAAGCGTTTGTATTCTCCTTCGTCGAAGACGCGGTCGCTGACTTCGTTGAGGGAGAAGGTCATTTTTTCATATTTCGTGTACATGAAATAGTCCTTGCTGTGCAAATCGCTCTGTTTCTTGTTAGCAATGACTTTCTTCATAAGCTCGACGGCGGGGTTGTTCTTGCGGCTGTAGCGTTGTCGTTTGGCCGATACCGTCACCCCCGATAGTGTCTGTGGCTCTGGCACCAGCTTGATGGTCAGGTCTTTGTTCTTTCCGAACTCTTTTAGCTTCACCACCTGTGTCTGATAGCCCATGGTGGAGATGGTCAATTTCTTCCACGTGCTGTCTTCTTGGATGACGAAGCGTCCGTCTTCGTCCGTCTGTTCACCCACGTTCTTGCCCTGATAGTACACATTCACATAGTCAATGGCCTCGCGTGTCTTGCTGTCGATGACGCGGCCAGTCACCTGTGCCTGCACCATGAGGCCGAGCATGAGAAATAATATGCCAGTGAATGCTTTCTTCATTTTGTCTGGAACACTTCAAGCAGTTCCGTGATGTTGTATATAATATGGGTTGGCACCGTCTTGTCCACGTCCTCATCGCTCCATCCGATGCCTTTCAACCACACCGTCTGACACCCAATCTTTGTGGCAGGTACAATGTCTTTCGAGTAGCTATCGCCCACCACGAGGATGTCCTTGGCAGGAAGTTCCGTTGCTGTCTTTCCTGTTATCTGGCGGAGGGCATCAACACCCAGTTGAAAAATCAGTGGGTCGGGTTTGCGGACGCCCACTACAGCGCTCTCCACGATGTGTTGGAAATATTCCAGATGGAAATCTTTCAAGATGGTCTCTATGTTGCCGTAAAAGTTGCTGACGAGCACGAGCGGAAATCTCTCTGCCAGTTGTGCGATGACAGGGCGGCTCATTTCAAGCACCTTCAACACATGTTGGTAGCAGTTCATCGCCACCTCATCACTTTTCTCTTTTCGTTCCTGTTCTTCCACATGCCACGCCCCTCTGTTGGCCAAATCCTTTGTTTCGAGGTCGCACTTGATGCGGAGGAGGTCAAGAAAGTTGTGGTGAGGTTGGATATAGGGATGTTGTGCCAATGCGCGTTCAGCGAAGACATAACTTTGGCGAAACTCCTCTTTGGATACAGGGATGCCCACATGTCTGTAGCCTTCCCAAAGCACCTCGCTCCAATGCACGGCGTTGGTGTCGATGGTGCCTCCATAGTCGAAGATGATGGCTTGAATCATATTATAGCTGCTGATATAGGCGTTTGCAGAATCTTTCGTGTGTGAAGCGCATGTAGAGATAGAGCCACGTGAACAGTGTCAGTTCCACTACCAGGTATAGCCATGGGAGGTCGAGCAGGCACGACACGTAAAACGTGATGGCGCGTGTGTTGAAGGTGAGGATGTTGGCCCATTTCATCATGGGCAGGCTCAAGCTTCTGAATTTGTCACGAAACGCCTGTGGAATGTTTTCCGTTGCGCCATATTTTTCCTTGAGCGCTTGTTTCAGCCGTTGGAATTGAGGCGTCTGTTTCTCTTGTCCGCGTGTATAGTTGATATAGGTGAGCAAGAAGAGCTTGTAGATGATGTTGCCCTTCCATGGTGTCTCCTTGTAGAGCAGTTTCTGTTGGATGGACGAATCCAGTTCGCTCCCAGCCTTGCCCTTCAGGAAGAAGAGGTGAATCTGTCGGTAGTAGTCGGAAAGGCCACACTGACGTGCATGAAAACCGACCCCCGATATCCAGATGGCGGCATAGAAGATGCAGTCGGCAATGAGTGTGTTCTGTTCGTTGTTTTCAATGCCTAACCACTCGAACTCGGCATCGTGGTACTGATAGAAGCGGAAGAAGAGTGAATGGTAGAGAAAAGAGAACCACACATCACCAGCGGCTCCATCGAGAATGCGTCCCAGTTGTGTCTTCTTGCCGGTCATGCGGGCCAGTTGTCCGTCTGCGCTGTCGTAGAAGTTGGCCCATGCCAGCAGCAACACACCGATGATATTGTAGATGAGGCCCTCCGTACCGGCCATACGGTAACTGCCGAAAGTGAAGAAGTAGGCAGCCGCCACACCGATCACCATCGACCACACGGTCACCGTGTTGGGGTGTACGTTGAAGTAGTTGAACAGGCGTGCCCACTGGTAGCCGATGGGGCGTGTCCACACCACATCGAGCCATTCTTCTGTGTCGCCCGATTTGAAAGTCTGTTGTAGTTGTTCGTTCATGCTTGTATTATTCTTTTAGCAATGGCCTTTGCTGCCTCGTCGCGGCAGGTCGAAAAGCTGGGGAAGTCGTTGAAGTCGATGAACCAGAACTGGCTCTTCTCGTCGATGATGACATCGCCTCCGTAGATGGGGGTGTTGAGTTTCTTGGCAGTCAGGTCGGCATAGCGTTTGATGCGTTGTGCATCGAAGGGGTAACCTTGTTCCTTGCCGTTCACCTTTTCAAGCCCAAACTTGGAGTGGCCTCGGCTGGCATAGTTCCAATGGAAGAAATCCGTGCCTTCCACTCCGTAGAACTTCACCAAGTCGCCAGCCTGGTGTTCTTGTGCCATCCAGAGGTTCACCTCGCGCTTCTCCATCTGCTGGAAGGCTTGGTCGAACTCTTCCTTTGAGGTGCAGAAGACGGTGTCGTCAGCAGTGGTTGCACTTCCGTCGCAGTTTTTCAGCCAAAGGGGTGGGGTGATGCTGTCCTTGCTTTCGGTCGAACAATAGAGCAGGTCCCGCTTCTCTCCCACCAAAAAGTCGGGTTGGGGGATGCCTGATTCGAGCATTTGGGTGGCTACCGCTGCCTTGTTGGTGCAGGTCAGGATGCCGTCGATGCTGTTGATGAACTTCTGTTGAGTTGCCACATCGGTGTCCTTCTCCAGCATGACGAGCGAGTAGATGTCGCGCGCCATGGTGAACACGCGGTCGTAGGGGGCATAGTCGAATCCGACCATTTCGCTCTCACGAATGGTGTCGACTTCATGCCCCATCGCCTTCAGCTCGTCAGCCACTGCTGTGAAGATGGCTGCATCGTTGCCAGCCATGTTGGGGGAATAAACGATTCCTCTACTAATTCCAAGTATTTTCATCTTCTCATTCCTTATTCTTAACACTCAACTTTTCTTCTCCATTTCCCACCTTCATGAGCAGAAGACCGATGGCAGTCCAGACGAGTTCGCGCACACGGCAGATGATGCTGACGAATAGGCCGATGTCGGCAGTCATTCCCATTTGGGCAACAGACATGGCGAATCCTCCTTCGCGTCCGCCCAACTGGAGCGGCATGAAGAAGAGGAGATTGGCGAAGAGGCTTGTGAAGGAGAGGATGAGAAAGGCATAGACGAACGTAAGCCCACCTCCAGTGCCTGCATCGAAGAGCAACAGCATGAAGTAGATTTCGAAGCTCTGAAAGATGCGGCCCACAAATTCGAGGAAGAAACTGCCGTAGAAACTGCGTTGGTTTTGCGATTGCAGTTCGGATATTTGGCGGTCAATCTTTTGTAGGTCTTCCCGATGATTCTCTGCAAAGGTTCTTGACCAATTCTTCAATCCTGGTATGTGGCTCAGAAACTGGATGACTTTCACCACCATGCCGTTCTTGTAGCCTCGGATGAAGAGGTAGATGCCTGCGCTGCAAAAGCAGAGCATGAAGGCGAGCACGATGCCCATTCCCGCATCGAAGGGAAGGATGCCGAATGCCGCCAACACTCCATAGACCGCGATGCTGCTTGTCCAGAACCAGAAGTGGGCGAAGATGTGCATCATGGCGAAGAGCAACACGCTGGAGGTGGCTCGCTGAGCACCGATGTAGGGCTTCAGCTCCATGATTTTGTAAGGTTCACCGCCCATCAGTCCTGCTGGCGTGGCGTAGTTGAGCGCAAAGCCCGTGATGGTGAGTTTCAGGATTTTCCAGAAGGGGATGGGGCAGTCGCCCGAACCCTGAATGATGATGCGCCATGTCCATGCGTTCATGATGTAGAGCACCACCCACAAGCCGAAGATGGCGATGAGCCAATAGCCTGCATGACAGATGTCGGCCCAGAGTTGGGCAAATGACACCTTGAACGTGAACAGCATCACGATGACCGCGATGAGTCCGAAGGCAAAGAAGATGTTGCGGGTCTTATTTTTCAATTTTCATCGGTCTCCTGATCAAGTTTCAGCTTGTCGGAGTCATCGCGTTTGGCGACATATTGTTTCTGAAGGGGATTGGTGCGTTCCTTGTCGAAGCGTGCACGGTTGCGCGCCGCGTCGATGGCGGTGTAGATGGCCTGTCGGAAAGGCTGCTCGTCTTCAACCATGCTCTTGCCAGCTATGTTATAGCAAACGCCGATGGCTGGTGCGGTGCGAATGACAGGCATTCCTGCGGTGTAATTCACGCCCTCGTTGAGCGAGAGAGCCTTGAAGGCCGACACCCCTTGGTCGTAGAACATCGCCAGAATGGCATCGAAGTGGTTCTGATTGCCAGCGCTGAAGAAGGATTCGGCGGCGTAGGGACCCACACAGCGCACACCACGCTTGAAGAGTTCGTCGATGACGGGAGCGATGATGTCCTGCTCCTCTTTGCCGTCGGCATGAGGATTGAGTGCCAACACGGCGATGCGGGGATTGTCGATGAAGAAGTCGCGCTTTAGCGTGTTGTGGAGAGTCACCAGCCGCTCGGCGAGTTCCTCGCGGTTGATGTGAGAGGCGATTTCAGCCACAGGGATGTTGTCGGTTGCCAGCGCGATGCGGAGGTTGTTGCTGATGAAGATTTTGAGTGCCTTCTTACCTTCGCCAAGCGTGTCCTCGATGTAGTGGGTTTGTCCCTTGAAAGACTCTCCGTCGGCCAGTTTGATGGTGGCGTTGTTGAGAGGTGAAGTGACCAGCGCGTCAATTATCCCTGCTTTCAGGTCGTTGAGTGCGCTCTTCAGCGAGATGAGTGCAGCCTTGCCTGCTTCTTCGGTGGCTTGTCCAAACTCAATCTTCTGCTCCTCTTCGCCAAAGCAGTTCACCATGTTGAGCTGTCCCTCTTTGGCCATCTCAGCCGATTCCACCACCTGGAAGCTGGTTGAACAGCCTAACGTCTTGCGGTGGAAGGTGGCCACTTTGGGCGAACCGTAAATGATGGGTGTACACAAAGAAAGGGTCTCTTCTATTTCAAACGTGTTGAATATCAGCTCATAGCCGATACCGTTGATGTCACCTTGTGTGATGCCTATTTTAATCTTCTCCATTTTTCTGTTATAGGTTTATAGGGTCTCAATCTTTTTCTTGTTATTCAGAGGCTTCATTTTTTATTCAGAAGCTTCATTTTTTTCAGAGGCTTTGTCTTTTTCTTGGGGTGCCTCGTTCTCGTCTTCAGGAGTCTCTAAGGTGTAGAGTGCTGCTTCGAGTCGGCGGAGCATGGTGCGCTTCATCTTGTCGGGTGCATAGACAAAGCCTTCCACCACGATGACGCGACCGTTCTTCTTGTCTATTCTCGAATGGCTGACGAAGGGACCGCCCATCGCATCGCCGCGCATCTCCCACAACCCTCGTGCTTCCATCGCATACTGACCGCTCACGCTGATGTTCTTTGTCCACACAAACTCAGGGTTCGTCTGCATCCATTGACCTGGGTGTCCGCCTGGAATGTTGCGCTTCATGATGGTGTCGCGCAAGGCGATGTAGGGTTTCTTCGTGAACATCTTTTCGCTCACGTAGGGGAGGGAGTAGATGCAGATGTTCTGGATGGAAGAGAGGCCGTCGTCGCTTGCCCAGATGAAGTCTTCGCCCATCTTCAGCTTTTTGATATCGACGGGGATGTAGAATTCGCAGTCGAACATCTCCTTCACCGCTTTGGCAAACTTCACGTTGTGTTCGAAGTAGAGGTCGTTGGCTTCGCGGTTGATTTCTTCGCTCGTGATGAGGCTCTCGATGCCTTTGGTGTGCTCCGTGATGTAGATGGAGGCTTCCACCTGATTGGGTGCATTGAGGGTCATGATGAGCTGAGGGGTGGAATAGACATCCCGCTCCACCGTCAGCTTCGCCTTCGTGTATTCGTCCGAGATTCTGATGCGGAAGATGTTGCGGAACAGGTGGGTGATGTTGTCGAAATGCTTCTCCTCGATGTGGCTCTTGTGGAACTGCGGTTCATCCTGCGGAAGGCCTCTCAGCGGCTTGTCGAGAATGGCTTGGAGTGCCCTTCCTGCATACCCCGTCCACACGCTGTCGTCTGCCACCGTCATCACCTCGTAGGGGTTGCCCGACGAGACAGGGGTGAGCAGGCTTGCACTACGGCGACGCCGACCGTTTCTTGTCTGGTCGCCACAGGCACTCAGCAGGCACATGGCGGCTAAAAATAGGACTATGAATTTGAAAGTTTTCATCTTGTTTGTGATTTTAGTAATCCGCAGGCAGCCTCAATGTCTTGTCCTCTCGATGCGCGGATGGTGGTGGGGATGCCGTGATTGTTCAGGTAGTCGCGGAAGTGTTCCATCGTGTCCATCTCCACCTCTTTGAGTGGCACGTCGGGCACTCGATGCCAACGGATGAGGTTGACGCGGCAGGGGAGTTCCCTCAGCAGTTTGGTCAGTTCCTTCGCATGCAGCGGCGAGTCGTTCGTGCCGCCAAACATGGTGTATTCAAAGGTGATGCGTCGCTGGTGTGTCCAGTCGTATTCTCGCAGCAGCGCCACGATGTCGGCAATGGGGAATTGCTTCTCGGCAGGCATCAGCTGGAGCCGTTGCTCGTGGATGGGCGTGTGGAGCGACACCGCCACGTGGCACTCGCTCTCGTCGAGCAGGCGGCGCATGTTTTTCTGCAAGCCGACAGTCGAGATGGTGATGCGTCGAGGACTCCATGCCCAACCATAATCAGCCGTGAGAATCTGTGTCGATTTCAGCACATTGTCGAGATTGTCGAGCGGCTCTCCTTGTCCCATATAGACGATGTTGCTCAGCGGAGTCTTGCCCTCTTCTGCCACAAGCTGGTCAACCGTATAAATCTGGTTGAGGATGTCCGTCACCGTCAGATTTCCCTGCCATCCTTGCTTGCCTGTCTGGCAGAAGAGGCAGTTCATCTTGCATCCCACTTGACAGCTCACACACAGCGTGGCGCGGTCACCCTCAGGAATATAGACGGTTTCCACAAACTGTCCGCTCTCGGTAGGGAAGAGGTACTTCACCGTTCTGTCCTTGCTCTTCTGTGTCTCTACAGGAGGCATGCACCCCACAGAAAACAACAAACCCAACTTCTCGCGGTTGCCCTTCGAGAGGTTGGTCATTTCGTCGATGGTATGCACATGCTTGCCGTAAATCCACTGCGCCATCTGCTTGGCGGTGAATTTAGGCATGGAGAGTTGCAGGCACACGTCCTGCAACTCTTCCAATGTCATACCTATGAGTGGGGCTTTATTCATTTGAAGATATTTGTCTTTTTATTGCGACAAGCCGCCGAAGAAAAAATAGGTAAAAACAAGTAAAAATAAATAAAAATATTTTTCTCTATTTTTTCCTATTTTTTTATATTTTTTCTTCGGCGGCTTGCCGCAACTATGCTTGTTACCAAGCGAAGAGTGGATAGCTCTTCATGGTCTCGTTCACCTCGCCGCGTACCTTGGCGATGACTGCCTCATTCTCGGGGTCGTTGAGCACTTCCTCAATCCATGCGGCAATCTTCACCATGAGGTCTTCCTTTGCACCACGAGTGGTGATGGCAGGAGTGCCAAGACGGAAACCGGAAGTCTGGAAGGCAGAGCGAGTGTCGAATGGCACCATGTTCTTGTTGATGGTGATGTCGGCAGCCACGAGTGCATTCTCAGCCACCTTACCTGTCAATTCAGGATATTTCGTGCGGAGGTCAACCAGCATCGAGTGATTGTCGGTACCGCCGCTCACGATGGCGAAACCACGCTTCGTCAGTTCGTCGGCCAGCACGGCAGCGTTCTTCTTCACCTGCTTCTGATACTCCTTGAACTCTGGTTTCAGAGCCTCGCCGAAAGCCACAGCCTTGGCAGCAATCACGTGCTCCAGAGGACCACCTTGCTGACCTGGGAACACAGCCGAGTTGATGAGCTGAGACATCTTCTTCACCACACCCTTCGGAGTCGTGTAACCCCATGGATTGTCGAAGTCCTTGCCCAGCAGGATGAGACCGCCGCGAGGACCACGCAGGGTCTTATGAGTCGTAGTTGTCACGATGTGGGCATACTTCACAGGGTTCTCCAGCAGACCTGCAGCGATGAGGCCAGCAGGGTGAGCCATATCAATCATCAGGAGGGCACCCACCTCGTCTGCAATCTTGCGCATGCGGGCATAATCCCACTCGCGGCTGTAAGCAGAACCGCCGCCGATGATGAGCTTAGGCTTGTGCTCCTTGGCGAGGGCTTCCATCTCGTCGTAATCCACACGACCCGTCTCCTTGTTCAGATTGTAACCCACAGGCTTATAGAGAATACCAGAAGTGTTCACCAGCGAACCATGAGAAAGGTGGCCACCGTGGTCGAGGTTCAGACCCATGAACACGTCGCCAGGCTTCAGCACAGCCAGCAGCACGGCAGCATTGGCCTGTGCACCAGAGTGGGGCTGCACATTGGCAAATTCAGCGCCGAACAGCTCACAAGCGCGGTCGATGGCCAACTGCTCAATTTCGTCCACCACCTGGCAACCGCCATAGTAGCGATGACCAGGATAACCCTCTGCATACTTGTTGGTGCAGTAGCTGCCCATGGCCTCCATCACCTGGTCGCTCACGAAGTTTTCCGATGCAATCAATTCGATGCCCTTCAGCTGACGCTGATGCTCTTTCTCAATCAAAGAGAAGATAACGTTGTCTCTTTCCATTTTCTAATTTAATATGTGTTGATGATTTTTGTTTCTACCTTAAAAAATTGATGCAAAGGTACGAATAATTTCAGAATTGGCAAAAGATTTGGAAAGATTAACGTGATACGGGCTTGGAATTATGGATTTTCTTCCCTCACTTCTCAAGGTGAAAACATCATCACATGGGATGGGTGTCCACCAGCTCAAATGATGAGCATGAATATCTACCGCCATCGAGCACGAATATCCACCGCCATCGAGCACGAATATCCTCCGATTCCACACACGAATATCCTCCGAGCGAAGAGCGGAGTTGTAGCACTCTGTACACCTACAGTGTAGCAGTTACTACACCGACGTTGTAGCAACTGCTACACAGGCGTTGTAGCAACTGCTACACAAGGGTGTGTAGCGATGTGGATGCTCCTGCCGGCGTGTGATGGATGTCCGTGTCGGGAAAGCAAGGACGTTTGTGTAAATGATGGACGAATTGCTTGGTGAATTGGAAAGATTTCTGTACCTTTGCAGTAAAAAGATAACCAAGGAGAATATGGATACTTCAAATTTGAACATCGAGAAATTGCAGACGAAGGTGGCGCAGTGCATGCGGGCCGATTGTCCGTCGGCAAAGGTGTGTCTTCGGCAGATTGTGCGCCGAGGGTGTGACAAGACATTAGAGATGGTGCAGATGGTGAATCCTGATGCCATAGTGATGGAAGGCGACAAGTGCCAGCTGTTCAGAAGCACGGAGCTGACCGTCTATGGCGTGGGCTTCCGCCATTATTTGGACATGTTGAGCTACACGGAGGCACAGGCCGCCCGTGTCGTCCTGCGTGCTTATTTCCGCAACAGCGCCCAACTGTCGCGTTACCGCACAGGACGGTTCCGCATCTCGCCCGAGATGAAGGCAACCATTGATTATCACCTCAAGGCCAACGGCGTGTCCGTCCCCCTCGAGTGCGATGCCTACGAGGTGGACTTATAAAGAGGTGAACTTATAAGAAAAGATTCTTCTTTTATTTTGTGTTATGATGAGTTATTCGTAACTTTGCGATTGAAAACCCAAAAGTCATGAAGCAGGAAGAAAAATTGTTGAGGCTACTTGAAGAGCATCATTCTTTGGGCATCGCCGAGCAGATAGACTACCAGAAATTCTATCTCTATTCGCTGATTACCCATTCCACAGCCATTGAAGGCAGTACCGTGACGGAGATAGAGAATCAACTCCTGTTTGATGAGGGCATCACAGCCAAGGGACGCACCCTGCAAGAACAGATGATGAATCTCGACTTGAAAGCAGCCTATGAACAGTCCATGCAGCTGGCTCGTTTGCATGCAGAATTCTCCGTAGAGATGTTGAAAAGCCTGTCTGCTCTGGTGATGAAGAATACAGGTGCCATGTACAATACTGCACAAGGTTCCTTTGACGCTTCGAAGGGTGACCTCCGGTTGGTCGGGGTGACAGCAGGCACAGGTGGGCGTTCTTATATGAACTATCAGAAAGTTCCTGGCAAGTTAGCAGAGTTTTGCGAACAACTCAATCGGAATCGCCATCAACTGATGGAATCGGAAGACATGATAGCCAAATACCAGCTGAGTTTCGATGCACACTACCAGTTGGTGACCATTCATCCGTGGGTGGATGGCAATGGGCGCATGTCTCGCCTCGTAATGAATCAATTGCAATATGAGTTTGGGCTTGTGCCCGTGAAAATTATCAAAGAAGACAAAGCAGAATATATCCAAGCCTTGATAGACTCAAGAGAACAGGAATCGCTTGCCCCCTTCCGTGCATTTATGATAGAGGAGCACATCCGCAACATCAGCAAGGAGATAGAGGAATACAAGAAGACACAAGAGGGTGACCTGATAAAAGCTTCTTCTGACCCGATAAAATCATTTGCTGACCCGATAAAAGAGCGACTATATCAAGCTATTCAGCAAGATGCAACTCTCAACTATGCCGAATATGCAGCCCTCATCGACGCTTCTGAAGCAACAGTAAAACGTCGTCTCGGTGAGTTGAAAGAAGAAGGCTTCATCAAACGTGTGGGTAGCAAGAAGACGGGACATTGGGAGGTGATTGGGGAGAAAGGATAAGGAGGCACAAGTTTCGCAGAAGATGCCAAGAAAAGTTTCCTTCTTTTATTTTGTATTGTGATGAGTTATTCGTACCTTTGCGATTGAAATCCAAAACCTAAGAATAAGATGGCTACCAAAGAACCTGGATACGTTTACATACTGACCAATCCCAGCTTTCGTGAAGATTGGGTGAAGATAGGTAAGAGTTCGTGTCCTGTGGGTGTGAGGAGCAAGGAATAAATAAATGAATGAATAGAATATGGAGCAAAACATCAAAGAAGCATGGAATAGTATAGAATCCAATTCGTCAGTTGCAACTGACGAAATAGGCTCATCTCGGTCAACAATTGGTGATGATGCTCTCCAAGAAGCTCCAATCGGTATCATACTCTGCAAGAATGCCGACAAGGACTATGCTGGATACATCATGCAGGACTTCCGTCAGCCAATGGGCGTAGCCACCTATAAGACTGCAGACGAAATGGATCCAGAATTATTGAAGGCCTTGCCCCCAAAGAAGAACTGCAAAAGGTATTCGAGGAGAGTAGTAAAAAGAAGAATTAAGCGTAACACCTCTGGTGCTTATCAAGGTGCCAAGTATTTCTCGTGTAATGGGAAAGTATTAGATGAGATAAGGAAAGAAAAAGAACAGACTGAAAACAAACAGATAATATGAAAAATAACAATAAAAATACCACATTACCATACGACATCACAAATGCTGTTAGTATATTCGAGACGAAGTAATTATTTAGATCAAGATAGATTAAGTAGATCAAGATAGATTAAGTAGATCAAGATAGATTAAGTTTAGATACATTAGATCATTAAATATGATAGCAAAAAGAATAGAAACAAATATTGCAAAGCCATTCATCAAGTGGGTCGGAGGCAAAGGGCAATTGCTTTCGCAACTGGAGGCGAACTTTCCTGCCGAACTGCACGACGAGGAATTTACTTACATCGAGCCTTTTGTGGGCGGCGGGGCGATGCTGTTCTTCATGCTGCGAAACTTCGTGAACATCAAGCGCGTGGTCATCAACGACATCAACAAAAATCTCACTAATGCTTACAAGGTGATAAAAGACGAGCCTGAAGGATTGATCTATCGTCTGAAGCACATCGAGCAGCAGTACGGAAACATAAAAGACTACGAGGAACAGCGTACATTCTATTTGAAAATGCGCCGCAGCTTCAACGAGGAGCCTCTAAAGCCCATTGACAAAACCGCTATCCTCATCTTCCTCAATCGCACATGCTTCAACGGCCTCTACCGCGAGAACGCGAAAGGATTTTTCAACGTCCCCTTCGGTCGCTACGCCAACCCGATGATTTGCAACGAGGAAGTCATCTACGCCGACAGCGAATTGTTGAACCGCTACAACGTGGAAATTCTCAATGGGGATTTCAAAAAGTCAGTCAACTACATGGACGCTTACGGGCTGAACTTCTTCTACTTCGACCCTCCCTACAGACCCCTCAGTGCGACCTCCAGCTTTAACACTTACGTCAAAGAAGAGTTCAGCGACAACGAACAGCGAGACCTCGCTAACTTCTGCCGTACCCTCAACAAGAAGGCCAACGTGCGCTGGATGCTCAGCAACTCCGACTGCTCTTCCAAGAACCCGGCCGACACCTTTTTCGAAGATATCTACAGCGGCTTCGACATTCAGCGCGTCTATGCCTCTCGCATGGTGAACGCCAACGCAAGCAAGCGGGGCAAACTGACCGAGCTCCTTGTCAGAAACTACACGACGAAGCCCCAGAAAGAAATCATTGACAACAAATATAAACTCGCATTGTAAATTATGAGCGCACATACAGAAGCGGAGTTCAAGACCTTCATGTCCCAACTCTCCGAAACCAACGCCACGCTGAGTTATTGGACGGACTTTGCGAAAGTCAAAGACAACGTGGCAAGCATCGAAATCAAGTTGAACACCCTTAACTACCTGCTTGGCAAGCAAGACCTGCGGGCTGCCGTCACGGAACTTTGGAACAACGACAAGCACGTGTTCGACGTGCTGCAAATCCTCATCGCCTGCCGCAAGCGTGACAAGAAAAAGGTCATCAACGCCAACGCCGAGTTCGTCCTGCTCGAAAGTTACCTCACGACGCTCGACGGCGTGATGGAATTTATCGAGGGCACAGGTCTCTCCAAGATTTTCAAGGATAAGAACGTCAAGAACCTCATTGATTATGTCTTTGGCGTGGAAGTCGGCCTCGACTCCAACGCCCGCAAGAACCGCAGCGGCGATGCCATGGAGGACACCGTTGAACTTATTATCAAGGGTAGCGGATTGAAGTACCGCAAGGAGGTCTATTCCAGCGAGTGGCCAGCCATCACGGAAGCCCTCGGCACCGACAAGAAGCGTTTCGACTTTGTAATCGAGGCCAAGAGCAAGACCTATCTCGCCGAGGTGAATTTCTATAGCGGCGGCGGTTCCAAGCTCAACGAGACGGCTCGCTCCTTCACCGAACTTGCTCCGAAAGTGAACGGTGTTGAGGGCTTCGAGTTCCTATGGGTGACCGACGGCAAGGGTTGGGAGAGCGCAAAGAACAAATTGCAGGAAGCCTACTATACGATACCGAGCGTTTACAACCTCACAACCCTCAAAGACTTCTTGGACGAACTAAAATAGCGAATAAACAGCATAGACTGGGCCATGGTCACGATAAAGAACAAATACAATCACTCCATCGACTTGAAGAAGATCCATATCCGCAACATGGAGCGCAAGGCTTTCGCACAAGCCATCATCGACATTGAGTATAGAGGCTACGAGGTAGAGCAATTAGGGGATGGCAGGAAGATTGCTATCACCAAGCCAGGTGGAAAGAAAGCTTACGGGCTACCCTACAAGGAAGATATTATGGTATTCATCTTCGACCCCTCGGACAATTCTTTGTGGCAGATTTCGCACGACCAAATCATTGAGGATGTCAGAGCCAAAGTAGCCGAGGACAAAGTGCAAGGCAAGCAATTACTCGCGTTATTTGAGCGGACATACAACGGTGAGGAGCCCGAAGAGTTCATTGATGACATCAGAAGCCTGTCTTTCCAGTCAGGGGAGATGCCAGAGGCTCTAATCAAAGCATATAAGTGGATATGGGGGCAAGAGGATGTCAATTATCCCACAAAGGAAGGCCGCGCCCTTTCATGGAAGAGTTTCCAAGAAATGATTGCAAGCTTATGATTACCCCCTACTACCGCTCCACGTCCCGCGACTTCACGCTCCTAAACGGCGACTGCTTTGATCTGCTGCCACAGTTCGATTTCCACTTTGACATGATATTCGCCGACCCGCCCTACTTCCTGTCGAACGACGGCATCAGCGTGCAGGCCGGAAAAATCGTGTCGGTCAACAAGGGCGAATGGGACAGGGGCGGTACGCCGGAGCAAATCAACGACTTCAACAAGCGTTGGATAGGCTTGTGCAGGGACAAACTCAAGGACGACGGCACGATATGGATTTCCGGCACCTACCACAACATCTTCTCCGTCGCCAACAGCCTCACGGAGTTGGGATTCAAAATCCTCAACGTCGTGACATGGGCGAAGACCAACCCGCCGCCCAACATCTCGTGCCGATACTTCACATATAGCACCGAGTTCATCATCTGGGCGAGAAAGTCTGCGAAGAAACCTCACTACTTCAATTACGAACTGATGAAGCACCTGAACGATGACAAGCAGATGACCGACGTCTGGCGACTGCCCGCCATTGCTCCGTGGGAAAAGACCTGCGGCAAGCACCCGACACAGAAGCCCCTGGCCTTGCTTACCCGCATCATCCTCGCCAGCACCGACAAAAACGCCTGGGTGCTCGACCCCTTCGCCGGAAGCAGCACCACGGGCATCGCCGCCAACCTCATCAGTCGCCGATTCCTTGGCATTGAGAAAGAACGAGGCTTCGTCGACATTAGCCGCAAGCGCCGCGAGGAAATCGAGAACTTCCGCATCTACGGCGACTACCGCTCGAAGATAAAGGACATCGCAAAATCTGAGATTCAGGAACCTTCCTGCTGCGTTTGTGAGGATGAACCGTTTGACGATTTACCGTTCTAATGTGTCTAACAATATCCCGCATTGCTTTCGAGTTAATGGTTAACTCTCGCGAGTTAGTGGGTAACTTAAAAATCGGTAATCTAAATATAGATGAGAGCCAGGAACTTATCTTTGTAACGACAAATAGCAAATTATGATAGAATTAGAAATAAAAGATTGGATTGCAATCGCAAGTATTGTGGCTTCATTAGTCACCGCAACTTGCACGGCTCTGTTTTTCTATAAGCGTCAGTCTATAATTAATAAGTTCAATAGGGATTTGGAGTCACATAAAGCAAATTTGGCAAAAGACATCTCAAGAAACAACACGACATTAGAAGAACGTATAAGTGTAATGAAAGAAGTGCTTCGATTTATTGCGAAATTAAATCAAGAAGTAAATCTGCTTCAGTCATATAGTAAATACGAATGTAAAGATAATATTGAATTTAGCAATAAAGAAAAGTGTAGTCATAAATGTGACAAAAATTGCATAGTCCATTTATGGAATCATATTTGCAAATTAGATGAAGATATTCGCAAATTTGATGAATATCTAACAAGTGTAATGCCGCTACTTTCATTTAGTGCAGAACTTTTAATGAAATCATATGTAATGCTCGTAATGGCAATGAGCAAGAAGGCTATAGAAAAAGGTACAAGAATTAATTGTGACCATAGAACTAATATGTTGAATGCAATGTCTGTTTTTACGGAAGTGAGCATGGATACGCTAAAAGAATCATACGACAAGCTTGTATTTATGTACAGATATATGCTTGATACTCCTATCGAAGAATACCCAACTGCAAAATTATCTGAGTTGATTGATAAAAACAATAGTATTGTAGAGCAAGTATTGAAACTATAATAAGACAAAGAAAGTTCTTATGTTTATTTGGCAAGACTAATTAGCATTGAAATAATGGCAAGAGAAGAAGGAACATACATGTTGATGGTTGATGTCTTTAATGGACAAAGAGTTTTGTGTTTCCCATTATCCTATTATGATGGAGAAGCATATCTTTTGGGATTTGCTGATGATTATTGTGCACCCTTCGGCCATCCAATATCAAATTTTGGGTTATTAGATGAAGAAGAAATTGCTGAAGAAATAGCAAAAACATCTCCTGAGTACTCTGTAGAAAAAGAGACATACTGGGGTAATTATCGTTTGAAGTGTCTCAAATTAGATTATGGGAAGTGCTACCATTCTATTTATAGACCTGTTTTTTTATATACTACACACTTTGATGCTCGTGAGTCAATTCCAAATGATATTCCTTCAACAGGACTGTATGAAGATCTTCCCATTGTTAGCTATCAGGACTATTCAAATCAATTACGACAATTAGAGATAATCTTGGATGATATGGTAGATGTGTTCAAAGTCGTTGCACCTCACCATAATCAATTTAGCGTTTACGGACATGCTGTCAGGAATATCATTATTTTAGCATGTACAGAATTGGATGCAAGGATGCAGAGTATATTAGCAAATAATGGTGTCATGCCCATTGGGAAACACTTTGAAATGAAAGATTATTTCAAATTGAAAGAGACATTAAAGTTAGATGAGTATGAATTGTCATTCTATAGATATGGTGATTTAGGAACCTTTTCGCCTTTCTTGACATGGGAGAGCGAAAAAGAATTACGTTGGTATCAAGCATACAATCATATAAAACACAATCGTGAGAAACATTTTGTACAAGCAAAATTGTTCAATGCGATTAATGCTATTATGGCGTATGCTATCATTCTAATTGCTCAGTATGGATATAGAAATGATCTATGGCGTGAGACTGTTGGGAAAATCATTCATATAGACAAAGAACCGAAGTGGGATTTGGAGGATTTTTATATCAAGAGTCCTAATGGCCAGAGATCTGTTCCCTATCCATTTCAGCAAAAAGAGCAGAAATCAAGGGGGGGGGGCATTCCGAATTAAATGATTAACTTTGCACAAAAATAGGAGAATGAAGAAAGAAGAAATACTGGCTCTGTTCAAGAGTTATGAAGATGC
>CAMVIM010000011.1 GCA_947167515.1 uncultured Prevotellaceae bacterium | reverse complement strand
GCAAAGGTACAACGACACTACAACTGCTACAACGTGTATTTAAACGAATGCTTACCAATAACAGTTGTAGTTGGGTGCACTATTGCGACTGCAAAGGTACAACGAAACTACAACTGCTACAACGTGTATTTAAACGAATGCTTACGCATTCCCCAGCCTGAGCAGGAACACACAAGCTGTGTCGTTGTGGAGGACGGACAGTCATGCTGGAATGTAAACAAAAAAGGGAGGATGCCTTGAACGAACAAGACATCCTCCCAGAAACTTTTTTCAGCGATGTATGGGGTAGCTTTACGGCAGATTCACCGTCCAATAGCTGTGTGTAGGCGTAATGCGCCCGAACTTGCCCCACTTGGGGTGCTTCTTAAAATTCTGCAAACCTGCAGCAGGCACATTCAGACGAGTGACGTGAATCTCACTAAAAACATTCTCACCCAACTCAAATGGAGTGGTCACACGAAGGTTCACTTCAACAAGACTGGTATTGATAAAAGCCTCATCGTCAATATATTCCATCGTGGTAGGCATATTCATCTTCTGTATGATTGTACCATCGAAAGCATGTTTTCCTATACGCTTCAAACCCTGAGGAAGGTTTACCTTTTCAAGTCCCCAGCACCCCATGAAAGCACCTTCTGGAATCTCCTCTATGCCAGCTGGAAGCACGATAGAGGTGAGTTTTTTACAGGTGCGGAATGCGTAAGGAGCAATCGTTGTAGCATGCGCCGGTATCGTGAACTCTCCAGTCTTACCAGGAGGACAGAGAATCAACTTTTTTCCATCCTTAGAATAGACCACCCCACCGATTGATTTGAAGTTGGGATTGTCTGCATCGACAGTAATATAGACCAACCTAAAGCAATGGTCAACCACGTTATTACCAATCGTTTCGACAGATGCAGGGATAGTGAGAGAGGTCATCTCAACATTCTTGTAATATGCCGAGTCGGGAATGGTGGTTTGCCCTGCAGGAATCACTACATCGCCCTCGTTTTGGGCTTTCATGCCCACAAAGGACATCATTGCTAATGCTAATAAAACAAGTCTCATACCTTTTCTTTTATTTCAGTTACTTGATCTTTTGACTTTTACTCAATGCCCTTCTCTGATTCCAGCACCTGACTCTTGCCTCCATCACGATCGAGGAAGAAGATAACGGCACGGTTCCACTCGTTCACCGAGGTATAAGGCTGAACGGTATCGCCCTTGTAGTCGATGCGAAGGCGGTTGGTGGGCACGTGGAACTCGTTGACCAGCATGTCATAGACAGCCTGAGCACGTTTCTGCGAAAGACGGAGGTTGTAGGCTGGATAGGCAGTCTCGATGTCGGCATAACCCGTCACAATCAGATTGATGTCTGGGTGAGTGTTCAGGAATGTTGCCACACTCTTCACGTTCTTCTTTTGTGCATCGGTGATGTAGTAGCGGTCAACATAGAAGGACACGGTGGTCTGGAGGGCTTCGTTGAACTTGAGTTTTTCGAAGATTTCCGGCACGGCCATGTTCGCCTCGTTGAGTCGCTCGTTTTCGTCGCTTGCCATTCTTTCCAAACGTGCAATGACAGCTGCGTTAAGATTCTTCACATAGTGGAATCGACGGCGTCCATGACAATCCTTGAAGTGGAACTGAGCACCGAGCAACACATCGAAGTATGTATCATAGACACGGTCATAGGTGTGTCCGTTATACTTATCGTCAGTACCATTGAAGGTGACTTCACCAATAATATCCCACGCAGGACTGACCTTCCAACGGCCTTGCAAACCGACATGCGCCGCGAAGTAGTTACCAGGATCGGTGTCAACATCGTAATGTATCACCCCCGGTGCTTCATCGGTACCTTCTATGATTTTTCCACCACTTGGAGTGATGCCTCGGCGCATAACGGCACATTTCGCCTTGTCAAAGCCAAAGGTGTGATTATATCCTAAACCAATGATTCCAATCAGGTTGAACACACGGTCTTCCTTATACTTAAGAATGATATTGGTAAGGTTGACGAGTCCATCGACATAGCCCGAGAACATATTATAGTTGTAGTTGCCGAAATAGGCGGGATAAGCATCACTAATTTCCCATTCAGCACGTCCAACCTGAGGATGCAGACCTCCTGTCACGCGAAGACCGAAAGAGGGATAGAACCATTTACCGACACCAATGTTGAAACTCAATCGTTCATTGCCGAAGAAATTACCGAAACGGGTATTCTCCGACATGGAGTGGCTGACTCCGACCTGAGCCACAACGAAGATGTTGTCGGCGAAATGGTAATCATCAAGATAGGCCATCTCGTCATAGTAAAGGCTATCTTGATCCAACTTCGTACGACTAGATGTGGAGTCAGTTACTTGGATGCTCTGCCCCCAAACCAGCACGTTCAAAAGCAACGCGCCTATCAATGTATATATTCTGTTCTGCATCATATCCTATATTTCAATCTTATTACTTTCTTTTTGTGTGCACATCGAGCATCAGTCATTCACAATCAATTCGATGTAGTCACCTATGGGTTTTATATCCTTCTCATTCGCCATAATCCATATCTTTGATGCAGGAATTTCATAGCGTTCCAGCAAGATGTTGCGGATGGCCTCCGCACGTTTGCGGAAGAGTTTATCATCCACGGCTGTGCTGTTGGTGATGTAGATGATGCACCTCTGATTTTTAGCCCAAGCATAAGCTGTGGTGTAGATGTTTGTTTGCTGCAAACGGTCGATGGCGGTATCATTCTCATCAAAAGCAATCAGCGTATACATCACTTGAGCATCCACATCAATCGTATCTGTCATCTCTTCCAGTTCCGCCCTACGTCTTCTGGTCTGTTCACGGATGTTCTCGATGGAAGTCATACGTTTCCTATATTCAGTCAGGTCATGACGAGGATAGTAGAAACCAGGAGCCTGACCGCCCTTGTTGTTGAAACGATAACTTATACCAACTAAATAATCCACATGTCCATCCCATGTATTGCTCGTTGTAGGGTTACTATCGTAGGAGTTATCCAAAATGTTGCCAACCGCCTCTAAATGCAGGTTCCAGTTCCGTGCAATCATGAAAGTACCAGCAACACCAGCACGAAGGCAGATAAGTGAGTGCTGACGATTGTCATATTTATCCTCATTAGTCAGCTGCTTCTCATGACTGTTATCAATCTTTTGTGCTTCGGCGAATTTCCCTGTTGTATAATTTCTTGAAACAGAACCACCGATACCCACAATACCTTGAAGATGGAACTTGCGATTTTCGCGGAACCCACAAATCAAGTTCGTGAAGTTCAAAAGATAATCGATGCTAAGTCCGTATGAGTTCCACTTGAAGCGGTTGTGATTCAAGTCAGAGAAATCTTGAACATTTCCCAAATCATCTAATGATTGGCCAAACTGGTTATCAGTCACACCCGTATTGCGGTTATAATTAATTTGGAAACGAACACCGCTGATAGGTGTAATTTCCTTACCAACAGCAAGCATGGCTGCAGGTCCCATCAAACGGAAGAAGCCAGAATGTGAACAGTCACTACCAAAGTTAGATGTAACACCTCCATACAAAGAGAGGTACCAGTTGTCCTGAAAATTCGTGTTGGCCACATATTTCTTTTCCACCAACGGAATACTCAAGTCATCAAAGAGCGCAACGGTAGAATCCGCACGATTCTGGGCGAATGATGACAAACATAGAAGCACCGAAACTAATGTTAATGCAATTCTTTTCATTATATTCTCTTTAATCTTTATAATATATATGTTTACGAGATGTTTCATCGATTTTCATCCATTTTTGTTATCTTGTCTCTTTCAGTTCCCTATCGATTTCTTCATAGATGGAGTTATTACTCTTAAACTCTGGAACTATCTGTTTCATCTTCCGCACTATCTGCATGTCATCAGCAGTTCTGGCTAAACTTTCCAATTCATCAAACTGCTTGCAGACATCATCATACTCATACTGCTGCACTTTGGCGACGCGAATCTTCGGGTGGACGGTAGGAAGTTCCTTCTCGTCCTTGAAAAGAACCTCTTCATACAATTTTTCACCCTCACGCAAGCCTGTATAAAGAATTTTCACGTCTCTTCTTCCACTGTTCTGAATCATCTTCTTCGCCAAATCCGCGATTTTAACGGGGTGACCCATATCAAACACAAATATCTCGCCGCCATTTCCCATCGTGCCTGCCTCCAACACTAACGCACAAGCTTCTGGTATCAACATGAAAAAACGTATAATGTCAGGGTGTGTCACCGTCACAGGCCCCCCTGCATCAATTTGTTTCTTAAACAGTGGAATAACAGAACCATTTGACCCCAACACATTGCCAAAACGAGTGGTCACGAACTGCGTCTTGGTCTGCGTTTCATCGTTCGACTGTTGCAAGTGGGCATTAAGACTCTGCACGTATATTTCACAAAGGCGCTTCGAGCATCCCATCACATTGGTCGGGTTGACAGCTTTATCGGTCGAGATCATCACAAACTTCTTTACGCCATATTTCACTGACAAGTCAGCCAAAATGCGTGTGCCAACCACATTATTCAGTATGCTCACACCAGGGTTTTCCTCCATCATTGGCACATGCTTGTAGGCTGCTGCATGAAACACGAAATCAGGTCGATTCTGCTCAAAAACAATCTCCATACGTTCGTGGTTCGTCACCGTACAAACAAGCAACAGGCTTTTGATTTGCGGCCATTTCTCCTTCATCTCCAACATGAGGTCATGCATAGGAGTTTCAGCCTGATCTATCATAATGAGTTTAGCTGGAGCATACCCTGCTATCTGACGAACCATCTCACGGCCAATACTGCCTGCAGCTCCCGTCACCAGCACCTTTTTCCCTCTCAAGAGTTCGCCAATCTTATCCATGTTCACCTCAATCTCTTGACGAGGCAACAATTCAACCTCCTCGCGCACATTTTCGCGTACCAAATCTGCCAAGTTCCTCGCCACAATGCGCCACAACCACAAGGCCGCTGTTGCGCCAAAGAAAGTCAACACAAATACACGATACGGGATTTGGCTCGTGAAGGGCAGCGCATCTATTGCCCAACGCAGAGACATGGAGAGCACGGTTCCCACCAGCATAGCAAAAGCCGTGCGCGACAAATCTTTAAAGGCAAGAATCTTAGACACATCCGTGTAAGTATGGAAGATTCGCATGCCGATGCCATAGAAAACCAAGTCCAGTAACAAGGCGTATAACACGTTGGAACCATTCCCCACCAAGCGAGCCGGACCATATACAAGAGAATACATAAAGAGCATGGACATGAAAATCAATGTCATGTCCAACACACAAATGGCCCAAAATGGCAAAGCTTCTCTTGAAAAATACCAGCTTATGAGTTTTTTTATTATGCCTGCCCCCTGCTGTTTCATTCTATCTTTGTAAAAAACGATGCAAAGTTACGAAAAAAACAATGTATGGTGAAAAAAAAAGATACATTTTCTAACCTTTTTGTTTCATTTCGCTACTTTATCTACAAAAAACGTACCCAAATGCGCTTTTTCGATTCAATTTATTTCTCCACCATTAAAAAAACAACGCCATCTATCCACTCCCCCTTCATAGGGTAAGGGGCATCTGCATTCTCGTCAAACCAAAGTTCAAAGCGTGATGGATCCACATCGAAATATCGAGTCAGGGCCCTTCCGACTGACCGCACACGTTTCTCTGCCAAATGCATATCAGGGGACTCCGTCTTTTTCGAAGCACCACAATAACCTTTCACGACAAGGTTCACTTGAGGATTCTTCTTCAGGAAGTCGGCCACAATGCGGAGGTTTTCCATCTGATAATCATTCACAAACGTGCGATCGACATAAAATGAAATGTGAGTCTTCATCAGTTCTCCAAAAGCGACAGTTTCGCGACTTTCACGCATTCTATACTCCGTTTCTTTTTCCTCTTCCAGCAAAACTGCCACTTTGGAATCCGATGCTCTGAGCGAAGATGCCTCCCATCGGCGAACCTTATAATACCGACTATCTCCGTAATGGTCGCCCAAATGGATTCGAATGCCCAATGAAACATCCAGATAAGAATCGAAGGCAAACTTGGACGAATGTTTCACACCATTATAATTATCGTTCACCATATTGAAAGCTCCCTGCAAAGTCAGGTCTGTTATATTGCTCACCTTATAAAGACACTGCACTCCCCCTCGAAAGGCAAAGTTTATGAAGTCCGTTCCATCCACAGGATAGCCATAGCGCTTCCAACGATCCACCTTGTCATCAAAACCACATGAGTAATTCAGACCCACGCCTGCAAACAACTGCAAGTCAAATGGTCGCTTCTCATCGTAGGGAAGCAAAAGACGGGTCAAACTCAACATCTCATCAATATAGAAGGAAACGACGCGGAAAGAATAATCCCCATCTTCCAACAAGACGCTTCCAGCCAGAGCCTGCTTACTGGCCCAGCCTTTCTGCTCCTTATACCCTATCGACAGCCGCGTGCTCCATGAGTTAGAAAACTGTTTACCCACACTGAAATCAAACATCGGACCACAGATTTTACCCAATGCGTGTCCACTCATGTTCTCAGCCATGGACACACTCACACCTCCCTGAAAATCGAGGAACCAGTTATCAGAGAAAACGTATGGTCTCCAAACATCAATGTACTCCACCGACTTGGGCTTCGGAGCCTCCCACTTCGGTCGTTTCGGTCTCTTGGGAGCCTTCCACTTCTTCTGTTGCTGAGCAAAAGCAGGGAATACGATGAAGAGAGAGAGCAACATCAAACAGAATCTTCTCATAAAAATTGGTTGTTTTTCCTTACAAAAATTCTTTTATCTTTTCCACTATATAATGAATCTCCGCCTCCTTCACATAGGGGCCGCTGGGCAAGCAAAGGCCGCAAGAGAAGAGGCGCTCGCTCACCCCATTGGTATAAGCAGGAGCATCCTTATACACTGGCTGAACGTGCATCGGCTTCCACAACGGACGAGTCTCAATATTCGCATCGCTCAGACGAGTAATAAGTGGCAACAAACCTTCGTCAATAGTTTTCTTTCCCCTCTCGAAGCGAATGGTTGACAACCAGTAATTGGGTTCCATATAACCCTCAGGCGCGCTATGGACAACGATTTCATCCATATCGCCCAACAATTTCACATACTGCTCGTGAACCCACTGATGATGACGGATATGCTCCTCTGCCACCGTCATCTGTCCACGGCCGATACCTGCACAAATGTTCGACATTCGATAGTTATAACCAATCTTCTCATGCTGGTAATACGGGAACGGCTCACGCGCCTGAGTGGCATAGAACATCACCCGCTTCTTTGCCTCATCATCTGGACAAATCAGCGCACCGCCTCCACTGGTCGTAATCATCTTATTTCCATTAAAGGACATGACTCCGTAGTCACCAAACGTACCACACACCTGTCCACGATAGCGAGAGCCGAAGCCCTCGGCTGCATCCTCCAGCACAGGAATCTCGTAGCGGCGAGCCACTTCCATAATCTCGTCAATCCGAGCCGGCATGCCATACAGATACACAGGAATGATAGCCTTGGGCTTCTTCCCAGTCTTGGCTATTCGATTCTTTATTGCCTCCTCCAGCAACTGCGGATCCATATTGTAAGTACCTGGTTCACTATCCACAAACACAGGTGTAGCCCCCTGATAAACAACAGGATTGGCACTCGCCGCAAACGTGAACGACTGGCAAATCACCTCGTCACCCTTCTCCACTCCCAGCATAATCAAGCCCAGATGAATGGCTGCAGTTCCAGCACTCAACGCCACCACCTTCTTCTGCAAGGTTTCAGCCCCTTCACGATGATTGGCAAACGCCGCCAAATCTTCCTCAAACGCATTTACATTGGGGCCAAGAGGCACCACCCAATTGGTGTCAAACGCCTCCTGAATGTACTGCTGTTCCTTGCCGCTCATGTGGGCAAGACACAAATAAATTCTATCCATTATATTGAATATTATATAACATTCATATTGAACAATCCATCACACATAAACAACTCATTCTCAATAACTCACACTCCATACGACTCACCACCCAAATTCCGAATCCAACACACCAGAGAACCCACGGCACAAGCACTCCAGTACTTCCCCACAAGTACTGCAATACTGCCACGAAAGTACTCCAGTACTCCTCCGAAAGTACTTAAGTACTTTTTGTAAAGTACATTTAGAAGTACTGGCATCATCAATCCTCCTTCAAAAGTTCTTTGTAAAAGTCTTTCAGGCATCGCCTCACAAACCCCTGTTCGTATCGGTCAGCCACCATCTTTCGCGACTTCCGCCCCATACGCAGGCGTTCTTCCGGATGATTGAGCACCCATTCCATCGCTTCATACAAGGCAGCCTCATCGCGTGGCGGAACAACAATTCCATTTTCCTGATTCACAATAATCTCACGAGCGCCATTGATGTCTGTCACAATGCTCGGAAGATCCATCGCCCCTGCCTCTATCACCACATTGGGAAAGCCCTCACGATAACTGGGAAACACCAGCACATCGCTCTGCTCATAAAACGGACGCACATCCTTCTGCGAACCCACAGCCTCAATGGCTCCACACTCCTCTATCAATCGCTTGGTTTCGGGCAGCACAGGGTCGATGTTCTCTTCATAGGGTCCAACCAACAGCAGCCGCGTGTCTGCATGCTCCTTGTTCAACCGCACAAAGGCTGACACCAACTCATTGATGCCCTTTTCCCTCACAAGGCGTCCTACAAACACGAAAGTGAGTCTCTGCGATTTCTCCGTATTCAATGACCGCTTCCAATACTCCAAATCGATGCCTTTCACGTTACCATACCCCAGCACTTTCAAGGGCTTTCGAGTGATGCACCGCTGCAAGTCCTGTTTCACTCCCTCTCCTTCAGGCACCACATGAGTGGCACACGCACAAGTGATTTTATCGGTCAGCATCAGAACCCATCGCATCATTCCTGTTGACGTTGGCCAGACAAGCCCCGTAAACGTGTGTACCCGGACAGGCACATTCGTCATCTTGGCAGCCATCATGCAGAGCAGCCCTGCCTTCGGAGTCATCGAATGCACCATATCTGGACGCTCTTTTTTCAGCACGGAAACCAGTTTGACGAGCGACACCAAATCCTTCAGCGGACTCATGCGCCGTTCCATTGCCACGCCCACGGTTCTCACCCCTTCACGCTCTCCGACTTCCTCCAAATCCGCATCTGGGCTTGAAAGAGCCACCACCTCATAACCTTCTTCCTTCAGTTCCTTCAACAACCCTCGGCAGAAGACATTCAAAGACAAACCAATCGTTGCCGCGCGAACAATTTTCTTAGCCACAAACAGTTTCTATGATAAGTTTGACATCACCCCACAAGGAATGATGATAATAATAGTCAAGATTGATTCTCACCTTGTCAGGATAAATCACCTCATCATTATATTTCTGAGGGTCATCCACTTTCGCCAGAATCTCCTCCTCATTGCGATACTTCAACGAAGCAGGTCCCGTGATGCCAGGACGCAACTTCAAAATCAGCCTGTCTTCCCCCTCCAACTGATCAGCATATCCCGGCACATCCGGCCGAGGCCCCACAAAACTCATATCCCCAATCAGCACATTCCACAACTCTGGCAACTCATCCAACTTATATCGCCTCAACTTTGCCCCCAACGGCGTGATACGACTTTCACCCGCCACCGATACGGAACCACCACCATGCCCCACCGTCATGCTGCGGAATTTATACATGGTGAACAACTTTCCATCCTTCCCCACTCTCTTTTGTGTAAAGATGGCAGGACCGCCCGGCATCTTCACACGAATCAGCACCCACACCACCAGTAGCACAGGCCAAAGGAAGCACAGTCCCACAAACGAGACCACTCTGTCAAACAACCATTTCATCATTTCAAGAGTTCCAAGTTGAGAGAATAGAGTTAAGGTTAGAGTTAGAGTTAGAGTTAGAGTTAGAGTTAAAGTTAGAATTAAAGTTAGAGTTAAGGTTTCAAAGAACCCTTAGGCCTATCCTCTATCAAGAAATCCCCTCCTTCCAACTCCTCCACCACAATTACATCGCACGCTTTCTGACTCGCCTTCATCGACCCGATATTCTCTTTATTGATACTCTCAAACA
This sequence comes from uncultured Prevotellaceae bacterium, assembly GCA_947167515.1. Taxonomy (GTDB): domain Bacteria; phylum Bacteroidota; class Bacteroidia; order Bacteroidales; family Bacteroidaceae; genus Minthosoma. The sequence goes on along the minus strand of CAMVIM010000011.1, from coordinate 97,079 downwards.
TACGGAAGCCTGTTTTCCGTGCAATATCCATTCCAACCTCACACAACTTCGTGCATACACCCTTTCCTTGATGATTCACATCCACCATCTTTCCCAAAAAGCACTTCCCATTTATAAAACATCGCAAAAACGCATATCCGATAATTTCCCCCTCTTCCTCTAACACATATATAATATAAGACTTTCTCCCCAGCAACTTCCTCATCGTCCCCTCGTCAAACGAATGCGGTCGGAACCACTTGAAACTCTCTTCTGGCTGACGGGCAAAGAAGTCTGCCAAACGGCATGCGTCATTCACATCTGCAATCCTAATGCCCACGGGAAGACTGCTTTGCAAGTCCCTTCCATCACCAATCTTCCATCCACACACCATGCCATTGAGAGTTTCCACGCCCTCCCATAACCACGGCATCTTCGTCTGAAGTGTATGTGCCAATTCGTACAACATACTTTAAATACTAAGAACTTTCAACCAATATCCCTTTTTTGCCAGATACTTATTAGCCCAAGTGTAGATGTAATAAGCCAAATCCTTTTTACGAACAAATTGCTTATGTTCAATATCAGAGTTCCATGTATTCGCTTTTCTCCAAGAACCCGCCTTGCAATGTATACAAACAACATCTTTCATCCCATGATAGCGCGGTTCATCAAAGTAGTAAGGCGGATATACATGAATATCCTCATCCAGCACTTCGATATCCTCCAAATTCGGAATGCGACCTTGATAACCATATTTAAGGGCCAATCGACTTTGGATGGAAGGGATCAAACGCATATCATACCGCAAACTTTGAGGCATGTTTTTGTCATCCGACTGAATAAAGCGCCTATGTTTATAATAATCCACACAATCCTTCAAAAAAGGATGCCCTTTCTCCGCGCCAAAACAATGAGAAGTCAATGTACTGACATTATGATTTGTTTCGTCGTGCTGAAATTCAATCACATACTCTTTCCCTATAAACATTCGATGGTGGAGGAAAGAATCGAACGAACGATGTACAACAACGTCACCATCCAACCAAATTCCTCCCTCATGATAGACTGCATAACACCTAATAGCATCGGCTGCAAAAGCCCATTTACGTGCCACAAAAGCCTCATTCGCAAAGGTTAAGTTTGCCTCCTTCAGAGCATTCGCATCCCACAACCTCAATTCATAGTCCGGAAGCATTTTCTTCCAATTCTCCATAATAGAGATATAACTTTCTGGCATAGAATCGCCAGAGAACCAACTATAATGGATAATTTTAGGTATCATATCTTGGTCGTTTTTCGCATTAGTCCAAATAAAGAAAAACGTCAATTCATTCTGAGTTCAAATCAAAATCCACAATAAAATGGCGTTCACGCTTTTCCACAGGTGGAAGCTGCATATAGTTTTCACCATATAGATTTGCAAGATACCTTTCCGCATCACCTGGAACAAAAACTTCTTCTCCTTCAAACAAAGCTGTTCTGACTGGCAGAAAAACATCGGAAGACAAAGTTTCTCCTGCATAAAGTTTACGTCCTGTAGGAATAGACAAATAGGTACCTATATTTGAATTATAGACCAAGGAGTCAAAAGCATTCACCCAATGACGATGACCAATCACACTCAATAATTTACCCAGCACCTTGCGTGTCTTGAGCATGAAACCAGCCCAACCTCGCATCTGAGTTACTCGACGTGTTGTTTCACTTACTGGGTATGTTGCCTCATAGACCATATTAGCACTAAGCCTCAAGATATTGGCCAACATTCCCGTCAGTTTTCTTTTAAGAGGATTCTCACTCACCCCTTCCAGCGGAAATATATCCAAACTCAATCCTTTAGGAAAATCTGTATATTCATTGCCGATTTCCACGCACCTCGTCCCCTTTTTATAAATCTTCATAAACATGCACAAAGCGTCCTTTCCTTTCGATGGAAACATATACTCATACCCATCTCCCAATTTGCCCTGTTGCAAGAGTTCCTTCAGACGCTCATAGTCTCGTCGAGGCATACACATATCCAAATCATCGTCCCATGGAATAAAACCTTGATGACGTATTGCCCCTAAGCAACTTCCTCCACATAGCATTAACGTCAATCCATTCGCTGTACAAAGAGAAGAAACAGCCCCATACATTTTCATTAACGCCTTCTTCATTTCGGATGATTCTTCCTCCGTCAATTGTCTTAACCCATCCTTACGAGCATTCTCATTCAATAAATCCTTATAAGATTTCATTCCGTACTTTTTTTACATTCTTGTATGGTCGCATTCATTTTTTCCCTCATCGCCCCCTTTATGCACCACCCCAAAGATTCCAGCTTCTTTGTGGAAAACACAGATTTATTCACTGGATTATAGCCTTTTCGTTCAGCATCCGATGGCAAATCAAGAATCACTTTACTACCACCTATTTCTGCCACCATCTCCGCCAATTGCTTGATACTGATATTGGAAGAGGTATCTGCCACATTATACGCCTCTCCCGTTTTTCCTTTCAGCAACACATAGAGAAGACCTTTCACACAATCCACAACATAACACCAACTTCTATATTGAGTACCTGCGCTTTTCATCACAATATTCTCACCACTCAAAACATTCCTGATAAACTGGGCATACACTCGATTATCAGCCTCGGTAAAATGAGGTCCATACGTGTGTGATGGTCGAGCTACAACAACATCCATTCCATACTCTGCCACATAGGCTGCACATAGTGTTTCTGCCGCCCGCTTCGACGATGGATAACAAGACCGAGACTTCATTGGATCAACATACCCACTATATTCTTCCGTAAAGACTCGTCCATCCCCCTCACCATACACTTCACCAGTCGACACATACATCAACCTCTGCAACTGATGTTTACGACCATATTCCAACAAATTGATGATTCCTACAACATTTGCCTTCATCACCTCCACAGGATTATCTGCAAAAAAAGAGGGGCTTGCATTGCTTGCGGCATGAATGATATACTGAAAAGAAAGGTCAGACTGCAAGGGGCACATCACATTGTATTTCAAGAAATGAAAGCGAGCATCGGTTTGATACTTCTGAAACAGTTTTTGTGCACGCGCTTCATTCCTACCTGCAGCATAGACATTGTAGTGACCATCAACACGATGCATGAGTACATCAATCAAGCAGGAGCCCAACAAGCCTGTTGCCCCAGTTACAAGGATATTGCTACCTTGCAACTGTTCCCAAGGGAGTTCCGTCTCAGCAACCTCAACTATACCCTTCCAATAGTCTGACATCATTTCAGCCACTCCTCTTTTGTGGTATGCATCAATGCCTTCAGAATCTCAATATCCTCCACAGTCGTCACCTTGATATTTTTTTCTGACCCTGGAACGATGTGCATTTCACGCCCCCCCACTTCTGCAATTAAAGTACAAGAAGCCACACTATCCACTATGCCCTTTTGTTTAGCTTCTTCATGCACATCTATAATATTACCCAACTTGAAAGTCTGAGGGGTTTGAGTCCTTATCAAAGTGTCACGAGGAATACTACGATTAGAAGAGAATCCATCCTCGCTCTCTAATATTGCCTCACGACATTGAATTCCAGTAATGGCATAACCATATGCTTGGCATATCGCAATATTACTACTAATGATATCTTGAGACAACAATGGACGCACGGAATCATGTATCAGAACCAGGTCATCATCTACACAACCCTCACCTTTCAGCCCATAAATGCCATTGTGGATAGACTCCATTCCGGTATTTCCACCAGGGAAAATCCATTTCAGTTTAGTAATACTGAACTGGTTGGCATATGCCTGAAGTACCGTTTCCCACCCTTTCAGACATACCACTGCCATTGCATCAATATCTGGGTGCTTCTGAAAACACTGCATGGTATGAACAATAATGGGGCATCCATCCACATGCAGAAATTGTTTGGGAATGTCCTGTCCCATACGGTTTCCCGCACCACCTGCTATCAATAATGCTATATTCATAATAAAGATATAATATTATTCAAAATCATTATATTTATTCAAATACCACTCTTCCAAATCCTTGCCCGCAACCTTAATGTCATATCCTGCGTCCCTGACTTTCTTTACTGCAGCCACATCTCGTGCTGTTCCCTGTTTTATCTTTGAAGCCAAGCACTCCGCCCATGCATTCACATCCAATGGAAGAAAATCCACATTTCCCGTCACATCCACTTCGTGAGGTACTCCCGTACTTGCAATCACAGATAGTCCATTCGTCTGAGCTTCTATCAGTGACACTGGTAATCCTTCATTGATAGAAGGCATCAGTACCATATCCATTGCCTGCAAATAGTTCGGGACATCGCTGACAAGACCTGTCATCACTACATCTTTATCCAAGCCCAATAATGTAATCTTCTCTTCAATAGCAGGTCTTAATTCACCGTCACCCACAAACAACAATTTAGGACAACAGCCTACATCCTTCATTGCAGCCAACACATCAAGGGCAAAAAGATGTTTTTTTACAGGATGAAACCGTGACACCATTCCCAACACACATTCACCATCTGACAGTTGTAACTTTTCTCGTACAGTCTGACGTATCGATTCATTAAACCCATATTTCTCTACATCAACAGCATTGGGGACAAAACGTGTCTTGCTCAAATATTCCTTGCCGTACCAACAAAGTGTAGCCCCCTCACCACAAGACATGAAATCTGTTGCCACTTTTTTCAGCCAGACACCTAATCCCCATCTAACGAATCCTTCCAAGCCATGGCCAGAACTACTACTGTGTGCATGACAAACCCTCACAGGAACACCGCATCTTTTTGCCATCCATAAAGGGACTGCACTCTTGCTTGATGTATGCGAATGAACAATTCTATATTCAGGATGTTCTTTCAAGAACCTTCTCACCCCATTAATGTATGGGAAAGGATTACAGAACCTCAACAAAGGCACTCTATACACATATCCTCCTAAATTTTCTATTTCCTCCTCATATTGGCATCGATTCTGTTCTGTCAGCAGAAAGTCGAACTGTACACGGCTATGGTCAATGTTCCTATAGTAGTTCATCAGCATCGCTTCTGCACCACCACGGTTCATTGAATGGAGTATGTGAAGAATACGTATCATTTTCTATTTTTCCAAAGAACCAATAATGTCAAGAATACCCCCAATGGAATCGCCAAGATCGTCAACCCTCTCAATGGCGTATTTCGCAACCAAGCCTTATCCCCATTCAAGATGCAAGAAGACACATAGTGTACACAAAGCCGGAACCTGTTCTTCAACGAATTACCATGCTTCAAGGTCATTTGATTGATACGATACTTTGCGTAACTGCGAGGAGAACGTTTATATTGTTTCCAAATACCTTGACTCATGCTATCTGCACCAATCTGGTACTCCACCCAACAAAAATTTTCATTCGCAATCAGGATAGGATACTGATCCAGCACCTGTATCAGCATATAAAAGGGGTTAAAGTCTTTTTCTCCCTTGAAACCTATCTGTGGAGCGACCTTTTTCATCAAATCGGTCCTCATCACCTGCTTCGTATCTCCTCGATGGGTTATCTCCATCTGATAAGCCTCTTTCAAATGCTCTGGGAAAAGCCCCCCAATCGGCAACTTATCCACCACGTTGAAATCCAACCCTACAATGCCACAATATTCCTTCTCCTTGGGACGATTCTTCCATATATCAACCATCTTCTCCACCGCATCATCTGGCATATAGTCATCACTGTCAATGCACACACACAACTCTGTTTTAATTGTTGCATAGGCTGTATTGTAACCCGTGTAGAGTCCCCCATTAGGTTTATAAACATATTCAATTGTGAATTGAGAAGTTTTTATCACAAAATGATCTTCATCTTCTCCATCGAGTTCTCTTCCCATCCAATCAAATTGTTGCCCCTTTTCCACAACTTTCTCTCCCAAACTTTCCACCCATTCCCTTGAACCATCTGTGCTTCCGTCATCAATAATCAACCAATCAAAATCGTCACATGTTTGACGGCACAAAGACTCATACGTTCGAGGTAACGTATGTTTCCGATTATATGTTGGAGTAAATATGGTTATAGTTTTCATTTAGTCACTAAAGAACATCTTATCAACACCCTATCCTAATGTACCCATAAAATACATAATCATCGTGAACCCCATGTGAGCCATCAATATCAGCCCCGCCTTCTTATCTTGATCCTCCCAAATATGCAAACGTATGACACCATACGCTAACACCAAAGGATAAATAAACCAACTCAAATATGCAAAACGATTCGAGAAAGCAGCCTTAATTACCATCACCCAAAATGCATTAGTCAGCAAATACACTATTGATATTACATTGAAAACCCGCATGCTTTGAGCGTCAGCAAGAATGCCTGCACCATACACACCGCTTTCCTCTTCTTCCAAGGTTTTTCCTCCCCCTATCGACTCACGTTTCTTATCTATACATTTCTGCACGTACCAAATCAACCACACAGGCATTGCACTATACAACAGAAAGTCCCAACGGAAACCTGTATTAGAGAAGTTACCATATTTAGCATTGTCTCCAGACATATATGCCTCTGCACGGTCATCAAATCCCAAACTCATAAAGAAATTGGAAATCGGTCCTCCTGCCACCAAAGACAGAGGAACACTCACCAACCAAAACACTAAAGCAATCTTGGGCTTCTTAATGAAAAACAAAGCCGCCACCATAGCCGCAGTAGGAAGCAATGTACTTTTATGAATACCCAATGCCAGGAAGCACATAACTGCTGTAACAAAATAGTTCTTATCTTTCGCAGCAAATACAATTGCCAAAGTTACGATTGAGCATGCTAACCCATTACGGATGCCATTTACGCCATATGTAAAGACAGAAAATGCACTCAAGCCAAATAGCATCGCCAGCCAAGCATTTTCCCAAAGCGCCTTTTTATATGCCCAGAACATCAGTCCTAAATAGCCTATCTCTATAATTAAGAAATACACATTCACCGAAAACCCCATGGAGCGGCACCAAGTCCGGAACAAAGCAAACAGCCATTCCTTATGATAATCTATTTCACCAAATATCGGCAAGGTTCTCGCATAAGTTGCAGCATAATTAACTGTATCTCCAAATCTATAGTTCACAGGCCTAAGACCGATAATAATAATGTATACGCATATCATTATTAGTGCTGGCACCATCGAGTTTTTACTCAACAATTTATCACAATTATTTGAACCAGAATAATTGAAAAAAGTAAATATGCATATTAAGAATGTCACCCAATAAAACATCTGGATGATCAATTCCGCAGGTATTGGTATCGCAGTCATTAATAAATCTTCATGAATTTGTTCAATATTCTATGCAATGGTCTTGTCAATTTCATCTTCCATGCAGCCTTTTTCCCGTGAGGAGATTTACTAAACCAATGGATGGAGATGGTATTTGTTGTCTTGCTCAGTTCCCCCGTTGCATCACGGAATGGACACATATAGTCAATAGGTAAAATCACAGCATCAGAAATCTCCTGTTTGGTTCCGTCTTGTTGCAATCCGAATGGCAACAATGCTTTCGTGTTCAACTGCGGACATCCTTGCATCCGTTCATACATATATTTCCCATCTACCACCAGACCATCGTATTGACTCAACATTGCCCTCACCGCAGGATGATGTGCCTCCGCCGCAAATCCCAAGCCTGTATTCAAATATTCAGGAGTTTCCCAACCAAAATAGGCTCGATGTGACTCCAACAGATCAACTGGCTTCTTCACCACCTCCACATCCGTATCAAAATACAATCCACCCTCACGTTCAACCACATAAAGCCTCACAAAATCGCTCAAATATGCCCATTGCTGATGCTCATAACAGTATTTCGTGTATGGGGTTGCATTGATATCAAAGTTCTGCTCATTCCATTCCTTTATTTCATAATCAGGAAAGAACTTTTCCCAACTCCTTTTACATTTCTGTGCCAATCTCGGCAACGGCTTTCCTCCGAACCAGCAATAATGTATAATTTTCGGTATCATATTTATATTTCTCCCAGATTGTACAGATGAACACTGATTTTGAATTACATGGGGCATCCCTTTACATACAATGAGTTTCTTTTGCTTCGTTCACTTCAGGAAGTTGAGTCTATTTATATATCCAAACACCTGTAGCTTGACATAGCCAATTTGAATCAAGCCATTGTCGCTTGTCACCTATCTAAAACGAAAACTTTAACGACTCCTCTGTCATACTCTGCTTTGCTTCCATCTCTTGTTGCATCCTCTGTATGGAAGTCTTATAGAAAAACTGAATAAGATGTTCTGAAGTATCTTTACGAAAGAGACGCAAGCAATTGATATATTCGTCACGTCCCTCTTTAGGGATAATCAATATGGGCTTATTCTTTCTTAACAAAAGCTTATTAACCAGCAAACGTCCAAGCCGCCCATTACCATCACGAAAAGGATGCAGGTATTCAAAATAGGCATGGAAACGGGCAACCAGTTCCATAATTGGCAACTTATCTTCTTCCAAAGCTAATTCCGTCGATTCCAATAAATTGGGCACTTTAGCTATCAAGACCTCATGGTCGCCAAAGATGGTATCACCAGCAGCCATATCAACATCTGTATATTCTCCAGGTACAGCACCTTGATGCCGATAAGCGATGGTATGTTCTGTCAAAAGATAATGGAGATGTTTAATATAGTTTTCTGTCATCGGCTCATCAACAGTCCTCAACATCTCCTCATATGCAGCAAAATGATCCAGCATCTCAAACGCCTCCACCAGAGGCTTTCCCTGTGGAATCATCCCAAGTCCTTTTTCCTTCAATGTCCGTGTCTCATCGACCGTAAATGAATTACCTTCAATGCCACAACTATGACATGAGAAAAGTATTTCATTATATGTTCGGAAATCATCCAATGAGAAGCCTTTGCTCACTACCTGCTGGTATTCATGAACAGTCTTTTCGTATGTCTCTTGATCATATTGTACCATATTTCCTCCCACTGATTATACAGATGAACACAGATTTATTGTATTGCCACATCCTCTTATTCACAAAGTCGGTAGATTTTTTTTATTTCACCCACGTTCCCATAATCGTGCGTCTTCAGATATTCCACCATCTTTTCTTGTAAATCTACATTGCGGATAAATGCCGCCATTTCAATGGCACATGCATCCACATCCATCGGTACAATCACGCCATCTACGCCAGTCTGTATCTGCGACCCAGCCGTAGGATAATTCGTGACAATCACCGGTTTACAAAGTATCTGAGCTTCTCGCACCGTAATGGACTTACCTTCGTAGCGGCTCGGTTGCACATAAATGTCACATGCTTGAATGTAAGGATAAGGATTATCTTGCTTACCCAAAATCACCACTTTGTTTTCCACGCCTTCTTTCTTAGCGTTTTCCCTCACCACATTCTCAATTCCCTTGCTCCCATAACCGATGATAAACCATTTCACTTGCAACCCTTGTTCCAAAATCTTCTTACAAATCTTTGGAATATCCTCCATCTTTTTTTGGGGGGAAAAACGGCCAATAGTCAAAAGGCACACCGTAGTTGGGTCGTCACACAACGAAACTTCACTTTCCTTTGCACGTCTACGGATAAAGTCTGCATTCAGAATATTCTCAATCAGCACCAACTTTGGCCGCAACGAAGGAAAAACCTCACAAAACCGATTTCCGACCTCCTCACTTATACTGGCTATATAATCCAGCCTTTCCCACATCTTCAGCTCAGCCTCTACATCTACCATGATACGTGTATAATCCGTATGAATCCATCCAATCTTTTTCTTTGCACGTACATTATTAAGCACAAAGAAATGGGGAGTGAGAAAGCTGATGGCTAAATCATACTCCACATTTGGCTGAATCTTGGGAAGGACTTTCCATGTTGCTCGCTGTTGAAAGAATGTCCCACATTCAGCAGGCTTTCCAGAATCTTTATGTCTCTTGCAAAAAGAGACTGTTTTTTGACGTCCAATCATCCTCGCAATTGCCAATCGCCAATAACCCATCCTTACCACTTCCGACATTGGCTTTTCCGTCAATGAATAGGCTTCCATTTCCGGCAAGAGGTTCACTTTTTCTTTGGGTATAAAATCCATCAATTCCCCACGATGGCTATAAATAAACACATCCACATCCACCCTGACAGGGTCAACACTCTGCAAAAGTCCGAGTAGGGCACTCTCTGCCCCACCCAGCTCCATATAGTGCATTAGTATCAGTATACGCGTTTTTTTCATCTTAATAGCCAATAATTGCTCTGACGTATTTAATCTTTGATATGCCCCAACTAATCAGAGCACCGATTGTGAATGTCAGAATCGCGCATACAACTATTTGAACCAATCCATTCATATTCTGCATCCATTCGGTCTTCCACAAAAGATTCCTCATCACCAATATATGAATTAAATAGATGCCAAAACTCAACTTGGACAATTCCACAACAAAACTCGGCAATTTTGCAACATATTTCATCAATCGCTTCACAACACTCCACCAGACGACACACTGCAAGGCAACCGTAACACTCAAATACCAAAATAAACTATAAAAATCCACTTCCACATTCAACATCAATAATGCAATAGGCAATATAACGGAAATGCACACAAACACCAATGAAAACATCAATTTTCTTCCCATGGATATCCGCCGCTCCATATAGTTCTGTAAATAAAACCCTAACACATAATACCCCACATATCCATGAAAATAGTACAACCAACTCGTATCACTTTCATTAACAGGGGTGAATAATTTTACGAACGGGACGCATAATGTCGCCAACCACAGCACCAAGTAAAACTCAACTTCCTTTATACTCGCCACACTCAACCATCTTGACAATATTGGAGTAAGAAGGTATATTCCAGCCAAACAATACATAAACCACAATATGCCTATTTCTTCATTTTGAATCCCATATATATCCAATCCCCACCCAACTAAACTCCAAAAAACAACTGGAATCAATATTTTTGAGAATCGTCTCTGTAAAAAGGCTTTAGTTTCAAAAAGCTTTTCCGAGTGTCCTCTTAATAATAAAGCACCACTCACCATAAAGAACAAACCAATACCCGGAGCCGTCAGATAACTAATTCCACATAATACCACACCAGAAGTATCCAATCCTAGCATAGGCGAATGCATCAAAACAATCATTAAACACGCCAAGTTACGGATAATATCAAGTGATACATCTCTTTGTCTCATAAATCCACGTATCTATATTTATCCATTAAATTCGACTTCGTACATCTTCTGCGAATTCAATATGAAAGAAGTACTACATCCTTCCTAGTCGCAACTTGCGAAAAACAACAGAACCATATTCTTGTCCCCAAAAGGACACAAAATAACATAAAATTAATAATGGTGCAGGCAGCAACAATACCATCATCTTTTTAATAGGCAAAAAACGATAGTACACATAAAATCTATCTTGAAATAGGTTCGATAACATATGCCACTTATACTTAAAGGGGTAGTGATGCCATAAGACGGCTCGTGGAATTATATCATATTTTACCATGTGCAAATAATGAATTTGAGGTCGATTAAAATGATTCTGTACAAGTTCATACATCCGTTGACTTATAAAAAGCAAGTCTTCTGCATATTTATAATTATAATTACATGAGTTCATAATGGAATTCTGATTAACATAATAATGATAAGTAATAGTATCAACTAAGACAGCTTTGTTTACATAAGCCAATATATGGAAATTCCATAACAAATCTTCGCTTAAAATACCAACATAAAAAAACAAAGAATTTTTTAGAAGAAAGTCTCGACGAATTAATCGATTCACGGCATTCCATGGCAATTCCTGTTTGCAATATTTGTAGACTAATTCTTCTTGGGTGTATATCCCTTTCCCAAAGTTTGGGAACACCGCTTGAACTGGAATATTTGTATAAGAAGCCATAACAAAATCCACATCTTTGGCCAGGTGATTTACTAAAAGTTCTATACAATTTTCCGTTATCGTATCATCACTATCTAGAAAATAAACATATTGCCCACAAGCCACACAAATCCCTGTATTGCGCGCAGCAGACAAACCACGATTCTTGTCATGCGAGACAATCTTCCAACAGATTAGATTATGTTTTGATATATAAGATTCCGCCAACTGTATGCTATTATCACCCCCACAATCATCCACAAGAATAACTTCATAGTTTTCATATGTTTGGGCACGAACAGAATCTAAACATCTCTCAATATACTTCTCGACCCTATAAATTGGGATAATAATCGAAACCGTTACCATAGAATCCTCCATTACATAGTTTTTATTGGTCCTGAAAACAAGCCGAATCAAGATCATACAGCCATGTCTCAAAAAAATTACGATTTTTATGATAAGAATTATCCAAAATCACGCACTTCCTCCCCAACAAGACTGCTAAAATAGCGGAATGTAAACGAGTCAAATATAGTTCCTTGTATGATGAAAGAAAGTGAATCCCCGCTTTGGCCACAATCGGATATACAATATATAACATATGAGCAATCGTCAACCACCTCAGGATTGATGCGACTTTATACAACTTACGCAATAAAAGCGCATCCGTCCATCCTACCATTCTTAGATTCCATCGCAAACATAATATATCATTACGAATCGTTGGCCAATCAGAAATAGTCCAATTATCTTTATCACTATCAATTTGGGATTTATACAAACAATCTTGATTGGAAGAAGCTTCTTTGTCAATACGTTTCAGAAATAATCTCTCATGTGTCACAGGCCTACATGCCTTCAGCAAAAAAGACCGAGGCATGAAAAAGGCCATATCAGGAACAAGGAGAATATTGTTAGAAAAATATTTTTTCAAAACACCAAACGAGTATTGATCACGAGCACAAATAGTCAAATCTCTGCATTCATTCAACACTGCAGCATCCTTCTTTAATAGAAGTTCATCCGCATAGAAAACTGATTGGGGGAATATAACTATCTTATGATATTTGTATTTCTCCAACACAGCCAAACGACATTCTTGTATACCACGCCACACATCGCCAAAATCTCCGCCACCTTGCAATAGGATTATACAATCAACTGGCAACTTGGGCAAAGGCGTTGAATCTATGAGCATTTTCTTATAAATTATCTTAGCTCCGACAGACTTCAAAAAAGACAATTCACCCAATGCTATATATGTATCTCCAATATTCCCATGACATGGAAGTCCAAACAACGCAACCGTCGCCCCCACAAGAGAAGACAATTGAGATTGTATTTGGTGACACAATTTATCCACCTTAGTTTTTGCATCCATATTTAACTACTATATTCTTTTGGTCTCATTCAACAAACCCAATACCACATTTATCAAAAGCCGCCTTCATTTCATTTTTCTTTTCCTGCGTTATGCCACCACCTAAAGTATAAGACCAATCATAACAAGGACTCTCCATCATCTGGCTTTTCCGTTTAGAAACATATTCATCATACGTACATATCACACGAGCAGGACATCCAACTGCAACAGAATTAGTCGGAATACTTCTACTCACCACACTGCCTGCCCCTATTACAACATTATCCCCAATTGTCACATTTGGCAATACGATAGTTCCTGCCCCAATAAAAACATCACTACCAATCTTCACCCTCCCCAATGCCGTATAGCCTAACGGACGTTTTGTAGAAGCATCATGTGCCAAGATATGCACCCTCGGGGCAAACGTAACACGATCGCCTATCTCTATCAACCAGCAATGACTCCAATCTATAATACTCTCAAACTGAATATCACAATCCTTGCCAATCTTCAATCCATTAGAGATGGCTATTTCCAATTGGCTACGGTCATCTATATGCAATATCTTATGACGAATAAACGCACGAATCAATAAATACAATCTAGCAAACATATCGTTATCCTTCTATGATACATCTTTTGACTTCTGGATGATTTCCTGTGAATCAATAGGATTATATAAACACATGGATTTTTTCAGATGTGGGAACAATCTCTCATTAGCCTTTCGAACTGTTTCCGAAACAGCTATCACACAATCAAATCTCTTATAACATTCTAGCTCTTCTTCCCTACTCTTATATGCGATATCCGTCCAATGATTGTTTTCCAAGTCAATATGCACCCATGCTATCTTTTTAGATTTCCTGTTAGTAGAACCGCTTATAATACGTGTAGAATAACCCTCTATAAACGCCACCTCTGTATCATATTCCCCATAAATAAACAAACGATAAAATAGTGACGGAGGAAAAAACTTATAAATAAATGTTTTAAAATAATCACAAATCTTCCCATGTCCATAAACATATCGAAAATTGATATCAGAAGGATATTGCTCATTCAAGACACCCCTGTGCAGTGAATATAATGTTACATCAAACTTAGTCTTATCTATATGCTTCAACAATGTTTGAAGCACCTTCTCCGCTCCTCCGCCATACAAGGAATTGATTAAAAACACAACCCGTCTTTTCATCCCAGAAGAATATTTTCAATCGGTTTCATCAAACTTTCGATAGTGAAATCGTTGCCTCGTTCAACAGCCTTTTCTCTATAATGTTCTAATAATACTGCGTCTTTCAATAAGCGTTTCACTCCCTCATACAACGCCCCTTCATCATTCTCCGTGATTATACCACACTCGCCATCCTTCAACAATTCAGCCATACCACTACAATCCGTGGTTATCACGGGAAGCCCTAAGATGAGCGCTTCGGTTACAGCGGTACTATAGCCTTCACTCCGAGAAGAACAGACAAAAAGGTCGCCTTGTACAATATATTTATAAGGATTGGTATGGAATCCCAACAATTTCACACATTCTTCAAGATGGTTCTCCTGAATATATTGTTTCAAATCTGCCTCCTGAGAACCAACACCCAATATCCAGAGTTCAAACTTAAACCCATCATCCACCAGATGTTTGGCAATCCGCACCAAACGATCATATCCTTTCTGATGTTCCAAACGACCAACAGTCACGAGAAGCGGTCGTACATGTTCCACACGCGTTCCTTCTGATGCCATATTCCTGATCTCTTGTGAATTTATTGGATTATACAAGGTGCCTCTTTTAACTCTCACCCCAATAATGGTCTTCTCAAATCCCTTCACCGCTGTGTTTGAGACACAAAACACTTTATCATACTTGTTATATGCATTAACCTCTTCATCAAGTGATGCATACACAGAAGTAGTCCAATGATCCATCTGCATATTACAATGCACCCATGCATACTTTCTCGCCTTCTTGTTGACTGAATGACTCAACAGTTTCGTTGTGAAACCCTCAACATATGCCACCTCCACGTCATTACCTTGGGGGACAAGCCATCGATACACCAAAGATAATGGCAACCATTGATAAACCAAATGATGCTTGACTTTATACCACAGTATGCTAAGACGATTCTTATCTACAGGTTCATTCAAAATAGCATAATATTTCACATTCTCCCGTACAACATCCTCATACTTTCCACCACCACTTATCGCACATACTGTCACATCAAACTTCTCCTTGTTAATATGCTGAACCAAGGTGGTCAACACCCTTTCTGCCCCTCCCCCTGCAAAAGACTCAATGAGAAAAAGAACTTTACATTTTATCATTTTCTACGAGGAAGTATTTGATACACATAAGTCTGTAGATAGGAATATTGCCGAGTTTTATAAAAAGATACATAATAGATAACAAGAATCGTCACCATAGATATAAGACCATTACTCAACGCTTGTATCAAAGAGTTCTCCACAAGACAAAGGCTACACAAATATACAGATGCGCTCCAAGCCACACACGCTACCACTGAATAGAGAACATACTTGCTAAAGTACTTCCATAATGGCTGATGGAACACATACTTATAGCAAAGCCTCGGAAACTGCCAGAAACCTATCGAAAGAATGCTGATTGATGTAGCAAACAAAACACCCACCAATCCCCAATATTGGACGAAAACATATGAAAGAATTAAGTTTATGAGACCTTGAAATAATGGTGTAAAACGATCTTGCAAAAAAATCCCAGCTTTAACCTTAAAAGTCATAGCAGTACTTCGCATTACATCGATATAGAAATTAAACAAAATCACACATAGTGTTATATATCCTAAAAGGTATTTTTCACCTAACCACCATGAAATAAAAGGTGTGATAGTGTTGTGAAGAATTATGACAGGGATGGATGCCAATAAAAAATTAACAAAAAAAGTGGTTTGGAATACCTCATACACTTTATCTGCCGATTCCGAAGCAATCAGGTTCCCTACGCTTTCAGAGAAACTATTCAATGCTTGGTTAACAATGCTACGGATTGTTCCGGTTATTAATGTATAGTTGGAATACAAACCAATGCTGGCAACACCCACGAACGCAGAAATAATGATATTATCTGTGCTATGCATGAAATATCCTCCCAGTTTATTCACGAAGAGTGCTTTCATGTTAGTGATTATATTGGACTTTGTGACAGCATCCAATCTATACTTTTCTTTCGTCTTAAGATAAGGAAAAAGTTGATTTGCCTTCCATACTATTGCATAGTTTAGTCCCAAACCGAACATCGCCTCCACAACAAGATAGAGAATATAGTTTTTGGTATAATACAAAATTGCCAATTTCGTGAGATTCAGCCCGACTTGATATGTAAGATTGATTGCCGTAAGTTTATAATTCTGCTGGCTGGCATTAATGATAGACCATTTGTATGCTGTAAAATAACCCACCACCGAATTGAACAAGAAAATAAAATAAACAATGGATATATATTCCAAATTCTCACCATCTTTGATAAAAAAATCGATGAAAGGGTACAAACAAAGTGCAAAAGCGATAATACCAAGAGCAATATAGCGATAGACCTTACGATATAACTGAAGAAGAGCCAATATCTTGGGGCGGTCATCTTCGGCAAGGGGCTTATACATGTTATATACGACACTGGTAGCGAAGCCCCCCTCCAGCAGGGTCATAATGCCCAATATATTATGCAAGAGACCGTTCAAGCCAAGATAATCCACACCCACATTGTCCACAAAGACCTTTCTGGTGAAAAAACCCAATAAGGTCATGATGAGAGTAATACCCAAGCTTGACGCCAGATTCTTTGCCGAATTAAGTGTTCTCATCCGTGTATTAATCTATTTCTTTGAAAAATCTCAAAGCTACCCCCTGGGCAAATGACATGACGGAGAATATCTGCGAATAATAGCCTATTCCATAAGTATCCCCCTGACAATAATCTAAAGCGCCGTTACGTCGGATTGCTTTCATCAGCGATTTTTCTACTCGTAAAGCCGCATCCAAGAATATTTTATCATGAGTAATACAATAAGCAGACACAAAAAGTATACCCACCAGTACCGTTCCCGATGATTCCATCCTTTCATGTAAGTTAAAAAAACGACTAAATCCAGCATCTTGACGCTGATGAGGCAATAAAGCATTGGCAAGAGGAAGGATACGAACATCGTTCCCGCTTATATCAGCCGTTTCTATTAAACCCTAAATATACCATCTTATACCTCGACTCCAATCATATACACCCAAAGGTAAATCCTTTTCAACATCATAAGCATGGGCAGGAAACACATCTTGCAGCAATGCATCCATGGAAAGGAATATCAACACGATGGCAATGACAACAACACAAAAAGGCATCATGTTTATTTACCAACCATTTTATTAAACAGACAAGAGGAAAAATGTTGTCTTGTTAAATAGCTGTATTACAGATTCACAACTATGCTCCCAACAAATTCTCTATCGGAACCATCAATGCCTCGATGTCGAAGTCCCAACCGCGAGCTTCGCCTTTTTGTTTATATTGCTTGAGGAGGGCTGGGTCATCGAGGAATTTCTTGATACCATCATAAAGGCCTGTCTCGTTATTATCCGTGAAGAAGGCGGATTCGCCATTCTTCAGAAGTTCCCGGAGTTCGGGGCATTCGCCTGCCAGAACGGGCAAACCCAGAATGAGGGCATTGATGACGTGCGTACTATAGGAGGTACATACAAAGAGGTCACCCTTCACCATGTAACGGTAGGGATTGGGGTGAGGACCAAAGAGTTTAACACGCTCTTGAAGGCCATTTTCCCTGACGTAATGGTCAAGAATACCTTGCTCTGAACCATCGCCAAACATCCAAAGGCCAATGTCATACCCTTCTCCAACCAGACGCTTCATCGCTCTCAATAGACGACCATAGTCGTTTTGGGCTTCAAGGCGTCCCTGCGTAACAAGTCTCATGCCCACCTTAGCCTCTGCGTCATTGGTGGCATTCAACGATTTCAGACGAACTGATAATGAATCGACAGGATCGTATATAACATCCACTGGTTGCTTCACATCTGGGAACCTCTTTATAAAGGCCTCTCGCAAAATATTTGCTACACATACAACCTTGTCATAGTGATTATAAGCCGAAGTTTCTTCTTTCAAGTCACTATAAACCTCTTTTGTCCAGTGGTTTCTATAGAGGTCTGTATGCACCCATGCATACTTTTTACTCTTTCCACCAGCATGGCTCAGCAACTTGGTCACGAAACCTTCTGTGCAGGCGACCTCCACATCGTAGCCTTGTGGTATGTAGAGTTTGTACACCAACGAAAGAGGCAGATTCTTATACACCATCTTGCGCTTCATGCCACTGGACTCGGTAAGAACTGTCTTATAGTTCACATTCTCCCTGATGACAGACTCATACTTTCCTCCACTATTAATCGAACAGACTGTCACGTCAAACTTAGTTTTGTCAATATACTGCACCAATGTGGAGAGTGCTTTCGCAGCATCACCTCCCTCAAGTGATTCCACCAGAAAGAGTACTTTGCGTTTTGAATTACTCATAGCCATATTTTATCTGTGTATTATAATCTTTCTACTAATTTTCACTATTTTTTCTTCCTAATCATCATCCTTGGTATAACCACCGTAGCCA
Organism: uncultured Prevotellaceae bacterium; assembly: GCA_947167515.1. Lineage (GTDB taxonomy): Bacteria > Bacteroidota > Bacteroidia > Bacteroidales > Bacteroidaceae > Minthosoma. Next base: position 78,143 of record CAMVIM010000011.1, on the reverse strand, counting down.
GAACCACCATAATAACCATACCGGGCGCCATAACGATTATAGCCGTAATAGGAGAAGCCTTCCTTCGTGCCATTCAGAATGACAGACATCTTAGGCAGGCGGTTTTCTTCGTAATACTTCTGGATGTCAGGCAACAGAGAACGATCCAACATTTCTGCACGAATAATGAAAAGTGTCGTGTCAACACATCGACCTACAATCGTAGCATCGGCCACAATTTCCACTGGCGGACAGTCAAGGATGATGTACGAATATTGACTACGCAACTCATCTATTAATTGAGGCAGGCGATCATCGAAAAGCAACTCCGTTGGATTCGGTGGAATCGTTCCGACTGGCACCACATCCAGATATTCATGGGTGGCGTCACGCACCACAATATCGTCAAAGCTATCCGTCACGCCCGACAAATAATCGGCAATACCAATCTTCGGCTTGTCCACCATAGCTGAAAGCGATGCCTTACGAAGGTCAAGGTCGATAGCCACAACTCGCTTTTTCTTGATGGCAAATGATGTGATAAGGTTGGTTACCACGAAGGTCTTACCTGAGTTTGGATTGAAGGATGTCAGCATAATCACCTTACCTCGAGTGTTCTTGGCTGTCATGAACTCGATGTTGGTACGGATGACACGGAACGCTTCATTGATGACGTTTCGCGAATGATCCTTCACCAAGATATGCAACGTCTTATCCTCCTTTACCTCACCCAGTCTCAAGCCCACCATAATCTTCTCCCACAAGTTCTTCCAAGGACCGACCAGCTTCTCTTTGAATGTGCGATGATGACGATGCTGCGGGATTTCTCCAAGGAATGGAATAGACAACTCATTGAGGTCCTTACGTCCACGCACCTTATTATTGATAGCCTCCATCAAGAAGATAATCAAACCAGGTACTGCCAATCCCAAAATTCCGCCAATTCCCCAAATCATTGCGGGAACGGGCGATGTCGGGACATTGGAACCTGTCGGTGAATTGATGACACGGTTATTGTAAGCCGTGAATGCCTGGGAAAGTGCATTTTCCTCACGCCTCTGCAAGAGGTAGAGGTAAAGATTCTCCTTCACCTTCTGCTGACGTTCCACATTCTGCAAGTACTTCGACTGACCGGGTGAAGAGGCAATCTTCCGGTTGGCCTGTCCTTGCAGACTCATTGCCGAATGCAGTGCCACGTTCAAGGAAGCAATGTGGTTATCCACCGATGCTATGAGTGCATTGCGAAGTTCGTCCAGTTGTAGGTCTTTCTCCTGAATAAGCGGGTTCTGCATTGAACTGGCACTCAAAAGATTGTTTCTCGAAAGCAGCAACGTGTTATATTCAGCTATCTGACTACTGATATTAGGGCTATTCACACCCTGATTGGCAGGAATCAGCGTGAACTTATTGTTCGGATTGGTCAGATAACCGCGCACGTAACGTGCCATCTGCAACTGATTGTTCAATTCCGTTGATTGTGCCGAAGCCGAGGTGGCTTGCGACACATAAATGTCTGCCACATCATTGCTACTGGCAGGAATCAGGTTGGCTGCCTTAAATTCGGAGATGTCATTTTCTACAGAGCCCAGTTCATCCTCAATCACCGCCAGACGTTCTCCGATAAACTCCGAAGTGGAAACAGAACGGCGATTACAATCCTCTACCCACTGTGCATTATACACGGTGATGAGGGTGGATAGAATATCCTCTGCACGTTGAGGACTCACATCATTATAGGAGAGCTTGATAATGGTGGACATCTCGCTCACGGCACTCACGCTCAAATTCGAAGCAATCCTGTTCACCGCAGTCTGAATAGCGGTGCGTTCCACTCTCAACGGGAGTTCTTGGGGCACATAGTTGTCAGATTTCTCCACAGTCACCTTGCCAATAGGTGTCTGAAACGTCTTGCCTACGCGACCTAACAATGTACCAGACTTGCTGATTCCGCCTCGTTTGAAATTGCTCAGCACAAATGTGCCATCTGGTCGCAAATCACAGTTGAACTCAGCAGATTCGTTATCGTTCAAATCCAAGGGCATAATCCTTATGGGAAGGGATGTCCCATATACAGCAACTTCGTGGAAACGTCCCTGGGCATAACAATTCACCTCCAGATGCAGAGCACGAACTGTGGCTTCAGCGATATTGGGAGACTGTAAAGTAAACAGCTCATTATTCACATCCACATTTCCGCCAAACATATTCATGCCAGCCATGCCGCCTGAACCAGACGATGAGGACTGGAAATCATTCTTAATCAACATGGAAGCCTCCCTTGTATAGACGGGTGGAGTCACCTGCAAGTAGATATAAGAACCAGCCAAACCCAAAGCTATACATAGGATGAACCAATACCACTTCGAGGCAAAAACGGTCAACATGTCCAACACTTTTGCATAGGTAGAAGGTCCCACGACCTTGGGTGCGGCAGAAGCCGGGCTTGCCCCTGCTGGCTGATAACCAGCATTCACCGTTTGATTGTTATTCAAAGGTAACATATCTTATTTATATTAAGTTTTAAGTATAAGGGGGTTCTTTTCCTCAATCCACCATATTCAAGATGATACTGACGAAGAAAAACCGCATTTTTTATTTAAACCATGCCATTGCCGACACGATAAAGGTAGCCAGACCCATCCAGAACGATGGCTGCACCGTCGAGTTGCCTAACACGGTCGAGTTTCTCTTCTCCTTCTTGTTCATCTCCACATAAATCACATCATTCTGCTGAAGGTAATACACAGGCGATGCGTACAAATCTTCAGCCGAACAGAGGTTCACTTCATAGACCGTCTTTTTGCCATAATTCTCACGAATCACCTTCACGTTGGTGCGTTGACCCGTAATCTTCAAGTCACCTGATGAACCGATAGCGTCCAAGATGGTAAACTTGTCGCGATCAATCAGAATACGTCCCGTGCCGACATCGCCAAGGATGATTACATAAAGATTGGAATAATCAACCGTTACAATCGGGTCACGGATAAGACCTTTCGCAATGATTTCATCACGGATAACTTCCTGAAGTTCCTGACGGTTCAAGCCTGCCACATGAATCTTACCCAACATCGGGAAACGAATATTTCCCTCTGTATCAATCGTGTAGCGAGAGCCTTCATCGCCACTTGAGCTCTTTGTGCTCAAGCTGAACTGCGCCGAAAGTTCTGGCCTATCCGAACTCACCAAAATACGGATTTCATCGTCTGGCCTAAACTTGATTTCCACAGGGTTTTGCACCATGATCGATTTTCCCGGGTTGAAGTCTTGGAAATAGGCAATGTCTTTAGGGGTTGAGCAAGCACTCAACATCACCAAAATGACAGCCATCACCATTCCAAAAGACAAATACGCTCTTTTCATATTTAATATTTTTTAACTTTTACAATCATTTCATTCCACTAAAATGCAACACAAAAATACATTTTGGACATTTTCAGAGAAAAGCATACTTTTACTTCACCCCCTCTTACACAAAAAGGTGTGTTTCAAGTAGTTAGAAAAAGAAATCTTTACAAATAGAACTTTAAAAGCCATCTTTCTCAGACGCTTTTCTTCAAATTAGTGTCAAATGTACGAAAAAATCTTAATACAAAACAAAAAAAAGTGAAAAAAAACGCCAATAGCCATTTTTCTTCTTCCCCCGTATTCTCGCCATATAGAACGTCGTGCAATATACAAATGCAACGCCGTAGCATTTATAAATTGTATGGCAGACAATTTGTATATGCTACGGCGTTACACTTTAAGTCTGATGCGAGTTCCATTCTCGCCTAAAGGAGCGTCATCAATTACCGTCTGGTTTCACCGTGTCAATAAAAGGTCCGTCATTCCAATGGAACGTGCGCCAATCATCAGGTTGGGCTGGATCAAACGAGGTGTAGTCAGAGCGGAGATGCTGCACCACTGGAAGATTCAGTGCCTTCATCCCCTCCGCCATCATCTTGGCAATCTCAAATGCCCCATAAGGGTTAAAATGGGTGTTATCCTCGAAGGCCTTCCCCTGCCCTGGATAAGTACCTGCTGGATAGTGGACAAGAGCATGCTTGGAACCCTCCACTCCCAATGTCTCATAGAAAGTGCGGGTCATGTCGTGCAATTCAATGAGCTGCACACCAAGGTCTTTCGCCACCCACCTCATGGCTTCTGGATAGTTGGCATGGGTTTCCTTTATCTTACCATCACTGTCAAACGAACGGCGTTGGGTTGGAGTGACGAATATGGGCGTTACCCCCTTTGCACGAGCCTCGTCCACAAACTGTTTGAGCGCATAGGCATAGTTATAGAAGGCACCGCTGCCAGGACGTTTCTCCTTCTGGTCGTTATGTCCAAATTCCATGAAGATGTAGTCGCCCGACTTCATCAGCGAGACAATCTTCTTCAAACGTCCCGCCCCAATAAAGGAGGTGGCAGTCTCGCCACTTTCAGCATAGTTCGCCACAGCCACTTCATCAGTGAACCATCGTGTAATCATCTGCCCCCACGATGCCCACGGCTCATAGTCTTGGTCAACCACCGTGGAATTGCCACACAACCAAAGAGTTGGTACATCGTCTGCTGGTTCAATCTTAATGGAGGACACAGCAGGCTGGTCGCCGTTCACCTCAATGGTCAACTTGTCATCCCAGTTCATCTTCGTCTCCTCACGTTTCTTGATACGCACTTGGTCTGTTTTGCCATCAGGCAATGTAATCGTGGTGTTGCGCTTGTTCACAACGAAAGAGCAGGTTTTGAACTCCCCTTTCTTGGTGTCCACGTTCTGCACAAAGAGTCGGCGCGACTCGGCACGAACCGTCGTGTTAGCCTTCGTCTTCTTGGAGCCAAGAGTAACAGTCACCTTATAGTTACCATCAGGCACTGCCACCGAAAAGTAAAAGATGCCATCGGAAAGACGGTAGGTGTCATTTTGCTGCTTGCGGGCAGCATCGATGACATACTGGAAGTCATAACCATAGCCTCGATCCGAAGTGAATGTATCCGTAGGTTTCACCTGAATAGCGGCTTTGTCCCGCCCATCGAAGCTATAAGTCTGAGCCGAAAGAGGGAGGGAGGAAAGGGAGAGAAACGGAAGTATCGTTGCTCCCATCATGAAGGCAAAAAAGTGTTTCATTGTTAGCTTTTTATCATTCGAAAAGTTCGTTTATCACTTTGTCCACTTTCTTCATGCTGAAGATTTGTTCAATCCGTCGCTTGGGAATCGATGGAGTTATCAAGAGCTGGCTTCAACTCGTCCGGAGAATCGTCCGTGTACATATTCACCTCGCCTGCCACCTTCGTGAAGAGGTCAGAGATGCGCTCCATGTCAATTTTCCATTGCGGCTTAAACTCATCCGACTGCATATAGTGGAGGATGGACTCTCGCATCTGACGAGCCACGATGCGTTTGTTGAGGTTGCGAGTAATGTCCATCGTGGTCATGACCAACTTACCCTTACCCACATTGGCCTCGAAGAGCATGCCAATCTTGCGCGACACAAACCATGTGTCAATGCTTTGCACGAGAGGTTGGAAGTCAGTTGGGAAGTCCGTAAACTGCATGACTTGAGCGCGGTTCACCAGTTCCCACCACTGCAGGTCGGAATGATAATCGGTGGGGAAGAGGTCGAAAATGGAATGGGTATTCTCCACAAAGATGCCTGTGGTATGCGGTGGACGCATCTTGAACCACGAGGTATTCCAAAAGACGGGAGTGAATTGCTGCACCACTTCCTTGCCATAGCTCACCTTGCCTGCTGCACAGATGAGCACATTGCCACCCTTCTTCAAGGTCTTGATGGCCTTTTCATCCAAAGAGTCCGTCACGTAGATTCCCCTGGGAACTTGGTTCTTATCATACTGCACGGCATCGTCAGCCAATGCTGGATAAACCCAGAAGTCCCAATGGTTCTTCGCGTCCGTGCCAGGTATGGTCACGGTGAGGGTCATCTTAGTGGGCTCATTCACCTCCTTCAAAGGAACGGAAATCTTACCCAATTCAATATTGCCACCAACAGGAAGAGTGCGAGAGGGGAAACTGCCCGATGCAAAAAAAGTGTCGGAAGTTCCGCCAGCATTGGTGGAACGGGAGCTTGAAGCCTTGCTAATCACCCATTGGGGCGACACATTCTTCAGTTCCCCTTCCGAGAACTGGCTCAGCTCCACTTCCGCCTCAAAGGTCTCATTGCTCTGATAAGTGAACTTTGGCAGTTTGGCCAATGGCACAATGGGTGAGCAGAACTCACGGAACTCGCCGTCTGTGATGTAACCCTTGTTATCGAAAAACACATCGGTCACACCCACCAACGCCGTACCTTGTCCTGAATAGTCGTTGAGTGAAAGCAACTGGAAACCTGCATAGTCGGGGGTTCTCAAGGTACGTTCCACCTCAGCCTTATAGCAGAGTGCCTGCAACTTTCCCGAAGCCATCATGAAGTCATGTCCCCTCGATTCCATGCCGTTGTCACGCAGAAGGTCACGGAATATCTCGAAGTTCTTGGCCTTATTCACACCCGTATATTTCGGGATTTCATCAAAGTTCGGGAAGGCGCACCACTGCCCTGTTTCATGGCTGACGAAAGGCATGGTGATGGGCGTGTTCGGCATATCTTTCCCATTGTAAGTGGAGATGTTCTTCTCAAAGTTCACCACCGACTCAGGAGCGCGCCTTGCCCATTCGTTCAGGCCTCGCGCACCAGCCTTCACGGCATATTCACTGCCTGGTTGCCAAGCCCAACCTCCACCGACACTGAAACCGCAATAGAGGTGACGGGGGTCATAGGCTTTCATCTGGGCGACATGGTCGGTTGACCACTTCACCCAACTGCCAGCGGGTTCATTGCCAAAGGCATAGAACGTGAAAGAGGGATGGTTGCCATACTCGTTGACAATCGCCACGCTTTCATCCATCAGATACTTGTCGATAGGCTCGCCGCGTCCTAACCTCACGCCATGATTCGGCCACGAAGGTCCTTCGGGCTGGATGTAGAAGCCCGTCATGTCGGCAGCCAGAAACGCCACTTCTGGCGGACAATAACTATGGAAACGCATGTGGTTGAGTCCGTAGAACTTGCAAGTCTTGAAGAGTTTCAGCCACGACTCCAAATCCATTGGGGGATAACCCGTATTGGGGAAGTCGCAGTTCTCTACAGTGCCACGCAGGATGGTCTTGCGTCCGTTCACGTAGAACATCTTGTCACGTATCTCCATCTTACGCATGCCAAAGATCGTCTCCTTCTTATAAATACGACCATCCTTGGTTTTCAAAATGGCTTCCAACTTGTAGAGTTGCGGATTAAATTCGTCCCAAAGCAGCATGCCATCCCCCATCTGCAAGGTCACATCGGTGGTCACGACAGTTCCATCGTTGAGTGTCACTTCCACAGGTTTGCTCACCACCACGTGCTGTTTGTCTGAATTGAACGCTGTGGCTTGCAGAGTGATAGTAGCCTTCTGACGAGGCTTGCAGTCGAGAAGTTCCACATGTACACGGGCGGTCTTTGTGTCGATGTCGGGATAGACGGCCAGATAGTCAAAGACATTGAAAGGCCGCAATTCCATCTTTCCCACGATGCCGTTCCAGTCGCCCTGCGTCTGGTCTGTCACCGAATGGGAATCCTGCCCCACCTTCACTGTTTCAGGGTCGTTATCCACACAGATGGCTATTGTATTCTCCCCAGGCTTCAGCAGACCATAGAGATAATACTCATGCGGCACAGAGAGCGACTTTTCACCCTTACCCACCTTCTCGCCGTTCACCCACACCTCAGTGGTGATGTGCGGACGTTCCAAGTAAAGCGTGTACATAGGCACCACCTCGTTCTCTGGCAATGTGACCGTGCGCTTATACCAAGCCTTGCCCACATAGTGCTTGTCGGGAGTGAGGAAGAACTGGAGTTTCATGTCCTTGCCGGGCTGGCGGTACTTCTTCATGTAGGGGTTGAAGAAATAGCTGGAGTCGTAGAGTGATCCGACCCATTTCGTGTCCACGCTGATGTCATCGCCCTTCAGCCTTTGCGGCATCGAGGCAGGCAGCACTATCTCATCATTCATAGGATAATCCTGCTTGTACCATCCCTCGGCACTTCCTTTCCCTTCACGATCCATCTGGAACTGCCACGTTCCGCTCAAGTCAATGACCTGAGCCTGCAAGGATATGGCAGAAAACAACAAGGCATAAGCCCACGATAGTTTCAGTTTAGAAAAATTAGGTATCATATCAGTTAGTTTCAATTTGCGTGCAAACTTACGAAAAAAAGTGATAAGCGGAAAAAAATGTAACAAAAAAGAGCGGATTCGTGAATCCGCTCTTTTCTTTTTTCTACTAATTTCACTTCAAGGGAGTCATTTTCACTCACCAGGAGCAATGGCACCAGCTGGACAAGCATCAGCACAAGTACCGCAATCCACACAAGAATCTGCATCAATTACATACTTGCCATCGCCTTCGCTGATAGCACCTGATGGACACTCACCTGCGCAAGTTCCACACATTACACAATCGTCACTAATTACGTAAGCCATAATACAAAATATTTTTTAGTTGTTTAGAATTTTTGTCGTTTCAGCACCTTCTTCAAGGGACGTTGAACAGTTTCCGACGTGCAAATGTAGGAAAAGTTTTCGTTAAGTACCAAATTTTAGGTAGATAAAATTGTTTTTCTACAAGAAAATGATACCTACTTGTGAGTATCGGGCACAAAAGAAAGGGTCTGTAGTGCCGCTTCCAGTTGCCGGACAATGGGGCGTTTCTTCTCTTCGGGCGCAAACACAAATCCCTCAGCCACCAGCACACGACTGTTCAGCGTGTCGGTGTAGAGATAACTGACGAAGGGTCCACCCATCGCATCGTTCCTCATATCCCAAAGCCCCCGCACAGCCGTCACAGACTTTCCCTCAAACGAAACAACGTCCGTCACCACCGTGCGTGAGTCAGTCTCCATCCATTGGTCATCACGTCCCCCTGGTATGTTGACTTTCATCACCGAGTCGCGCAATTCCACAAACCGCTCCGCAGTCATGTCCTGGAGGGGCAAGGTGTAAAGGCACACATTCTGGCGAAACTCCAGCTTACTCGCAGAAGCCCACAAAAATTCCTTTCCCGTCTTGAGGTCATCAATGTCACGAGGAACCAGCAAGCTCACACCAAACTGCTTTTTGGCCTGCGTCGTCACCACCCCACTATGATGTTTCTTCAGCAAGGCTCGCTCACGAGCAAACTCATTCTCATTCAATATACCCAAGATGGCCTGACGGTTCTTCTCCAAACACTGCACAAAGGCCGCATTGTCGGGAGCATACAGATACAGCACCACCTGCGGCTGTGCATACACATTCTTCTGCATCAGCAACGCAGGCTCCGCGTGTTTCTTGTCCACCTCAGCCACCACCACGTTGGCATACGTTCTGAAAGTGCCGTTGAAAGCATAAGGATTGATGTATGTAACCCTGAAGTTAGGCTCCACCTGCGGCAGCCCCTCGATGGGAGCCTCCACCGTTTCCACCAGACGTTGCCCAGTCTCCGATTTCAGCCAGTCCTTGTCAGCCACCACCAGCAGTTCGTAAGGAGCACTCTGCACTTTCGCCGTCACCACCTTCTTCCCTTCGCCCTTGCCTGAAGTACAGGACACGATAAGTAGGACTACACATATTATATATAAAAAAAGAAACGAAACGTGTCTCATTGGTTCAAAAGTCTTACAATTTCCGTTCCACAAAGCAGGAAGCAGCCCAAACCATAGTCATCAAAATCAGGTTCCCTGTCATAAGTCACAGGCTGCGAGTCCTTCGGTTCCTTACCCGTGCCTTGCACATAGCCCAGGAATCCATTGTCGTGCAAACAGGTCTTCACCATCGCATCCCAAGTGCTGTAAATGATGGGCAAATACTTTTTCTTCGACAAATACCCATGCCGCACGCCCCATGTCATGCCATAGATGAACAGTGCCGTACCCGACAGTTCCACACCACCATAGTTCGACTCATCGTGCAGCGACACATTCCAGAAATGGTCTGTCCGCTGACACTTCACCAGTGCCTCCGTCATCGCCAGATAGTCCTCATGGTAGTCCTCATAATGGGCATCCATGCCGATATTCTTCCATTTCTTTTCTCCCAGTGGCTCCAGATAGCAGGGCGCTTTCGCTTTCTTCCCCACCAGCATGGCATCCATCGCCCTCACCAGCGCTGCATACACCCATCCATTGCCACGGCTCCAGTAGCAGTCCTCGCCGTTAGGTTCGGTATAGGGCGGCACAAAATCTTTATCGCGCCACCACAGTCCGTCTTCCTCGTTCCAAAGACCGCCCCCAACCTCATTGCGCGAAGTCTCATACATTGCCCAACCCTGATCGGCATAACGGGAGGCATTTTTCTCGCCTGCGAAGTGGCAGATGCGCGTCAGTTTCGACAACACAGGCAAGCCCATCTGAATGGCATCTATCCATGTCCAGTCGCCATGGCTGCCCTCTGATTTCGTTTGTCCACCAGCCACCCAGGGCGTTCCATGCGAAGCAATCACGTTGTCCATACACTGCACCGTGGGAGCCGCCATCTCTTTGTCGCGATAGGTCATATACATATCCAGATACGTCTGGCTGCAGCAGTAGTCATCGGCATCGCGCGTGGTCACGCCATTGCGCGGAGTCCACTTGTGAGCCGTGCCCCATGCAAGAATGTAGTCATAATACAGCTGGTATTTCGGGTGCCCAGCCAACCGCTCCACTTCAGCCAGAGCCGCCAATCCCTCGAAGTACACACCGCGAGTCCACAAGTTCGAAGGTCTCTCCTTCTTCACGAAGGTTGGCTTCCCGGGGTCGGGGTACTTCTGGATGAAATAGTCATTAGCCAGTTCCAAAGCCTGCATCACGGATTGCTGTGTGGGTTGAGCACACAAGCCAAGTGAAACAAGGCACATCAAAGAAAGAAATAGAATTCTCATACGTCAGTTTAGTTAGTTGTATGCAAAGGTAACACAAAATTTTATGATTATCAGCAATTATAGCACCAAAATCTTTTTTTGCCCACGATTTGAACGAATGCGAATCATTTTTACAGAAAAGAGGTGTACATTGAGCACGTTTAATGCCGCATACAATCGTACCACGAATGTTTTTTTTCACTATTTTTGCCAATTTTCCTCCATAATTATTTGTTTTTCCCATCAATCTTATTTAACTTTGTGCCGATAACTACAGATTAGACAAAGACAAAGGGATTACCAAAACCTAAATAATGGCCTATATTGGCGTATATTCCAAAGCGTCTGCTTCTAACACATTGATAGACACCTTTTTGTACAAAAAGGGGTGAAGTAAAGATATGCACCATGCTGAAAACAAGGCGGTTCCGAAACACCTAAAAGCAACTAAAACGCTATACATCCCAGATTTTACTAACACATCTTATTTATATCTAAACCTATGGACAAGTATTCAAAACTATTAGAAAATCTTCCTATCGACCTGTTGCACATTGCGAAGTCGTATGCGACCGACAACAAGTCACCGAAGATTGAACCTGCCCACTTGTTCCGTGCCCTGCTCCATAAGAGCGTGGGATTGGTGTCGTTCATCGAAGACATACTCGATGAAGACTATTACTACATGGTTGACTGGGCTGACATGCGCATGAAGCAATGCGAGAAGTCACCTTACGGTATGAAGGGCATCGAACTGTCTCACGACACACAGAATGTCATCAAGGAGGCAGCAGAAATCAGCGACACCTGCGGACTGGATGCTGTCACCCTCGAAAGCCTTTTGGCCTCGTTGGTCACTCCAGGCATCGGGTTCACCTATGAACAGTTGAAGACGCTTCCGCTGCAAGCCGAAAAAATCAAGGGCTTCATTCAGTCGGGGGCACCAGCCAAACCTGCTGCGACAAGCACTTCACCGAAATCCTCATCTGCTTTTCAAGCCACTGGCGGCACAGAAGAATACTGCATTGCCATGCTGTCGGATGTGCCAGAAGCTCCCATCATGGGCTTTGACAAGGAAATCCTCTCGGTGGTGGAGGTGCTGGCACGCAAAGACCGCGCCAACATCCTCATTGTGGGCGAAACGGGTGTCGGCAAGACCAGCCTGATTAGCGGCATCCTGCAACGACTGCGTGACAAGAAGGTGCCTGCTTCACTGGAGAACTTGCAACCTTACGAGCTTGACCTCATCGCTCTGAGTCAGGGGGTGAGTTATAAAGGAGAGATTGAAGACCGCTTCAAGAAGGTGACGGAAGCCCTGTTGGCCGAGGCACAGCCATTGCTCGTGATTGAAAACTTCCATCGTGTGGAGGACAAACAATCCACCCTTAACGGCATCCTGCCAGGACTGAAGAAGTTGCTCTCAAAGAACCAGTTGCAAGTGCTTTGCACCTCGACCATCGATGGCTACACGAAAGACATCGAGAAGGACAAGGAATTTACGGCTTTCTTCGAGAAAATCACCGTAGAAGAACCCAACGAGGAACAAGCCATCGAAATCATCCAAAGCAAGCGGGAAAGCTACGAGCAGTTCCACAAACTCCCCATCGAGGACGAAGTGCCTGCCGAGATTGTACGCCTTGCCAAGCGTTATATGCCAGACCGTCGTCTGCCTTCTTCTGCACTCGATTTGCTCGACCGTGCAATGTCTTCCACAAAGATTGCCAACGAAATGGCTGCACTGGAAGGGGGAGAGGCCGGAAAAGCAGAGAAACTCCAGAAGGATGCCGTGCGCGACGTAGTATCGAAGATGACGGGCATTCCAATGGGTAACATTCAATCAGAAGAAAGGACACGTCTCTCGAACGCTGAGCAAATTCTGCACAAGCGCGTGGTGGGACAAAACCACGCCATCAAGAGCATCCTCGACGCGGTTTATGAGTCACGTTCAGGCCTCAACAAGAAAGGACAGCCTATGGGTTCGTTCTTCTTCCTTGGTCCTACGGGTACTGGTAAGACAGAGTTAGCTAAATCGTTGGCAGACTTCCTGTTCAACGACGAGACAGCCATGCTCCGCTTCGATATGTCGGAATACAAGGAAGAGCACTCTGTAGCATTGCTCTATGGTGCACCTCCGGGATATGTTGGTTACGAAGAGGGCGGTCTGCTCGTCAATCAGATTCGTCAGCACCCCTACTCTGTCGTGCTGTTCGATGAAATCGAGAAGGCACACAAGTCGGTGTTCGACCTCTTCTTGCAGATTCTCGACGAAGGTAAGCTGCACGACCGCCTCGGACGTGTGGGCGACTTCTCCAACTCGCTCATCATCTTCACCTCCAACATCGGTAGCGACTACATCTTCAAGTCGTTCGCTGAGAACAAGGTGCCCACTCACGACCAGATGCTGGAAGTGATGCAAGGACAGTTCCGTCCTGAGTTCCTCGCACGTCTGACAGAAATCGTGCCGTTCTCACCCATCACCGAAGAGATGATTGACCGCATCTTCGACATCCACATCAAGAACCTGCTCAAGACCCTTACCGAGCAGAACATCAAGCTGGAAATCGATGAGTCCGCACGCAAGTACGTGACGAAGGTGGGCTTCAATGCACACTATGGTGCACGTCCTATCCTCGGCATCATCCGCAAGGAGATTCGCCGTCCGCTCTCCAAACTCATCATCTCAGGCGACATCACCCCTGGCGATACCGTCACGATGAAGTACGACGAAGAGCAGAAACAAATCACTTGGGACATCGATACGCCCGACGGAGAGGAAACCCCCGATCAACCTACAACTCAGGAAGCTTCTGTACCTGAAACAAAAGAATAATCCAAATACACATTATTAATATATTAAAACCCAAAAACTATGGCAAGAAAAACAGTTATCACTAAAGTCTTGGACGTTGAAGCACAAGACGGCATCATCGAGTTCCCACAGAACAGAACCCTCTATGCCGACCAGTTCACAGACGAAGCTCCCAGCAGCGACGAAGACCGTGAAGGCTTCAAAGCTAAGAACATGAAAGAAGTGTTTGAGCACTATCAGCCCAGCAAGAGCGGCGTGACTCTCGAGACCCAAGAAGGCGGCGCGGTGTATGAGGACTTCGACTTCAAGTCTCTCAAGGATTTTGAAGACGATCAACTCATCGCTCAGAGCGACCTGCTGAGTGCCACCAAAGGTAGCATTGATGCCTACAACTCTGTCATCCGCCAGTTGGAAAAGAACAAGACCCTACGCAACACGCTGAAGGACGAGGCTGCCCGTGGCAACCTGAAGAACGCCCTGAAGGCACTGCTCGCTGAACTGGAAGAAGCTGAGTAAACACACATTAAGACAACCTATTCACTAAATCACTAAACAACAAAAGAATATGGCAGCAGATGAATTGAAAAAAGAAGCCCAAGGCGAGGCTTTGGAACTTCGTGAACCAGAAAAAATAGAAAACCCTGCGGAGCTGTTACAGAGCAGCCTTGGCGGACTCGACAAATTTGGCGGTTTCCAATTGCTCAAAGGCCTTATCAAGGGTGTTGAGAACATGGATCCACGCCGCAAGGCCATCAAGAACATCTTCCTTTCAGATGCCGCATACGCCGACAACCGCAAGAAACTGAAGAACGAATTGGAACTTTGGGTGTCCATCCTCGAATCGGGCGGCACTGATCCAATGGCTATCATCGAGTCTTGCAAGGCTAAGTGCGACAAGGCACAGGAGAACCTGAAGAACAACCTCTTTGCCATTCATGACGAAATCCACAATTTGGAAGTGACTTACCGTTCACTCGACTCCTTCTTCAACAACGCTGGACAGGGCAAAATTGATTGCCTCACCCTGATGAACGTAAACAAGGCAGAGTTGGAGTATAATGACTCCGAGGACACACTGGCCATCCGCGACGAGCTGGAGCGTTATTACGACCGCCTGAGTCTGAAGAACAACTACAGTCTTGTGGTAATGCCTGGCTATCTGGGCGATGCCACGACCGTACGCATGTGGGCTGATACAGCCTACCGCAACAAGGTCATCCTCTTAACCGACTTTAAAGACAGCTTGAATTTCAGCATGTTGAAAGACGAACTGGATGATGCCAACCTGCAAGGCCAGGAAGCCAAGATGGCTAACGTGGTCATGACATGCAACTACCTGTTAGGTCGTAAGAAGTCTGAAATCGCTGGGGAGGATGATGACCTGTACATCCCTGCATCAGCAGCTTTGGCAGGCCGTATGAGCAATACCGAAGAGACAGTTATCGCTCAAGGTTCTGCTGGTAAGAAATATGGCACCCTAGGCAACGTGAAGGGTGCGCGCCTTGACCTGCGCAAGAGCGAGATTGCAGCCATCATCGACCAGGGCGTAATCCCCATGGTGGAAGAAGACGGCCGCACAATGGCTTTCTCCAACCGCTCACTCTACAACGGTGCCACTATCGGCTTGCAGGAATATCCAATCGTGCGTGTGTTCGACTGGATTGGCAAAGTGTTCCAAAACTTCTTCAACGACGAGGCTTTCATCAACTGGAACTCGAAAGTGAAGTCAGAACTCACACAAGCAGTTCACGACTTCCTCAGTGACTATAAAGGTCCTGGCAAACTCATTGAGAACTACAATCTCAAGAGTATTGACCAAGACCCACGCACCAAGGACATCAAGATTGAAGTGGAACTGAAGCCCTTCTTTGCGGCCAAGAACTTCTTCATCGAACTGACAGGCCACAACGGTGACGCTGGTGTGGAATGGGATCAAAACGTTAAGTAACCAATCAATCCAATTTTTATTAATAACTAAAAAACAAAAACATTATGGCAGCAAGAGTAACCACTTTCAACGCTGACGGCGTGAAAGAAAGAGAAGTTCTTTATGTAAGATATGAACTGCATCAGGACACAGACCCAGAAGGTCAGACCGCAGGCCCTGTTCGTGGTGGAAAAATCTACGTGAAGGTGAAGTCACACGACGATGGCAACACCGACCTGCTCGAATGGATGTGCTCCGAATCAGACAGAAAAGACGGCACCATCACCTATCCCAACCATCAGGGAGGCGAGATGAAGCACCTCGACTTCAAGGAAGGCTACATGGTGGACTACAAGGAGGTCTATGACTCAACAGACCCTACACTGCAGTATGAGGAGTTCACTCTCTCGCCCAAGCAAATCATTCTGGGCAACGCCGACCACGACAACAGGTGGACTATCTATTAATATAACAACCTAAGCAGAAGACAGGGACAGGCTCCAAGCCTGTTTCTGCCTTCCTTCTCAACCATCCAATCCATAAAAACACAATTAGCTTATGGACTTATCGGATATCTTTGGCAAAGACGCTCTTTCCGATCTGTTTGACGGAGCTGACAAAACAGCACAAGGCGCACAACAAGCAGCAAAAGGTGCACAGCACGCAGCACAAAACGCCGTTCATAACGCACAAAATGCAGCAGGACAGGCTTTCCAAAACGCACAAAATGCAGCTGGGAATGCCCTTAACAATGCACAGAATGCGGCAGGACAGGCATTGAACAATGCCCAAAATGCAGCAGGTGAGGCTTTCCAAAATGCGCAGAATGCAGCCAGCAGCGCACTCAATGATGCGAAAGGGGCAGTGAGCAGTGCAGCCGATTCTGTGAAAGAACAGGCAACAGCATTCAAAGAGCAAGCTGCAAGTGCTGTCAATTCAGCAAAAGAAGCAGCACAAGACGCAGCCAACCAAGCCAAAGAGGCAGCACAAGACGCTGCTAATCAAGCTAAAGAGACGGCACAAAATGCCATCAACTCTGCCAAGGAAACAGCACAAGACGCAGCCAACCAAGCAAAAGAGGCAGCACAAGATGCTGTCAACTCAGCTAAGGAAGCGGCACAAGATGCTGTCAACTCAGCCAAGGAAGCGGCACAAAACGCTGCCAGCCAAGCCCAAGAGATGGCGCAAGAAGCTGCCAGCCAAGCCAAGGAAATGGCACAAAATGCGGTCAATTCAGCTCAAGAGGCCGCTGAAGGACTGAAAAACCAAGCAACAGAAGCCCTCGCCAGTGCCCAAGAGTCCATTAGCAACACCGTCAACGGCATTCAAGATGCCGCTCAAGAAAAACTGAACGACCTGCAAGCAAAAGCAGGAGAACTTCAACAGGCAGCCTCCGAGAAATTAGGCGAACTGCAAGATGCTGCCAGTCAAAAAGTCGAAGAACTACAACAGGCTGCAGAACAAAAGCTAAATGAACTGCAAGATGCCGCCAGCGAGGCCTACGAAAATGCCAAGCAAGCCGTCAGCGAAGCCTACGAAGACATCAAAGACAAGGTTGGCGAGGCATACGACGAAGCCAAGCAAGCCGTCAGCGAGGCCTACGAAGAAACGAAGCAAGCCATCAGCGAGGCCTACGAAGAGGCCAAGCAGGCTGTCAGCGAAGCCTACGACGAGGCAAAACAGGCTGTCAGCGAAGCTTACGACGAGGCAAAGCAAGCTGTGGCAGATGCCTACAACGAGGCAAAAGAAGCCGTCAGCAAAGCTTACGATGAAGCAAAGCAAGCCGTGGCAGATGCCTACAACGAGGCAAAACAAGCCGTGGCAGATGCCTACAATGAGGCAAAACAAGCCGTGGCAGATGCCTACGACCAAGCCAAACAAGCTATCAGCAATGCCTACAACGAGGCAAAGCAAGCTGTGGCAGGTGCGATGGAAGACATGTTGGGCGACCTGAACACGCTTACCGACCGCACTGAAGCGACTCTGGGCGGAATGGCGGCCAACATCATGGGTGGAGCAGCCCCTGGTGGAATGGCTGCCACCGAAGAAATGCCTTTCCACGGCACATTGAAGATAGGCAGTCGCACCTTCCACCTCGTGGATTGTGTTTACAAGTTCTCACAAGAAGTCGATAACACTGGCAAACCCTCCTCACGTCCACGCGGCGGAGCCATCACCTTCATCATGCCCTCGCTCAGCGACGAAAGCATGTTCTTCTACCGCTGGATGTTCAGCAAGACCGAAGTACAGTCAGGCTACATCAAGTTCATGGTCTTTACCAACAACAACCAGAAGAAATACAAGACCCTACAGTTCGAAAACGCCTACTGCACGGCACTGGAAGACCACTACAACGAGTTCGACTCCATGCTCATGCGTACCACCATCACCATTGTAGCAGAACGCATCAAGATGGGCAGCAACGACACCGCCGAATACGATAACGAATGGACATAATGGCATTCACCATTGACCGAACAACCGCATAACCGAACAACCCATAACTGAACACCCCTATGTCCATCTCTGTCAAAAACATCGCCGTCAGTATCGGCGGCACCAACTCCGACAAGTTCAAGATAAAGCTGGACGGAGCACTCTACCACCTCGACAACTTCCAGATGGAACAACGGCTGCTCCACCCTGTCAGCCTTTCTTTCACCCTCTTCAAAGACCCCGTCGAGGACATCAAAGAGCCACAGTTCTCCATCTGCAAAAACCTCATCGGACAGGAAGTGAAACTGACCCTACAGACCGAGCCGATGGAAAAAGAAATCAGCAATGCCAACACCGACGGCAAAACCGCAGACATCGAGTTTGAAGGATTCATCACCCACACCAATTCCGACAGAACAGACAGTCGGCAAGCCATAGCCGTAAAG
Organism: uncultured Prevotellaceae bacterium; assembly: GCA_947167515.1. Lineage (GTDB taxonomy): Bacteria > Bacteroidota > Bacteroidia > Bacteroidales > Bacteroidaceae > Minthosoma. Next base: position 59,652 of record CAMVIM010000011.1, on the reverse strand, counting down.
GTAGTATCCAAAGACGCCACACTTGCCGGACACCCCACATGCCAAGTGTTCAACGAAGAGCCTCTGGCTAACATTGTGAAAACCATCTACGAGGCAGGAGAGCTTGACACCCAGGAAGTGAAGCCCGAAAAGGAAGAAACCATCTTCTACACCGCCGAATACAACGAGAGTCATTACGACTTCCTGCGCCGCATGGCTCGTCGCCATTGTGAATGGTTCTTCAGCACAGGAACAGCCCTCCATTTCGGCAAGCTCGACAACTCCGAAAGCATTCAGCTCACCTATCCCAGCAAAGACATCCCCGACTACGGAGTGCACCTCCACATCTTCCACCCATCATTCTACAAAGTCGGTTTGGGATACAACACCTCTACCAAGTCACATGCCTATACAGATGACTACAAGGAAGACTGCGGCAACCCACTGAGCGATGCCGCCCTCAAAGCCTCCAACGACAACTATGCACACAAAAGCCAGCAAATCACCGCTGGATCTATGGAGTCAGACTCCGATATCGAAAAGGAAAAGATAGAGCCGCCCCTCTTTTGCGAAGACCAACGGGCAGAAATGCTCTCCCAACGTTCCGACATGCTCATCTACGAAGGACACACCTACTGCTCACGCCTTAAGATTGGTGCAAAACTCAGCATCAAGGACAACTACATCAACAACAGCGATTCGAGCACCAAGAGCGAAGTGCAGCAAGACGAAATCCTCATCACCGAAGTCATACACACCTTTACGGCAGACGAACGATACAAGAACTCCTTCAAGGGCATCACTGCCGCCCACCCCTTTCCCCCCTACGAAGATGACAGCCCCATCTACCCCGTCTGCGACCATCCCATCATCGCCGATGTGGTTGACACCGAAGACCCCAAGCATTGGGGGCGCGTGAAAGTGCGCTTCCCCTGGCAACGCAAGAAATTCTCAGACGGTGACAAGAACGGCACCACCCCCTGGGTACATGTTGTCCAGCCTTACGAATTTCCTAATGGCGGAGTACACCTTATCCCTGAAAAATGGAGCGAAGTCCTTGTCAACTTCGAGGAAGGCAATTTCGAGCGTCCCCAAGTCATCGGCACACGCTTCACCCCACGCTCCAATGTCGATGAAAAATGGTACGACGGCGACGAAAACCTCATCAAAGCTATCCGTACTGCCAGCGGACACACCATCGAGATACATGATGTGTCAGGCAACGAATCGGGCGGAAGCATCAGAATCTACGACAACAACACACACAACTACGACATCCTCTTCGACACCGACAAGAAACTCATCAGCCTCCACTCAAAGGGGAACATCGAGTTGAGAGCCGATCGGGACATCGTGATGAACGCTGGCAGAAACATGAAAATCAACGTAGGCAAGCCCAAGGATGGCTATAGCCTCGACGATGGCGACACTGGTTCCTTCCTCCTCAACGTGGAGAACTTCTACTACAATTATGTTGGTTTCGAACAACGGGTGAAGGCTGAACGTCTGAGCATGCTCACCACCGATCGGCGACGCGTGAAAGCCCCCACCTACATCCTCAATGCCGAAGAGTACAACGTGGAGGTACATTCCGAAATGTCTGAAACACCAGGAAGTTTCATCACAGCCACAGACTCCGAACTTACCATCCGGAGCGACGGCGACGTGAAAGTCCGTTCACGCAACAATGTCAACCTCTCTGGAGGCAACAATGTCAACGTAACAGCCAGCTTCGAGGCCAAGTTCACGTCCGAGAGTGTCAGCATCTCTGGCACCAAAGAAGTCAAAGTACGAGGTTCTCAGGTTCAGCTCAATTGAACACCATGATGAAAACCGTCACAACCCAAACAGGCATACCCTACGTCACGCAGAACGCCATCCTGCGCTGCTCATTCGGTCTGATGACCTCCATACTGAACGTGTCCGACCTCACACGTCCATCCATTGGCACCAACAAGATGGCCACCCTTGCCGACAACAGCATGACACACGTGCCCTCCTTCGGCATGTGCACCAGCATCAACAATCCCGAAGTGCAGGCAGCCACCATGGCCGCCATGGGCACCCTCACCCCCGCCCCTTGTCCAGGAATGTTAGCCGCAGGCTACTGGATGGCGACACAGTTCAACAACGTGATACACGACACCAGCTTCAGGCACTTCCTCCAGCAAGACTGCGTCCTCTATTGCCAGTACCTCGGATGCGTGCAAATAGTCCATTCCGGTCAAGGAGTCGTCAACCCTGTCACAGTCCCATGCAAACCCTTGGAAGTCAACTACGAGCTGCCCGCATGGCTTGACGGACTGACCACCGTGGCAGGACTCACCCCCTGGGGAGTCGGTCTCAGCTTTGTCGAGGCAGCTGGCAATGTTTACAACGGCAAATACGCCGACGCCGCTCTGGGAGTGCTTCCCCTCAAGAAACTCGCCAAGGTAGGGAAACTCTTCAAAAAGCCAGCCAACTTCGTACTCAACAAGATGGACGACGGCATCGTTGCATTCAACCGCAGCGGCGTCGGTCAGAAACTGCAGCGAGCCGTCGATTCCCCCACAGGGCAGAAACTCACCCGCACCGTCTTTGGCGACCCCTCAGGCTCCGTAGGCAAAAAGCTGGCCGACGACGTCAGCGATACCGGTGAGAACTTAGTGAAAAAAGGCATCAGCACCCTCTTCAGTTCCGACCAGCCCGAAGGACTAGAGGACAATGCCGACATAGCCAAGGCAGCCACGGGACTTCCAGCCGACGCCTTCGACAAATACACCGTTTATGGAAGCGAAGCCTACCAGGCAAGCAATGACACATAAAATATCACCAACTATGACAGACCAAGAATTTTATCAGGAAGAGTTTATCGTCCTGCTGACGATAGACGGCACGTCTTACGACGAGATTGAAGTGAAGGTGACCGACCCGAACAAGACGATTCGTGACCAAATCAACAGCATCGTACAGGTGTTCGAACTGCCCAAGATGGACAATGGAGGCAACCCCATCCAGTATCTGCTGGGCAAGCTGATGGAGGATGACGAAGAACCCGCCATCCTTGAATTCGAGGACGAGGAGGGACGCGAGATGGCGCTCATCGACTACGACATTCAGCCCATGGATCATTTGCACCTCATTTCTGTCCCCATTGCTGGCTAAACGAACATCGTACCCCTCGAGTGCGATGTGGCGTAGTCGAGGGGTACGGCAAGGCGTAGTCGAGGGGTACGATTTCTTCCACTTTCTGTTTGCTCCATTTGAACAGAAGCCATTTTACACACATCAAAACTAAAACCTAAAAACAGACAAGATGAATCCAGCAATCAATAAATTTGACCAACAAGAACTGTCAGGCCGCGATGCGCGCCTGTTGCAGGAGTGGAAAGAGTTGGACAACGTGTGCTGCAAGCGCAGAGCCAGCAGCCCCGACATTCGCAAGCCTTCGCTCTCTTATATTATCCGTCGCAAGAATGCCACGGGACTTCCCACCGAATACGAGATTTGGTATCGCGTGAAATCCATTGTGGGTGTGGAAGAGACAGAACCGCCACGCAAGCCCATCTTTGGCTATCTGCACAAGATGAGCGTAGTGCTCCCTAACAACTATCCCTCAGCTGACGGCAATCCCGTCTTCACATTCATTACCGACATCTGGCATCCCAACATTCGCTATTCAGGCAGTTTCAAGGGACATGTGTGTCTGACCATCAAGGAGATGGGCGTACTGGCATCCATCAAAGACCTCGTGCTGAGAGTGGAGCGGTATCTGAAGTACCAGATGTATCATGCCCAAAACACCTACCCCTATCCCGAAGACCAGAGTGTGGCCGAATGGGTGCGCGAGGAAGGTGAGCCTAACGGCTGGGTGAAATTCACACAAGATATGCCTGAGTCACCGACACCCCAAGCAGCTCCTGCTCCAGCCGCTACCGACAGCCAGCCCGCCAAACCCAAGATTTCCCTAAGCATATAAGAACGAAAAAAGCTGAACGTAAGTATCATGAAGAAAATTCTCCTATTGACATTTACCTTCTGTCTGGGCTGCCTTTTGACCCTGGCCGATGAGCAGAAGAAAGTCATCCTGAACAGCGATGACAACGAGAAAACGGTGGAACTGGGCTATTGCAACCTGTTCGCCCACCTCAACTATGACGAGGGCGAATCGGGTACAGTGACGGTGGAACTGGAAAACCTCGACGAATCGAAGGTACTCATCGTCTTCGACCGCGCCTATACGGAGAAGGACATCAAGAAGCAGTCCAAATCCCTCTCCATCGTCTATGACAAAACCTTTGGCGGCAAGGGAAAGAATCGATTGATAGACCCCTGCGACCAGCCAATGGAGCAGGTGCAGTTGGCAAGACCTTCCGACAAGGTGCGGCTCACAGAGGTGAGTGTGACGAATGAAGAACCGACCGTGTGCCGCATTCCCATCTACATTGCCAAATTCAAAGGCAAGAAGAAACTGCTCTTGCTGGAGAAGCAAATCATAGAACTCAACCTTGAGGCCGAACTGAAGCCCAGTGCTGAATTTGTGGCGGTGGAGGAAAAATACGAAGCTTTGGAAAAGGAGGTTGGACGCCAGACTTTCTGCCCTAACCCGAAGCACCGCACTTCACTGGCCAAGCAGAAGGCACCGTATGAGAAAAGAATAGAAGACGCGAAGGCTGAGATTGACCGAATCATTGCCTCGCACAACTGGAAAGAAGAGGATGGCGGCTACATCCGCTACGCTGCCTTGAAAGCCAAGTTGGATGCCATTGACCTGAGCAGCCGTGAACGTGACTGTGGACGACATGGACGCCCGGCTGGTGGCGGTGGGGGACACAGTTGCAGCTACTGCTCGCTCACTTTGCAACAAATCTATCACAAGATGGATGACTACTACAAGAAAATCTACAGTAGCAGTGACCGCAAAGCTGCCAAAGCGAAGGTTATCAATGAAGTGAATGCACTCTACAAATGCTGTACCGACACTTCGTGCAGCAAGCATGCCTCGGCATGGAAGAGCGGTGGCGAGTACAAGAGCAAGATTATGGAACGATACAACCGTATATCTAACCTGTAATAGGTCAAATGCTTGGAAACTTTTCTCATCAACTGATTTTTATGACTAAGCGAAACTCTATTGTGGCCGCCCTTTGGATTCTCATGGGATGCGTAACAGCATCAGCCAGAGAGGTGAAGGACACGCTCTATTCTGATTCAGGCGACCGCATCATCCTTTCCTACAACATCACCCATACAGGCAATCAGCTAACGGTTCGTTTCACGAATGCCCAAAAGAAACTGGGACAGAGTCACCAAAAAAAATACAAGAAACTAGATGAGGTGGCAGTGGTGTTCTTCGACCGCAACGGCAACTACAACGACATCAAGTTTGAGGGTATAGAGACCAGTGCCTTCATGGTGCCTGCCAATGCCACCTACACCCGTTCACGCGACGGTTACTTCCTCATCAACGACAACCCCACCTTACAGTTCAAGGTGGCACAGAACGAGGAGGCACAGCTTAAACTCCCCATCTATCTGGCCAGTTACGAAGGCAAGCGGCACTACAAAGTGTTTACACCATGCGGCACCCTCAACCTGAACAGCAAGCAAGCCAAGAAGAGCAGTGGCGGCAACAAGAATGGTGGGGGCAGAAATGGCGGAGGTGGCGGTAGTGATGTCTATGCAGCCAATGCCATGAACATCCAGCAGATTGGCGACCAAGTCATCACCTCTGAGGAACTCGTTGACGAGGGTCTTTCGCCTGCCGACGAAGCGCTCATCCGCATCAACAGCGTCAAGTCAATGTTGGAAGAGGCAACAGAATATCCTTTCGACGAAGACCTCACCCACGAAGTCTCCATGTTGCGCGAACTGCGCTTCAAGGTGACTGACGATGAGGTGGGCAAACAGATTGGCGAAGTCCTGGCCCTCTACGACTCCAAGAAAAAAGAACTGGCAGGTGAAGCCAAAGCCAATCAGCAGGCACAGGCTGCGCAACAGGCACAGGCGGAACAGGCTGCACAAGCCCGCAATGACTCCATTGCTGCCGCCCAAGTACAGCAGTCGGAAGAGGAAAAAAAGAACATGATGTGGATAGGAGGCGGTGTGATTGCCCTCCTTTTATCCTTCATGGGAGGCAAGCAAATCATACAGATGGTCAATCAGTACAAGCTTCAAAAACAGCAAAAAGCCATGATGGAGAATATGCTGAAGATGACTCAACAGCAAACAGGTGCTTCTATGTCAGGTGTGAACGGCATGCCCAACATGGCGAGCATGGGAGGTACATCAGGACTGACTGGAATGGCAGGGGCGAATGGCATGAACGAGCTGAACGCGGCGAAGAAAGTAATGAACGAAGCCAAGAACGCCCAGGCCAAATTGCAACAACAAATGAGTGCCTTGAACAAAAGAGATGAACAGAAAATAGAAAGTGAAACCGAATCCAAAGATGAACCAGAAATAGCCGCCACACCTCAACGTCCTGCCTACCGCACATTGAAACCAAAGCCAAGAACACAAGGCACCCCACAGACTCCTCAGCTTCAACCAGCACCTGTCCCCCAACCGACAGTTCAGCAACCCACGGTCCACACCTCTCTCAACGATGCCATCCCTGCCAAATACAAGAGATTGGCCAAACGTGGCGATTCATCCAAGAAATAATAACGCATCTTTTCAAGCATACAATGAAAAAAAGACTTTATCTCATCCTTTTGACTGGCATCCTGTCTGCCATCAGTTTTCAAACGTCAGCCAAAGAAGTGGAGAATGCCACCATCATCCATGCCTTCCGCGAGCATGTGGAATCGGTGCCTTATCTGAACGAAGCAAACATGGAAGCCTTGAATACAGAAATCAGTGAGCATGTGAAGTGCTTGCAGAACTGGTCAGACAGGGAAGCCTATATCAAGGAGCACGACCTGCAAGGCTATCTGGACCGTCAGAAAGGCTCTCTGCAATATTATAAGAATAGTTCCTATGCCATGATAGACGACTTCCTGCTGCAATATGCAGAACAGGGAATCGAGAACGAGAAAGCCTGCCGTGATAGTCTGACGGCTATCATTAACGACAGAACGGGCATGTGTGAAACAAACCTGAATCTGCTGGAACGCGAACTGAACCGGGAACAGGAACAGTCTTTTTTCGACAAGATTGACTGGACGTTAGTTATCATCGTGGTTGTGGTGCTGATTTGTGTCATTGTGTTGATTTCGCTATTGAGCAAGAAGCAGAAGGGGGGGACCACTCAGCCTAATCAAACACCCGTTCGCCAAGACAGCACAAACAAAGACCCTGGCATCATCATACGTCGAAAGACTGCCACCATCCTGAAGAAACAGAGTTTGGAGGACGTGATGGAAAGTCCTCATTACCTGAAGGTGGATGCTATCGACTTCTGCCAAGAGTCGGCCGTGAGAAGGCTCTACATCAAAGACACCTGTATCATTGACCTCTACAACATGTATGCAAGCGACCTTGCCGATCCTAACAATGCTAAGGAAAATGGCTGCATGATACTGGGACGCTGGGTTCATGACACGGAAAGTAACGAGTATTATGTATCGCTTGAACATATCGTGATGCCTGGCGACGATGCAGTCTTCAATGAGTATGAACTGAACTTCGGCGGTAAAATCAAGCTCAGTGTATTGGAACAACTGAGAAAGTTGAGAAGAGAGACGAACATGCAGTACGATCTCACGTGCTGGGTACACTCACACCCAGGTCTTTCTGTCTTCTTCAGCAACTCCGATCTCAACGTACAGATGCAGTTGAAACACCCCACCCACCCCAACTTCCTCACTGCCATTGTGGTCGATACCCTGACACCGAAAGAGGATGTGGGCATCTTCACTTTCCGCCGCGATGGAAACATCAACTCAAAGGCTGAACTGACAAAAATGTACTCACTCAAGACTTGGTACACATGGGCACAAAAGAGTCTAAACGAAAACACCGAAGCCCCTTCTGATAGTTCTTCGTCCACCACGGTATCAACATCCTCCGACGGAGCCAGCTATCAATATTCCAGCAACTAACCTGTCCTCATGTGGGGGGATTGTGAAGAGACAAAAAAACGCATAACATAAAAAAACAATGATAAAGAAACTATGGCTGATGGGCGCATTGTGCGTCATGGTGCTGCAAGCCGCAGCACAGGATGTGTCGAAGATTGAGTTCTGCGACAAGAAGTATGAATATGGCATCGGGAAGGACAGCATCACACTGTTTATGAAGGTGCTGGACAGCAACGGAAACTCCTGCAAAGACCTTTCGCCCAACGACTTGGAGAAATACCTTGTAGTTTATGAGGACAAGGGCATCATCGCCCCCGACCGCCGCAAGATTTCTTTCGTCAGTTCGGGACAGAGAATCCCATCGGATTTCACCTTCTCGGTACTCGTTGACCTGAGCATTCCCGAAGAGGGCAAGGGACAAATATTTGAGGCGTTTGGCCAGCTGGTGGAGAGTGCCCCCGACAGTTGTGTCTATCTCTCTTTCTTTGGCGACGAAGTGACTGCCAGCCAATTAGTGACGAAGGCTAATCTAAAGAGTTTTGAGCCTAAGTTTAGAGCTCACGCTGAAAACAAGTATTTCTATGGTGCTCTCTATGCCAAATTAGCAGAGTTCAACAGCAAGGGGGCGGAATTGGAAGGCGAGGTGAACACGGCGGATGGCTACGCTCGCAACACCGCCATTGTGACACGTGCCCAAAAGGCGAAGGAGAAGAATATCCTGTTCGTCTTCACGGAGGGAAACATGCGCCCGACGGACGAGACAATCTCATTTGTGGAGGTGACAGACTATCAGTCTGACGCTACCCATTTGGTGCCGAAGGTGTTTGCTTTCTACTACACGGGGGAAGGCATGGACGAGAATGTGGAACTGACGCTGCAAGGTGTATCCACCCCACGCGATGCCAACGGCCATGTGCTGAAGGAGCGCAAGGGTTCCTACATTCCATCGGCTGACCTCGTCAACGTGCTGAGCAACTTCGAGCAGGTGGTGAAGGATGCCATGTATGACTTTGCCTTCACCTATCAGGCTACGGAGGGGAAGGCCTACACGGGACGTGTGGCATACACGGCTGAATGGAAAGGTATGGAAACTGGTACGGCTGACTACTCCATCGGTACGGCTGAAACGCCTTGGCCACTGCACGAGGAGTCAGCCGGCGACACCATGACAAAGTTCCTGGTGGCGGTGCTCGTCGCCCTGCTCACGGTGATGTTCTTCTTCCTCGTAATGAAGGTGCTGATTCCACTGGTGAAGTCTAAGAGTTTCGCAGCTAAGTATTATAGAAAGTATGTACCTGAAGAGAATGTACAGCGACGCATCTGCACCTACTGCCGTCAGAACATTGAGCCAGGGCAGATGGTTGTGATGAAGTGCAAGCACATCATCCATGTGGGTTGCTGGCAGCAGAACGGTTACAAATGTGTGGAATATGGGCAGAACTGCAAGGAGGGCATTCAGGAGCATGTGGACCTGAAGGATATGTTCAGCCCTGCGTCGATGCGTGAGAGCATGCAGGTGGTGTCGGGCATCATGGCGGGTCTTGTCAGCTGGATTATCTTCGAACTGACCGGGCGTGGGCTGTTTCCCTTTGTGGGTGACGCTGTTGCCAAGACTTTCTTCCTGAACAAGGAGCAGATGGGCAACTTCTTCGATGACTGCTCGGGCAAGGTTTCAGCCTTCCTGACGGTGGGTCTACTACTCGGATTTTTCCTGTCGCTGGTGTTCCGCTTCAACGATGAATACCGCAACAAGAATGCCCTGATTTATCTGAAAATAGTCGGATTATCGTTGCTCACGGGCATCATTGGCATGGCAGCCTTTGCGGTGGGCGGCATCATCTTCTGCCTGCTGCTGTCAGCGGTAGGTACCACCTACATTCCGTGGTATTGCTCTCTGCCTGCATACATTCTCTTCTCCATCTGCACAGCATTGAGTCTGACCATCAAGTCATCCATTCCACTGAAGAGTGCTTTCATCGGTGGTCTGTGTTCGGCTGTCATCGGTTTCATCGTGCTCTATTTCAGCGGCAGCATTGGCGGCAAATATGGTTGGATGAATATGCTGCTAGATTTCATCATCTATGGAGGTGGTCTGGGTGCATCGCTCGTGACAGTGCGCATGCTGGCCGAAAAATACTTCCTCGTCATCAAGAATGGCATCAAGGCTGGACAGCGCATCCCCATCCACAAATGGATGAACGCCACAGGTGGTGGCAATAAGGTGAGCATCGGCATGACAGGTGAGTGTGAGGTGCAAATGAACTGGGAGAAGAGCAGCAAGGTGGCTAAGGAGCACGTGCAGCTCTACATCGACAAGATGAAGACACTGCCCATGATGAAGCCACTGGCGCCAGGTGTAGTCTATAACGTGCGCAACGAGCTGCCTGTGGGCAAGGCAATGATTCTGACAAATGGCGACACCTTCAAGGTGGGCGACACGATTTTTGAATATGTGGAGAGTTGAGAAGCGGAACTATGCAGACAAAACTGACGTATGAATGGGGAGAGGGGGTCTATACCCTACTCTCGTGGTTCAAGAAAGAAAAGGTAAAAAATGCCCGTGTACTGGTGGCTGGTGCCGGGGCATTGGGCAACGAAGTTGTAAAGAACTTGGCGCTGTTTGGAGTCGGGCACATCTTCGTGGTGGATTTCGACCAGATTGAGATTTCAAACCTGACCCGCTCGGTGCTGTTCCGCGAGGCCGATGCTTATAGCCATTCCTACAAAGCTGAGGTGGTGGCGAAACGCGCCATGGAGATCAATCCGCAAATCAAAGTCACCCCCATCGTCGGCAATCTCTTTTCCGAGGTGGGCTTTGGGTTGTACCGCTCGGTCGATGTAGTGATTGGATGCCTCGACAGCCGCATTGCCCGTTATCAACTGAACCGCCTCTGCATGAGGGCTGGCAAGACATGGATTGACGGCAGCATTGAAAATCTGACGGGAGCCGTGCGAGTCTATGCCCCAGGCATCAGTTGCTATGAGTGTGGACTATCACGTGAAGAATTCAATAATATCATGCTCCGCACGGGATGCGCCGACGTGGTGCGCACTCAAAGCAAGGAGGGACGTGTGGCCACAACACCCATCAGTGCCTCCATCATCGGAGCTATGCAGGTGCAGGAGGCCATGAAGGTGATTCATCAGAACGAGGACGAACCCTCCCCGTTCAAGACGCTGGAGGGAAAGATGTGGCGCTATGAAGGCATGACCAACACCACGAGCATCTACAGATTTGCCTCATGGAAGAAGAACTGTCCTGCTCACGAAAGATGGGATGACACAATAAAGGGAGAAGGTCTTTCTGCCTCCATGACGGTGGCCGAGGCATTGAAAAAACTGAAGAAAATAGCTGGAACGAAAGAAGTGGAAATCAACCTGCGCAACAATAAGTTTGTCGATGTCATCATCTCTGACCGACCCGAAAAGGAGTTCAGGGTGATGCTACCTGAATCGAAACTCGACTCATACATCAAGAAGAGCGAGGAACTGCGCAAACTCAGTTACCGTACATTGTTCCACAAGCACTTCTACGAAAACATCAACGAAGACTTCCCCTACCAAGACCTCACCTTGCAACAGATTGGCATTCCCACCTTCGACGTAGTGGAAATCACAACGGAAAAGGGAATGAGGCATGTGGAACTGACGGGGGACGCTAACCTGTATGAGTAGTGCCATGCAAGAACCTGTAACGCTGCCACAGATGTTGCCTGCCGACATCAATGCCGAACTGCTGCTGTCCTACTACCCCCAGGGGGCTTGCAAGGTGGCATTCAGCGGTCTACACAAACGCAACACCTACAACGATGTGGTGGAGATGGAAGGGCTGCCTAACCATGAGATACTCCTCACCCTCAGCCGCAACAGCCTCTACAATGCGCTGCCAGAGTACATGTTCCACCCCATCGACCGCTTCGACAACATTCCGAAATCGGAGGAGAAGGAACGGTTTGAGGAGGAACTGGAACGACAGACTGAGGAGATTGCTAACGCCTACAGGTTCTTTGCTCCTTTTGACCTGCTGCTGCTGAAACTGAAGACTCAAGTGAGAGAGAGAATAGAGGCTTATGCCAAGGAGAACATCATCATGCAGCAGATTCTGGGTGACACGCTGACACCGCAGCAGCGCGGCAACAGGTTCATTCGACAGATGATGACCTACCTGCCTGAGTGCAGACGGATTCGAGGCAACAAGACCTTGCTCACCTTCATCCTGCGAAAGATTTTCCTCGGAGAGGGGCTGCACATCCACCTACATACGGAATCTCGCACAATGCAAGACGAGCATCCTCGTTACGATGACAGTCTCGGTCTTGCGCTGGACGAGGGCTTTGTAGGCAACACCTACTGCGAGGACATAACCACCTATCACATCCAATACTGGGACGATGACGCATGCAGCAAGACGTTCGACCAATTCCTTGACGATATGGAGGAATTCAGACTCTTTGTCAAGGACTTCTTCTTGGCCATCAAGGAGAACCTGCACTTCGACATCGTACACAAAGAAGACCCTATACAACTGGGCGAAGAAAACACGCCTCATTACCTCAACTACAACATAAATATCTGACCACCAGCCCATGCGCTGGGCGACTCTCATTTTCAATTATCAATTCACAACATATCATGACCCAAAGAATCAACTGGAAAAAGGGCATGCGCCTCACCGACGAGGTGCTGATTGCCTCCGACAACTGCACTGCCCAAGCCGTGAAACAGTCGCTGATGCTGGCATCGGCAGGACGTTTCGGACTCCTGCCATCGATGCGACCGTTCCAACTGTCGCTTAACATCTCGGCAGAACAGGTGGAGGTGACTACCCTGGATATGCTTGCCCTCACACAGGCAGGCGAGGTGGTTGACCTTACCATCGGCAATGGATTCTCCGACAGCCCTGAGACAAGATTTCCCATCCCAAAGGATGGCAACGAACTGTTCCTCACCGTCAACGTGCAGCCCGAAGCATGGACAGAAGACCATGAGGGTTTCCTGAAACCAGAATATTTCTTCGCCCTCATCACCCCACAGACTGCCCTGTCAGCTCATGCTGTCCCCATAGGACATCTGTTAAAAGAGAATGGTTGGCAAGAGGACACGCACCGTTTTGTCCCTCCCTGCCTCTATCTGTCAGCTCACCACTGTTTCGACCAACAGCGCATACAAATGCTTGACATTCTGAAGAGCATCCAAGAGAAAACAAAACTGCAGGCACAATCGCCTGTGAAGACTGCCATCAGCATCTATTGGCCCATCGTGCAACAGGTGTTCATTCGGCTCAACACGGAACATGAGACAATGACTCCTGCCATGCTGCAGGCGTGTGTTCAGAAGGTGGTGGGCGGCTTCGCACTGGCCTGCGAGATGGATGAGGTGCTGACGCTGGAGGATTCTAACATGTTCTTCAATTTCTCGCAGGTTCCCTACAACTACCAAAACAACTACCTCCGCATCAAGCAGGGTATCGGCATGTGCCGTGCCATCGACGAAAAGATAGACAAATTCAGCCTGCTCAATGCTGCTCCTGTTCCTCCACCACCACAGCCGGCCCCAGAACCTAAACCCGATCCACGCCGTAGCTGGCTCGGAAAGAAAATATGAGATTCATCAACACTCCTCTGGTCTTCACCAACTCGGGCTTACTGATGCAGCGAAACATTGAAGACCGTTTCGCCATGCTCGACAATCTGGTGGAACTCATCGTGTTCACACCTCGAGGCAGTTTCGAGGCTGACCCCGACTTTGGCTTTGAATACTGGAATCACGAATTCTCCAACCTGCACTACCGCGAGTTCAACGCCAACCAGACGGGTGTGATGGCCGCTGGTGGACTGCACAACGAAGTGACGAAAAGGGAATGTGAGGAAAGCATCCGCCTAAGCCTCGCCACCTACGAACCCATGCTGAAGGACGTGACGGTGACTATCGCACTGGACACGGCCTTGGCGAAACAAAGGAGAAAACGCCGCATCGCCTCAAAGTATGAGGTGAACGTCATCGTGGAAGGAAACCTCGATGACGGACTGGGCACCATGCGACCCTATCGCAAAAATGTAGTGTTTCTGGTAGAGCCTACCGTACGACGGAACAGATAACCAACTTTAAACTTTTAACCTTACCATCGTTTGTGGACATTGAATTAGAAAAAGGAATAAATGAGGCCATGACATCGTTGCGCGAACTCTCGGTGGGCAACATCGACTTCGCCAAGATGGACCCAGTGGCCAAGATGATGCTCATCACACTGGTTTCGGAAACAAAGAAGATACAAGACTACGTGGATAGCATCGGTGGGCGACTGGTGGAGCGGTTCTGCACCGACTTCATCCCTCGAGAGAAAGTGGAGGCAATGCCTGCGGTGACTATGCTCAACCCGACTCTGAAGAAGGGCTACGACGATGCCATCTGCCATGTGGGAGCCGATGCTGCCTTTGCCTACAAGACACCGCTGAGAAAGGATGCCCTCAACTATATCCCTATTTTCAATACAGCCCTCCTACCCCACAAAAGTCTGGTGTTGGTCACTCCCAACAAACTGTGGATGGAAGAAGGGAACATACGCATCAAGCTACCTCGCACGAACCAGATGTGGCTGGGCATCAGAACCTCTACGGAAATTGACTGTCTGAAGGGCTTGTCACTCTATGTGAAGGGCACCAACGGAATCATGCCCACCCAAATCTATAGCGGCATCGATGACAAGGAACTGGACTTTGCCACTATGCTCGAAATGGAGAATATCGAAATGGCTGAACCCTTCGACGCGCAGCAGACTTCGGGACAGTTCTTTTCCTTTGTGGAAAGCTGGAAAGAGTGCCTCCTGAATATACGGGATGCAGGACTGCTCTACATCACTGACGAGACTGTAGAGCGCGACCTGTTCAAGCCACGGCAATGCCCCGCCAGCTTCAGGCAATGGCTGGATGAGCGAACGATTGGGCAATTAGACCCTGCCACCGTGTGGCTCCGACTGGACTTCCCCGAGGACTACGAAGTGCCCGACAGCTGTCAGATTCTGCTCAACACCGTGCCTGTCACCAACATTGACGTGTGTTCGCTCACCCTCACACAGGCTCAGCCCATCGCCAAACTGCAAAACCAGGAGGGCTCCTATTTCCTTCGTATCTTGGAGACCAGCAACGATGCCCTGCAACAGGGATTCAACACCACAGACAACGAGGTGGTGGTGCGTGACTTCGATGCGGCATGCTACAACAACGGCGACCTCTACCGTGACGTGAGGAACCTCTACAACCACTTCGTCGACGACTACTATGCCTTCATCGAATACAATGGAATCAAGGATGGTGAAGTACTGAAAGTTCTGCGCGAGACCATCAATAAACTGGGCAAGAGTGTCGGCATTCAGAACAGCCTATACAAGTTCGACAGCGGCACGTTTGTGATGAAAAACATGAACCAGTCATCCCCTTCCATCACCACCAAGGTCTCCTACATCACCACCAACGGCAAGCTGGGCAATGCACCCCAACGAGGTGAGGCGATGGAGAACCGCAAGTTGCCCACTCTGGAACAGAAAGTGAGTGTGCTGATAAGTGCCACGGGGGGCACCAACAAGGCCACGGCCGACGAACGGTACGAGCAACTGCGCTACTATGCCCTGACTGGCGACCGTCTCTACACCCGCATGGATGTGGATGCCTTTCTGCGTCGGGAAGTGCTGGCCGAATTTGGCAAGGAAGAGTTCAAGCGCATCTTCATCAAGACCAGCATCGAAGGGACAGGCGGAGAAACCCGTCTGCAACGGGGACTCTACATCGATATCGAGTTCAAAGACCGAAAGAACTACGAGCAAGCCTGTGCCATCTCCTTCGACAGTCTCATGCAGCAGCGCATCATCAACAAGTCCTGTATCGCCATGCCCATCATTGTGAAACTGACGAATCTGGATGTGTAACGTGTTCCTGTGTCACTCTGAAAAAACAGAAAGATGACAAGACAAATCCTCACCCTCTGCCTATTCTTCGGATTCTGCACCCACCTATCGGCACAATCATCTGCAGACATTCAGGAATACATCCGCCTCTATAGCCAAGCAGCCCTCGACCAAGAACGAGCCTACGGCGTTCCTGCGTCCATCACGCTGGCACAAGGCATCCTCGAGTCGGGAGCTGGCAAAA
Source organism: uncultured Prevotellaceae bacterium (assembly GCA_947167515.1). Lineage (GTDB taxonomy): Bacteria > Bacteroidota > Bacteroidia > Bacteroidales > Bacteroidaceae > Minthosoma. Next base: position 43,526 of record CAMVIM010000011.1, on the reverse strand, counting down.
GCGGACTGACCCGCAATACCAACAACCACTTCGGCATCAAGGCTTTGGGTGGATGGAACGGCCCTGTCTATTACGCATGGGACGATGAACCCAACAAGAGCAAGTTCCGCGTCTATGCCTCTGCCGCCGAGTCTTTCCGCGACCACTCCGAGTTTCTGAAGCGCAACAGCCGCTACCACAGTCTTTTCAGCAAGAGTGTCTATGACTACCGAGGTTGGGCCATCGGATTGCAGAAAGCGGGCTATGCTACAGCCACCAACTATGCAGCGGCACTCATTGGCTTCATCGATGCCTACAAGCTCTATGCTGTCAATGGTGGCGTGAAACTTAAGGCTGGCAAGACTGTCATCGTCACTCACCCCGTTAATACGGCTGGCACAAAAGCTGGCAATAGTGCGGCAGCACGACCCGTCTTCGACAGTTCTTGTGTACAAGAAGAGTCGGAAGCTTCCGAAGAAGAAGAGAATGTGGACAAAGCCATCCGACGCTATGTGGTGGAAATCAACGATGTGCGCTGTACCATCCTCTATCCTGGCATGACCCTTTCTTCCATCGCCATGAAGTACGACATTCCTAAGCAGAAGCTGCTGGAGTTCAATGAGACGACACGGGAAGAGGACATCAAGGAAGGTGACATTGTCTTCCTCAACAAGAAGAAGCCCAAGTATTTAGGAGCCAAGGACTTCCACTATGTAAAGCCCAATGAAAACATCTATGAAATCTCACAAGAGTATGGCATCAAGATGGCCAACCTCATGAAGATGAACGACCTCACCCTCTTTTCTCACCTGAAGGAAGGTGACAAACTGCGGCTGAAATAATCGCCAGCCCATTCTTGATAATTGATCATTGAGAATCGATAATCGACAAATGATAATTGACAATTGAAATATGCTTGATATAGAGAAACTTATCGACAGTGGCGAATTATTCGACGGGCATTACAAGCTGCTCCGTTCGCTCAGCACTGCAGGTGCTACCGCCGATGTGTGGACAGCACTGGATGTCAACACCATGAACGACCCATCGAAGGTCAACGAACTTGACGGACTCAGTGAAGAGGAAGCGGGAGAATACGGCCTTGTGGTGGCCATTAAAATCTACCGTCCTCACAATGCACTGGACATTGAGGGCGAGCAACGGTTCCGTGACGAATACACTATCGTGTTCAACTGCCACCACACCAACCTCATCCACCCCACCCACTTCTCCATCTTCAGGGAAGTGCCCTATCTGGTGCTCCCCTACTGCCAGCTCGGTTCGTCCGAACACCTTATAGGTCGTGAAATCACCGAAGACGAAATCTGGAAATACATCCTTGATGTATCCTCTGGCCTCGCCTACCTCCATGCCCTCCAGCCCCCCATCATACACCAAGACATCAAGCCTGGCAACATCCTCATCGATGACAACAACAACTTCGCCATCACCGACTTCGGGATCAGTGCCAAACGAGGTGGACAACATGGCTACTACGAGGAGGAAAACAGCGGCACGATGGCATACATGGCTCCCGAACGCTTCGAGGAAGAGGTGGAGCCTATGCCTGAAAGCGACATCTGGGCTGTGGGTGCCACCCTTTGCGAGATTCTCACGGGTGAGGTGCCCTTTGGCGAAGAAGGAGGATGGGTGCAGATGCAGGACGATGCCGCTCCCATGCCCACCTTACCCAAGGTGTCGCCCGATGTGCAGCGGCTCATCTACGCCTGTCTCAACAAAAACAAAGACCTGCGTCCAACGGCGCAGCAACTCATCGAGTCGGCGAAGACGCGTCAATACCCCATCAAGTCGAAGAAGCCTCTCTACATCACCCTCATCGTTGTGGCCATTCTCCTATGTGGCGGTCTCACCTTCGGGCTCTCACGCTATTTTGCCACTCCAGAAGTGATTGTAGAGACGAAACAAGAAACACCCATCAAGGAACTCTATGCGAATGCCTTGCGTAACATGGAAAGCGAGAATATCGACTCCCTCAACAAAGGCATCGTCGAAATGAGCAAACTGGCTGGTCGCGACTATGTGCCAGCACTCTACCAGATGGCCTTTACCTACGGCTGGTACTCTGATTCAGCCTCCGTCAGGCGCAAGCAACTGCTAGGCATCGAAATGGACAACAGCTATCTGCCCACAGCCGACCGCTACAGCAACAAGGCCGTCGCCTTCTTCACACGCATCATGGAACTCAACGACTCGACCTATGCCGACATCAACGCCCAAGCCACCTACCGTCTGGCCTGCTACTACGTGATGCCCAACAACATCTACCAGCCCAACTACGAGAAGGGGAAACGCTTCCTCTACCGCTCCAGGGAATGGGCCACACTGGCTGAAGACAAGGCGTTGCTCGAACGCATCGACCGAGGACTCGCCACATTTGAGTAGCATTATACTTCCCATCAAACCAATTCATCCCCATGAAAAGACTCGCAATTGCGCTCCTCACATTTCCAAGCCTGATGCCCCTCCGGGCACAGATAGCCCATTGGGTAGTTTCCCCGACCTACGACATCATCCAAGCTTCTGAAGGACAGAGTCTGGTGATTGCCGGTGAGGGCAACAGCAGCATGCTCATGAACCTTGAAGGCAAGTGCCTGGTCAAGTCGGAAGACGTGCTGCATGCCGTGGGCGACGACATCGCCGTGACCACCAAACCCAGCACGTCCAACATCACGGGTTACTACACCATCAGCGGACAGTTCAAGGAACTGAAGGGCTACACCGTGGCCCATAGCTTCGCACGATACTCCGAAGGCAATTTGCTCGTCAAGGAAGGCAACGACTTCGTCTATCTCGATGTCGATGGCCACGTGGCGGGAGCAGCAGCACAAGCCTATCCGTTCTCCAACGGGTTCTCAGCTTGCCAAAAGTATCCCAGCCCCGACAAGCGCAAGGGAGCTACATGGTGCCTCATCACAGGAGACATGCAGCCATCACAAATCCTGCTGAACGGCAAGGATGTTTCAACAGGCGGCATTGAGTTCATCTCGTCCGTCAACGGCAAGGGCAAGTGCGTAGTGGTGCTGAAGGGACAACTATACCTCTTCAGCGATTCTGACCTTTCGCTCACACCCATCTCTGCCGATGGCGGCAAATCACCAGCTAAACTCACCACCGCTATCAAAGACCGCATCACTCCGTCCACCACAGGTCCCCTGACACTGAAGGCCAAGGGCAAGGGTGGCGACGTGACCGTGGAGTTGAATGAGCAGATGATACTGCAGTCCATCCAGAGAGGTGGCGAAAAGCAGACCTTTCCCCTCCACTCGGCCTTCGGCGACCCCACGTCGAAACTCTCCGTTTATGAACGTGGTGGAAAGAAGGGCATCTCCTACGACGGCACCGAAGTGCTGGCGGCTCAGTTCGATGCGGTCGATCTCTGCGCCAACAACCACGCTGCCGTCAGTCTGAACGGCAAGAGCGGCATCATCCAGGTTGACCCCAAGGAAAAGTTTGATTTTGAGTTCAACAGCGGAAACGGCCTCCCGTTCCGACATCAGAAGCTCAAGACCACCCTGCGCCTTGACACCCCACCCAGCGTGTCGATGGAGTCGGCTCAGTTCATCTCCGCTCCCGACGGAACCTGCCAGTTCGATGCCACCTCAAAACGTGCCAAAGACACCAAATATGGCAACGCCATACAGTACAACTGCACACTCACCATTCCCGAAGGACTCCCCGACGAAATCACCGACGTGACCTTCCCCGTGCAAGTGGCCTACGAAGGGCTCACCAGCGCCGTCATCCAATGTCACGCACAAGCATGGCACTACAAGTACCTCACCATTAAGGTGGATGAGAGCAAGACCATCTTCTCTGCCAACGGCGACCTGACCTTCACCTTCAACATCACAGCTGCACGACTGAAAGGCGAATCCCCCGTGCCATACGACGTGGACGTACACTCCGTTGGCCACAAGGCCACACTGACCAAGGTGTCAGAGACACACTACCGCTGTCTGGTGTCCGACCTGAAAGAAGGCAAGAACACCATCAACGTGAAAGTGACCGAGGCAGGATGTCCACCCGTGACCTACCCCTTCGAGGTTGACTACAACAAGGCAAAGGCTCAACAGGCGGCCGCAGCACGTAGGCCAGCCGTGAGGATAGAAAGCAGAGTCAGAGCCAATCCACAGCAACCTGCTCCAACACCCGAGAAGAAGATTAACCGCCCCGTCCTCGACATATAGAATATTGAACTATGAACATCGCCATCTCCGCTACCACCCATCCAGGGCTTGAACGCGACAACAACGAGGATGCCTTTGCCATCTGCATCGACCTTGCCCATCCCAGATGGACGAATGAAAACATCCAGACCAATGGTTCTCTTGGCCCGCTCGGTGCAGTCCTGATGGTGGCCGACGGCATCGGCGGCTTCAATGCAGGCGAGGTGGCATCGGCCATAGCCACCACAACCGTGGGCAACACCCTCACACCCGAAGCCGCTGAAAAGGCCATCCATTCGCAAGAGGCAAGCGCCGACCTCCTTCGCGAAGCCATCAAGCGAGCCGACGAAGCCATCGAACAACACATCCAGAGCGACTTCCACACCGTCGGCATGGGCACCACCATCGTCATCGCATGGGTGCAGCCCCAACATACCCACATCGCCTGGTGTGGCGATAGCCGATGCTACATCTACACGACGCAAGACGGTCTGCGTGCTGTCACCCACGACCACTCCCACGTACAGGAGCTTGTTGACAAAGGGCAAATCACAGCCAAGGAAGCCCTGACCCATCCCGATGCCAACATCATCACCCGTGCCCTCGGCGACGTGGATTGCTCTTCTGAGCCAGAGGTGACCACCCTGCCCACCAAAGCAGAGAGCACGCTCGTCTTATGCACTGACGGTCTTTGTGGCTATGCCGACGACGAGGCCATCCTGCACACAGCCAGTTCCTGTGCCCATCAAGCAGACAAGTGCTGTCAGGCACTCCTCCAACAGGCACTCAACACAGGCGGTCACGACAACATCGCCGTGGCGGTGGCACATCTCACAGAAAAACGGCCCAACTTTTTCCAAAGACTTTTCCACAGAACCTAAATAACATCACACGTATGAAATCACTCATCCTATCACTGCTTCTCATCTTCCCGATCTGTCTCCGCGCTCAGGACAACGTGCAGACCGATGACGAACCAGACATTCCAAGTGCCATCGCTGCTGCCGAGCAGGGCAACGTGGACGCCCAGTGTTTCCTCGGCATCGTTTACTCAACGGGACAGTACGACGTGGAACAAAACTACGCCGAGGCCATCAAGTGGTTCACCATGGCTGCAGAGAAGGGCGAACCCACAGCTCAGTATAACCTCTCGCTCTTTTACATCGAAGGCTTCGGTGTGGACCCCGACACGGTGAAGGCTCAACAGCTGTACGACCTCGCCGCCAAGCAACTTGACAACCTGCCACCCCTCATCGTCGAACGTCCTGCCACCAACGATATACTCCAGTCCCTGCCCAGTGGAAAGAAAAAGAATGGGAAGGACAAGGAGAAACTCAGTTCGAAGGACAAGGTAAAGTATGCTGAAGCCATCAAGAAGTACCGCCCACGCGCCGAAGCAGGCGATGCCGTAGCGCAGTACAACCTCGGAGTGCTCTACTCAGCCGGACTCGGCACACCCGTCAACCACAAGGAAGCCATGAAGTGGTATCGCATGGCAGCCGAGCAGGGCGATGCTGATGCACAGAACAACATCGGCATCATGTACTACCAAGGGCAAGGCGTGGGCAAGAACTACAGCCAGGCCTTCCATTGGTACGACCTCGCCGCAGAACAAGGTCATGTAGCTGCACAATACAACATCGGCATCATGTACGAACAAGGCATTGGCACCGAAAAGAACCGCGCCAAAGCCAAGCAGTGGTTCCTCCGTGCAGCCCAGCAAGGATACGAACCCGCCAAAAAACGGCTGGAAAACCTATAGCCACCAGCTCATGCGCTGCCAGTCCACGCACTGGGCGATTTCAACTTTCAAATCTTAATTGGCTACGCCGAATGCTAAAGGTTCTTTATTGACTACGCCGAGGTTCTCAAATCTCAAATTCTAATTCATAATCATCAACTTCCAATCCTAAAAAGGCTGGCAGTCAAGCAACGACACACGCTTGACTGCCAGCCTTTTTTTGTACTTTTCCAAACCTTGAACTACTCCTCCGAAAAACCTTCCCAAGACGTATTCATCAGGCCTGAATCGTCATAGACGAAGTGAGCGTTCAGTTCGACAAACACCGTCACAGGGCGTTTCTTCTCCAAGACCGAACAGCGCACATAGGGAAGGAAAGCCGTTGGATTCTCCGTGATGAACACCCGTTTGACCTCATCCGCATAAAGCGGCATCGACTTTCGGGTGGGGCGCAACACCTCAAAATCCGTGATTTCCTTTTTCAGCCCTGTGACCAAGCGATAAGCCCCATTGACAATCCAAACGATGGGGCGCCCATTGAAACTCGGTCCATCCACACACACCGTTCGCGGGTCGGTAGAGTCGTGACCTATCAGTTCGAGGTCTATATACTTGTGGTAGGCACTGTCACGCGCCACATTGAGAATGATAGGCGAAGCCACACCCGTCGTACGCTCAAAGCGGTTATCGGCCCTGCCCAAAAAGGCATAGAAGCCTGTGGGGATGTAACTGCTGTTCTTCATGGCGAGGGTGGCTTCGTTGCAGTCGATGAAACAACTTGTCCATTTCTCATCCCCTTTCTCGTTTTTCCATTTTTTCAGTCCGAAGTTCTTCGGTTCCAACTCATCAGCCAGCAAGTAGCGTGGATGGGGGGCAAATAATTCATCGAGCATCACCCGCCATCGGCTCCAATCCACTCCTTTCGGTCCACGAATGCGCAAATTCCATTCGCCCTGCATATCGGGGAAAAACAAGGCATATCGTCCCATTGAATCTGTTTCAGCAGATCCCCCGAAACGCTTTTCCCCCTGATTGACCATCATCAGCAGCCGACGGTTGCCCAACCGTTTGTCAGTCTCAGTCGGGTTCTTGTATTTCGGTTCGATATGTCCAAACACCATCAGGTTCTTCTCCACTGGTTGTGTGAGCGCAAAAATGGTGTCGCGATAGTGGCGAACCCGTTCGGCTATAGGTGATTTCTCGCTCACCATTCGGGAGGAGTAGGTTCGGAGGCAGCGTTCCCCTTCCTTCAGAGGTTTCTTCAACAGCCGCTCTGGCACCCACACAGGCACCACCTGACTGAAATACTGGCAATCATTCCAGTTTGTCATGTATCTCGTGTAGGCTCTCAGCTCGTAAAAGCCTGACCCGTAAAGGCTATCCACCCATAGCGTTCCCTTTGCCCATCCGTCCACGATGGGCAATTTTTTTCGCACTACCACATAGCCTTGGCGGCTCAGAAGTTCCACATAGAGCACACGGCTATAGTCGGTGGCACCCTCTTTCCCTTCACGTTCCACAAAAGCCTCAAAGTGGAGCGTATCTCCCCATTCACATCCCTGAGGTTTATCGTGCTTCAATGTCACCCGCTCGCGCAGCATCGGAGTTTGCGCTTCAGCCGGTGAGCAGATGCCCCATAAGGCCACCCAAACCAGAATCCACCATTCCATATTCTCATTCATCAGTCATTCTCATTCATTAGTCAAAAGAACACCTTCAGCCGTCATGCCTTCAGCCGAGATGAAGAGACGACGAGCGGAAGAATTATTCCAAAACTCAAGTGTTGCATGCCCGTTGGCATCCGTCTTCACATCAGGTTTCCAGAAAATGGTGCGACGGAAGTCCTCCATGGGCGGCACTTTGCTGTAGTCGTCCATTTCGAAGGTGTCGGGCTTATCATAGGCCTGAAAGTAAGTCTTGCGCAAGCCGTTCTTCTTCCACGGAAACTGATGGTGCGTATAGACAAAAACTGTCACGGGGCTTTTCCCTTTCAGGTCGGGACAATACACATAGCGGTCGGCGGCATTCACATCTTCAGACAGATAGATGGACTTCACCTCATCGATGAAAGTGGGGAACTCCTCGACGGAGCCATCATGCACCAACAGATAGCCGATGCGGATGTCGGTGGTGGAGGTGATGCCAGCATAACTATTGTTGAGAATCCAGATGATGGGACGGCCTTTGTAGCTCAAACCATCTTCGTACACCTGTGCCCCCTGCTTCGAGCGTTTCACCGTTGTGCCCGTCAGGTGAGTCTGATAGATGACACCCTCCTTGTAGGCGTTGAGGTTGCTGAACGGATTGCCATAATCGATGATTTCTTCGGCATCACGCTTGTCGAGTTTCACCTTCTCGATGTTATCCTTGGCTTGAGTGGGCAGATAGCGGTCGGTGCCTGAGGCGTGGAAAAGCGGATTGCGCTCATAGAGCCACTCATAGATACCTGGTATCATGCCCCCATTATCGTAGATGCGGTCCACTTCCCTATCCACATTATAGTGGATGCTGGCCAAATGGCGACCTTGACTTTCGTCCTCCCATGCAGCCCTGGCATCATCGAAGATGCGACGACGGGCACGCACTTTCACTTCCTTCAGCACATGAGTGCGCCGCTGCAGCTGCACGTCCTGCAAGTCCTCAAACACCGAGTCGGGCACCTCTGCATAGAGATTGGGGCGCACCCTCGCCAACGTGTCAGTCTCATACGGCGAGAGCCAACGAGGCTGAGGCTCAAAGTGGCGGTCGAGCATCACCCGATAGTCCTGCCGAGAATCATTCACACCCACTTTCCCTGATTTTCCAACGCCGAAGTCATAGGCATCGCGTAGAATCAACTGCAAGTTCCACTCATGCCACGCATTCGGCATGGCAAAGGCGAAGCCACCCACGCTGTCGGTCACGCAGTCGCCATACATCCACTCGCCCATAGGCGAATGTTCGTTCTTGATGAACAGATAGGCGCGCAACCGTTCATTCACCACTGGCACATCCCTCCGCCGCTGCATGACGGTACCGCTGATGTAGAGTTGGTCTTCTATGGGATAAATCCGCCTGAACCGCTCGTTGCCCGCCATCAAGTCCCACCGATAGCGTCGCCATCCCTGCACCATCATGAGCAGGTCGGCCATGATGCGGTGTTCGCGGTCATCGCTCTCAAAGTAATATTCTGGCTTGGCGATGTAACCCTTCAGTTCGCTCGACAGCAGCATCCACGTCAGCATGTTCCCCTCCTTGCCATTCGTCATTGTTGCAAAGTCCATAGCCGAGAGGGAAAGGCTTGCATGAGGCTGAGCCTGAATGTCCAGACGCACCTTGCCACACGGCACGAGGTGGTCGGTAGGAGTGCTTATAGCCACCCGATGTTCCGTGCTTCTCTTCGGGCAGATGAAAAAGAGTCGTTCAGCCAGCACATGACCCTCTGCATCGAAGAAAGTCAACTGGTTCACCCCTTCCGGCAAATCCTCGCGGGCAAACTTCAGCGCCATCTGAGGTCGGCACAGCAGCGTGTCGCACATCACGATGCGCCCATCGTGCATCAGCGTATAGCCAATCAAGCGGTCCTGCATCGTCAGCGAAGCCGACAGGTTCGCCACCACATCGGGGTCGCCCAGCGTGTTGAGCATCAGGCTGATTCCCTCCGGCATCGCCTCTGGCAACTGAAACTCCTGCTGCTTACCGTCGGCGGTGGTCAGCCGCAAGTATTTCGGCTCATCGTCGGGCGTGAGGTCAAAATAGCCGCACCCATCCCTGAAGGTGACCGCCCCACCCATCAACTGCTTCTCTTCATCCAGTATCACCCCCTCTGCATCGAAAGTCCTTCCCATATCGTCGTTCACGGCAAAAGCCACCCTCGCCGGCAAGTCCTCCACCAGATTTCCTCCTTCCGGATAGAAGTTCACATGCACTTTCCCGTGAGGCAGACGTTTCATCTTCAACTGATTCTGCTTTTTCACGGAATCCGTTTCCGCCATCACCTCATAGGGCACCTCACGATAGTTTGGCTGACGTTTGCGGTAGGAAAAACGGTCTATCTCCATGCGCGAATAGTCCCCCTCCTGACGTGGCTGCTTGAAGATGGGAAACACACGCGAGTAAATCCCCGTTCCTCCCCAGTTCATCATGTAGCGTGTATAGGCCCTCACCTCATAGAAGCCCGTCACATAGAGCGTGTCGAGCGAGAAGTCGCCCACAGCCTCCCCCTTGTCGATGTAGAGTTTCCGCTTCTGAATCACCTCTCCGCTGGGATCCACTAGTTCAGCATAGAGCACACTGCTCATGTCGGTGGGCTGTCCCGTGTCCGTGCGCACCACATAGCCCTTGAACCACATCTTCTCTCCCTTGAAGTAGCCGGTGTTGTCGAAGTGCAGATACACTTTCTCCTGTGGCACCTCGTGGTTGAAGTGCCACACCTTCTGCATCAGGCGCACAAGGTTCACATACTCATCCGACCCTATCACAACCGAATCGGACAGGTTTAGGTGCTGAGCGTTCATCCCCGATGGAAGCAGCCAAAGCGCAATAAAAACAAATAATGTGCAACAGGTTTTCATGTTGGGTAAAAAGTGTGATGGATTAAATACGAATGCAAAGGTACAAAAGATTCTGCAACGAAACAAGAGGATGTTACAGCAGCGGAGGCGCAACAGGCTGTTTTTCAGACAGGAAAAAGTGCGAAAAAGAGTGAATTGTAACAAGGTGGAAGGGAGAAGGCAAGCCCTGAACGCCCCACACCGCTCTCGGCAGAGGGGAAAGTGGATGCCACACAAAAATGAGGAGCCGAGTGTAGCAAACGCTACACTGGCGGTGTAGCAACTACTACACTGGCGATGTAGCAAATGCTACACTGGCGGTGTAGCAACTGCTACATAGGGGTGTGCAGCAACTGCTACATGGGGCATGTACAAATGTGGCAAGGAGTATAGGGCTGACAAGACAACGCCTATCCCTCGTCTCCGCCCCTTCCTCTCCCCCTTTACTTTTTTTTACATTTCTCCCCCATTCTTTTCTTATGCAAAAAAAATGTTGTACCTTTGCCGTCGAAATTGTTTCACGCTTTTTTTGAAGATTTTTTCCATGATGGTACTTGAGAAACTTTTCGGCTTCGACAAAACAAAGCACCGGGTGAAGACGGAGTTGCTGGCGGGGGTGACTTCGTTTCTGACGATGGCCTACATTCTGGCCGTAAACCCCAACATCTTCTCGGCTCTGGCTGCACAGGGCATGGACACCCCTGCCGTGTTCACCGCCACAGTGATAGCGGCGGTGGTGGGTACACTGGTCATGTCAATCTATGCGAAAATGCCGTTCGGACTCGCCCCTGGCATGGGTCTGAACGCTTTCTTTGTCTATACGGTGTGCTTGACGATGGGCTACACGTGGCAGTTTGCGCTGACTGCCATCCTGCTGGAGGGGCTGCTGTTCATCGTAATGAGCGCGACAAGGATTCGCGAGATGATGGTGAACGCCATCCCCATGCAGCTGAAGGCCGCCATCTCGGTGGGCATCGGACTGTTCATCGCCTCGCTGGGACTGAAAAATTCGGGCATCATCGTGGACAATCAGGCTACACTCATCACACTGGGCAATCTGGGCAGCGGGTCTGCCCTGCTCTGCATTGTGGGCATCCTGCTGACGGCGGCGCTGCTCATCTACCGTGTGAAGGGCGCGCTGCTCATTGGCATTCTCGCCACAACGCTCATCGGCATCCCGATGGGAGAGACACACATGGAAGGCATTGTGGGCTTGCCGCCCGACGTGTCGCCGCTGTGCCTGCAGTTTGAGTGGGACAAAATCTTCACACTCGACATGCTGCTCGTGGTGATCACGTTTCTGTTCATCGACATGTTCGACACGCTGGGCACCCTCATCGGAGTGATGGGTTCGGCTGGCATGGTGCAGGGTGACGGCAAGATTCCCGGAGTGAACAGAGCGCTCATGGCCGATGCCGTGGCAACCACGGTGGGGGCATGTGTGGGTGCCTCGACCACAACCACCTATGTGGAGTCGGCGGCTGGCGTTGGCGAAGGCGGCCGCACAGGTCTGACCTCGTTTTCCATTGCCGTATGCTTCGCCATTGCACTGTTCTTCTCACCACTGTTCCTCGCCATTCCGTCGGCGGCGACGAGTCCCACGCTCATCATCGTGGGACTGATGATGTTCATGCGCGTGGTACACATCGACTTCAACTCCTATGAGGAGGGTCTGCCGAGTTTCATCACGCTGTTTGCCATGGCTATGGCAAGCAGCATCAGCGACGGCATCCTGCTGGGCATCATCTCCTATGTGGCTCTGAACGCCATTGCCCGGAAGTGGTCGAACCTGAACCCTACACTCGTGGTGCTGGCCATCATCTTCACGCTGAGATATATTTTGATGTAGTTTATGGAAATGGATTCGCTATTGGGCATTCATGATGCCCGACAATTAGGGCCAGTGAAGTTTGGTGTGCTGGGAGTGCAGCACCTCTTCGCCATGTTTGGCGCCACGATTCTGGTGCCAGCCATCACGGGGCTGGCCGTGTCGTCAACGCTGCTATTTGCAGGCATCGGCACACTGTTGTTCCACTTCATCTCGAAAATGAAGGTGCCCGCCTTTTTGGGCAGTTCGTTTGCATTCATCGGCGGCTACCTGTCGCTGAAGCAGATGGGCATGGAGAGAGGACTGCCGGAGTCGCTCTCGCTCGACTACGCCTGCATCGGTGTGGCGTGTGCCGGTCTGTGCTATTTCGTCATGGCAGGACTCATCAAGTGGTTTGGTTCCGAACGCATCCTGAAGTATTTCCCGCCAGTGGTGACGGGACCCATGGTGGTGGCCATCGGCCTGAGCCTGTCGGGGTCGGCCATCACAAATGTGACCAGCGACTGGCTGGTCTCGATGGTGGCCATCGTGGTAGTCATTGCAAGCAACATGTGGGGACGGGGCATCGTGAGGATTGTGCCTATCCTGCTGGGAGTCATCGCATCATACGGTCTGGCCGCCTGTATGGGCAAGGTGGACTTCAGCGCCCTCAATGAGGCAGCATGGATAGGACTTCCTGTGGCTCGCGAGAACACGATTCTGGCTGTGCTGGACCATCCCGACTCATCGCTCGTCCTGTCGAGCATCATCGCCATCATGCCCATCGCCTTTGCCACCATCATGGAGCACATCGGCGATATGTGCGCCATCTCAGGCACAGTGGGAAAGAACTTTCTGGTTGACCCGGGACTGCACCGCACCCTGACGGGCGACGGCATTGCTACGGCACTGGCCTCCCTCTTCGGTGCACCAGCCAACACCACCTACGGCGAAAACACGGGGGTGCTGAACATCACGAAGGTGTATGACCCCCGCGTCATCCGTCTGGCAGCCGTGCTGGCCATCATGCTGAGCTTCTGCCCCAAGTTCGCCTGCCTCGTGGGACTGATGCCAGCCGCCACCATCGGCGGTGTGTCACTCATTCTCTACGGCATGATTTCGGCTGTCGGCATCCGCAACATGGTCGAGGCACACATCAACTTTTCCTCCATGCGGAACATCATCATCGCCGCCCTCATCCTCGTCATCGCCATCGGCGTGAAATATGGAGCCAACGATGCCATCGCCATCGGCCCCATCACTTTCTCAGGCTTGGCACTCTCCGCCATCGTGGGCATCCTGCTCAACGCCATCCTCCCCCACCGCATGGACATCGACATCGAACAATTCAACGCCTAAAAACTAGTAAAGCTAGAAAGGCCAGAAAATCCAGATAAACAAGAATATCCAGAAAATCCATAACAAGACACAAAACAAACCAACCAATAAAATATGAAAAAATTTACTCTTTTCACCATCCTGCTCATCGCCGCTCTTGGCATCCAGGCACAAAACATCCAAGTTCATTACGACTTCGGCCGACACTTCTATCCCAACGAGGAGTCCAACCGCCAAAAGGTGACCATTACCTTGGAACAGTTCAAGGCCGACAAGTGGGGTTCATGGTACTACTTTGTAGATATAGACCTGAACCGCCGATTCACCGAAGGAGCCTACACCGAGATTTCACGCGAGTTCAACCTGGGCAAGAGCTCACCCTTCGCTGCCCACATCGAGTATAACGGCGGACTCAGACGCACGAACAGCTTCCAGCAGGCTGGACTCATCGGTGCCGCATGGAACGGACATTCTGAAGACTTCTCGAAAACCTATTCTGTGCAACTCATGTACAAGCAGTACTTCAAGAGCTATAGCGACACCCGCTCCTATGCCAGCCTTCAGCTGACAGGCGTGTGGAGCACCACCTTTGCCCACAAGGCCTGCACCTTCTCGGGCTTCATCGATTTCTGGAGAGGTGAGAAAGCCAACAGACACGGTCAACTCGTCATCCTGACCGAGCCGCAGTTCTGGTTCAACTTCAACAGCCTGCCCAGCATGAAAGACGTGAACCTGAGCATCGGCACCGAGGTGGAAATCAGCCACAACTTCATCTATAACACCTACAACAACCGCGACACGTTCATCAACCCAACCTTAGCCTTAAAATGGTCGTTCTAAACGTTCATGGTCATCTGCTCGACCTGTCTAAGCCGCAAGTGATGGGCATCCTCAACCTCACCCCAGACTCGTTCTATGCAGCGAGCCGGGTGCAGACCGAGGAGGCCATCAGAAAGCGTGTGCGCCAGATTGCAGACGAGGGAGGCACGATGATGGACGTGGGTGCCTACTCCAGCCGCCCCGGTGCCGACGACGTTTCGCCCAAAGAAGAGATGGAACGTCTGAGACGAGGACTGAAGGTCGTAAGGGAAGAAGCCCCCAACATGCCTCTCAGCGTGGACACCTTCCGTGCCGATGTGGCGAAGATGGCTGTAGAGGAACTGGGGGCAGACATCATCAACGACATTTCGGGAGGAGAACTCGACCCTGCGATGTTTACCACAGTGGCAAGACTGGGCGTTCCCTACATCCTCATGCACATGAAGGGAACCCCGAAGACCATGCAGCAAGCCCCTCGCTACGACGACCTGCTGAAGGAAGTGATGCTCTATTTCGCCAAGAAAGTGCAGCAACTTCGAGACCTCGGACAAAAGGACATCATCCTCGACCCTGGCTATGGCTTCGGCAAAACGCTTGACCAAAACTACGAACTGCTGCGCCACCAAGAGATGCTCCAGGTGTTTGAATTGCCGCTGCTGGTAGGCGTGTCGCGCAAAAGCATGATTTACCACCTGCTCGGCACCACTCCCCAAGAGGCCCTGAACGGAACAACCGTGCTGAACACCATTGCACTGACAAAAGGAGCCAACATCCTTAGAGTACACGATGTGAAAGCGGCATTGGAAGTCACCCAACTCATCTCCCAACTCCTTCCTCAAGACCCTCAACTATAAACTGTCAACCCCAACTCTAAACTGTCAACTCCCGTGTTTGAATTTTGCTTAAAAGACGCAATCGACATCCTGCTGGTGGCAGCCATGCTCTACTACACATGGCGCATGATGAAAACATCAGGTTCACTTAACATCTTCTACGGCATTCTGGTGTTCGTGGTCACATGGATTGTCGTGTCACAAATGTTGGAGATGAAACTCCTGGGCAGCATCTTCGACAAGTTGGTCAGCGTGGGTGTCATCGCCCTCATCATCCTCTTTCAAGAAGAAATCAGGCGGTTCTTCCTCACACTCGGTTCACACCGACAGATGAAGTTCATCACCCGCTACCTCATGAAACGCAAGCAGGGCATAGAAGAGGAGCACGTGGACCAGCAACTCATGCGCATCGTGCTGGCATGCGACAACATGAGCAAGAACATGGTGGGTGCCCTCATCATCATCGAACGGGATATGTCGCTCAACGACATCATCAAGTCGGGAGAAACCATCGATGCTAACATCAGCACCGAACTCATCAAGAACATCTTCTTCAAGAACTCCCCACTCCACGACGGAGCCATGATCATCAGCCACAACCGCATCATGGCTGCTGGATGCATCCTCCCCGTCAGCCACAACCTCAACATTCCCAAAGAACTGGGACTACGACACCGTGCCGCACTCGGCATCACCTCGCAGAGCGACGCCATTGCCATCATCGTAAGCGAAGAGACGGGAGCCATCAGCGTGGCACAAGGAGGCGAGTTTCACCTTCGACTCGCCAGCAACGAACTGGAAAGCTATCTGATAAATGCACTGAAATAACCCGCCCACACATTGGGCGAAACACTCACATGGAAATCAAAGACTTATACAAACTATTCCTCCAACACCCCACCATCACTACCGACAGCCGCGATGTGCCAGAAGGTGCCATCTTCTTTTCCCTCAAAGGCGAGACCTTCAACGGCAATGCCTATGCCAAAGCCGCTCTGGAGAAAGGAGCTGCCTATGCCGTCATCGACGAGAAAGAGTATGCCGAAGAAAGCAACGACCGACTGCTGCTGGTCGACAACGTGCTGGAAACCCTGCAGCAACTGGCACGGTATCACCGCGAACAACTGGGCACCCCCATCATCGGCATCACCGGCACCAACGGCAAGACCACCACAAAAGAACTCATTGCCACGGTGCTGAAGCAGAAGTACAACGTGCTCTACACCCAAGGCAACTTCAACAACCACATCGGAGTGCCCAAGACCCTGCTGCAACTGACGCCCGAACACCAGATGGCTGTCATCGAGATGGGTGCCAACCATCCTGGCGAAATCAAGACACTCGTCAACATCGTCCGACCCAACTACGGCATCATCACCAACGTGGGCAAGGCACACCTGTTGGGCTTCGGCTCCTTCGAGGGAGTCATCCGCACCAAAGGCGAACTTTACGACTTCCTGCGTGAAACAGAAGGAACCGTCTTCATCAACAACGACAACCCGCATCTTAAGGGCATCAGCAACGGACTGAAACTCATCAAGTACGGACAGACCGATGCCAACGACCTGTTGGTGAAAGGTAAACTTGTGGAGTGCAACCCCTTCTTGAAGTTAGAGTGGGAAACCGCAAAGCCCACAAAGACAGGAGGAACCATCCAGACCCAACTCATCGGCTCCTACAACCTCGACAACGCCCTTGCCGCCGCCTGCATCGGCACCTACTTCCAGGTGCCAGCCACCGACATCTGTGCGGCACTCGAAGCCTACACCCCCTCGAACAACCGCAGCCAACTCACCCTCACGCCCCACAACCGCCTCGTGGTCGATGCCTACAACGCCAACCCCACCAGCATGAAGGCAGCACTCGACAATTTCCAGCTCATCAACGCAGACCACAAGATGTGCATTCTCGGACAGATGGGCGAATTGGGCGATGTGTCAGAAGAAGAGCACCAGAAAGTGATTGATTTGTTAGGCGGATGCGGATTCGAGACAGTATGGTTGGTGGGCGACAACTTTGCCCAAACCGCCCATCCCGCGCATTATCGTCTTTTCGCCAACGTTGAAGAGGTGAAGGCAGCCATTGCAACTGAAAAGCCTCAAGGTTTTCTCATCCTCATCAAAGGCTCTAACAGCAACCACCTTGTGCAGTTGGTGGAGAAACTCTAAACGCTAACCTCAAAGCCCTTTGCTCACCCATCCCCTCCTGCAAGCCCAGATGGGGGTCTATCACGCATGGATGGCAGACCCCACATCCGTTGCCTACAACCTTCCAGCGGTCGTTCCCTTCCCCCGAAGCATTGACCTCGACAGGTTGGAGCAAGCCTTGCATAGCATTTGGGCAAACCGTCCCGAACTGCACACACAGTTCACCACCCTCCCCAACGGAGAACCGCGCCAATGGGCCAACCTCTCCCTTCCCCTCCCCTACACACATCGTCAACTATCTGAAAAGGACGCACAAAGCTACATCAACCGTGGCTTCGTGCGTCCTTTTGTCGTTTTGGCAGGTCAGCCCCTCGTCCGCTTCGAAGTCATCGAGACCGAAGAGCACCACTACCTGCTCTACGACATGCACCACCTCATTGCCGACGGACTCACCCTCTCCCAATCCTTCCTCAATACAGACCTGCCAGCCGCCTATCAGGGAAAGCCCCTGCAAGTTCACCCCTACAGCCTCTACCAACATGCCGAGGCTGAGCAAACAGAGATGCAGGGCGAACAATACCAGCGCGACAGGCAGTTCTACCAAGAGCATTTCTGCGACCTCGATTTCACCAGCCTCTCCGCAAGAACATCCACCCCTTGGGGGCAGCGCCTTAATGCCACCGCCACCACCGATGCCGCGAGTCTCGACCTATGGTGCCAACTGCACCAAGTTTCGCCCGCCCATCTCTTCATGGCAGCTTTCAGCATCGTGCTGTCACGACTGAGCCACACCGACTCCGTCGCATTCGTTGCCCTCAACCATGGACGCACCGACCGACGATTAGCACAGGCATACGGCATGTTCGTCAGTTCCACCCCCATGCTGGTACACACCGACGAGCAACAGTCTCCCCTCGACTTCATCGCCCAACTGCGCCGATGGCTCATTAGCACCATGCGCCACCGCACCTACCCCCTCACCCACCTCTGCCGCGACCTCCACAAGACACCCGCCATCACCTTCGCCTTCCAAGGCACACACATCCTCGAACAGACCACCACCGGCGGCATGACTACCCACGGCTATCAGCTCACGCAAGGCACCACCAAGAACGACCTCAGCTGCATCATCTATCAATCCAGCACCCACTACGAAGTGCGCACCGAAGCCAGTTCAGCCCTCTGGACACAGCAACGGCTCTGCACCCTCGCCAAGGCCGTCATCACCTGCGCTGAAAACCTCATGGCACATCCCGACAGCACCCTCGCCGACCTCTCCATCCTCACCTCAGATGAAGAAGAAGCCCTCCGCCTCTTAGGTCAAGGAGAACAACTCCACTACGACACCTCCCAAACCATCGTCAGCCTCTTCCTCCAACAGGCACAACGCACCCCCCAAGCCCTCGCCGTGACCGACGGCACCACCTCCCTCACCTACGAGGAACTGAACCAACGCTCCGCCACCCACGCCCTTCACCTCCTCCAGCAGGGAGTGCAAGCAGGCGACCGTGTGGTCATCGACACAGGGCAATGCACCGCCTTCCTCGTCGAAGCCCTCGCCATCATGCGCATCGGGGCAGCCTATGTGCCCCTCGATGCCGAATGGCCCGAAGCCCGCAAGCAACAAATCAGAGAAGCCACCCAAGCCCCACCACTCCCCTCCATCCCCCCAAAGAGCGCGCTGCGATTCCGTCGCAGCCTTCCCCCCATTCCCCCACAGAGCGCGCTGCGATTCAGTCGCAGCCTCCCCAGCTCCCCCTCCCCCTCTTCCCTCGCCTACATCATCTACACCTCTGGCACCACAGGCCGTCCCAAAGGCATACCCATTTTCCACCGTGCCCTGCTCAACCTCGTCCATTCCATCGTCCACCTCTTCGGACTCACCTCCCACAGCCGCATCAGCTGCCACTCATCCGTCGCTTTCGACGCCTCGGTCGAAGACCTCTTCCCCGTGCTCACCGTAGGCGGCAGCGTCCACATCATGCCCGAAGCCATCCGACACGACCCTGCCAAGATATACCAGTTCATCCTCGACCACCACATCACCGGCGGCTGCTACACCACCCACCTCGGACTCCTCCTGGCACAACGCTACCCCCTTCCCCAAGACTACCTCTGCCTCGGCGGCGAACGCCTCACCCAATGGCCCACCACCCATCCCCGTGTCTTCAACACCTACGGTCCCACCGAATTCACCGTCGATGCCACCTACTACCGCCTCCCCCCCTCCCCTGCCGGCAATGGTTTCCCCATTGCCCCTCCTTCCCCATCCCCTGCTGGCAACGGTTTCCCCATTGCCCCTCCTTTCCCCTCCCCTGCTGGCAACGGTTTCCCCGTTGCCCCACCTCCCCCCATCGGCCGCCCTCTGCCCAACCTTTCAGCCCTCATCCTCGACCATCACGGCCACCTCCTTCCCCAAGGCGAAGTGGGCGAACTATGCCTTTCCGGCCCTCAGAAAGCCGCCAACTGCCAAGACGACCCATACCACACAGGCGACCTTGCCCGATGGAACGATGACGGTCAGCTGGAATACATCGGCCGCAAAGACCGGCAACTGAAACTGCATGGCTACCGCATAGAACCCGAAGAAATAGAGCAGCACCTCACTCAAACAGAAGGCATCCGGCAGGCAGCAGTCCTCATTGCCGACAAAGGGCAACATCTCTGTGCCTACTTCACCGCCGACCGCCCCATCGCCGCCGCTTGGCTCTCCGAGCAACTGAGCCTGACGCTCCCCCCCTACATGGTGCCCGACCACTTCATCCAGCTCCCATCGATGCCCCTCACCACGGCAGGCAAGCCCAACTATGCCGCATTGCCCACACCCGAAACGGCACCGACCGAGCACGCCGCACCTGCCAACGACTCCGAACGCCTCTGGTGCGACCTCTTCGCCCAAGTGACAGGCACACCCCATGTGGGAGCCACCGACAACTTCTTCCACATTGGCGGCACCTCCCTCCTCGTAGCCACCCTCCAAGCCGAAGCCCTCCAACGAGGCATCCCCCTCTCCTACAGCGACGTATTCACCCATCCCACACCGCGTCTCTTGGCCAATAGTCAAAGAAACACCCCCAAAACCGACGTCGGGGACATCGGTCAGCCGACGTCGGGGACATCGGTCAACCGACATCGGGGACATCGGTTGAGAGGCAACGAAAGCACCCCCATCGGCACTTTGCTGTTGACAGGCTCGACGGGCTTCTTAGGCCGCTATATGCTCCGCGAGTTTCTCACCCACGAGACAGGTACAGCCTACTGCCTCATCCGTGCCAATGACGAGCAACACGCCACCGAACGTCTGCGCCAAGCCCTGCACCAAGACTTCGGCACGACCCTCGATGCCCATATCGGCACACGCATCATCCCCGTCGCATCCGACCTCCTGTCCTTCACACCCCATCAGTTGCCCGCCCACATCGACACCGTCATCCATTGTGCCGCCGACACACGACACTTTGCCGCCGACCAGAGCATCGAGCAAACCAACATCGGCGGCACCGACCACATCACCGACTTCTGTCTGGCACGTCAGGCAAGGCTCATCCACATCTCCACCCTCAGCATCGACCCACACGCCACCAACCCCTACCTGCACTCCAAAGCCATCGCCGAACAGCACGTTCTCGATGCCATCACCCAACAGGGTCTCGACGCCACCATCCTCCGCATCGGCAACCTCGCCACACCTTCGGGCCAATTGCGAGGCACCCTCGCCGCCACCCTCCAAGCCTTCCTCCTGCTCAGCCAATATCCGCAGTCACTCGCCCAACTCCCCATCGACCGCTCCCCCGTTGACCAGACAGCCCATGCCATCCGACTGCTAACCACTCACCCCACCGATACCCTCATCCACCAACCCTACAATCCCCACACCCTCACCCTCGCCACCCTCCTTCAACAGCAAGGCAACCTGCAAGCCGTCAGCGACGAAGAATTTCAAGCCGCCCTCACCAAGGCCCTCGCCACCCCCTCCCTCCACACACTCCTCGTCCCCCTGCTCCACTACCAAGCCATGCACACCCCCAACGGCACCCTCCCCACCCTGCCCAACAACCAAGAAACCACCCAACTCCTCCACCAGCTCGGCTTCGAATGGACCATCCCCCCCCAATAACCCCACCCAACCACAAAAAAATCCCAATTCTCACCCATCCCCTCTCCCACTTGCAAAAGGCGGTTTCCCCGCCTTCCCTCCCCCCAAAAAACAATTCTCCCCTTCACAAAAATTCCCAATTCTCAATTGTCAATTCTCAATTATTCCGTACCTTTGCCGCCAGAAACAAAACCTAAACCCACATGAAACATCTCACAACCCACATGATATGCTGGCTCATCCTCAGCTGCATCACCCTCCACCTCTCTGCACAAACCAGAGTGCAGACCAACGTGCCAACCCGAGCAATGACCGCCAACGACTCCATACAACAGACACTCAAAGAGCGCATCAAAACCGCCAAAGAGAAAGCCCGTGCCAGCCGCACCCAACTGAAAAATGACGAACGCGAAGTCCTCCGCCTCAACCGCGAACTGGAACGCGCCCGTCGCCAAGCCCAAAAGGACAAACTGGCAGCCCGCAAAGCCAAGGCCAAAGGCAAAACCTACACACCCAAAACAACACGGGTGCGAATGGACAACCCCAGAAGTGTCATAGAACAACGGAAAGCCGCCGCTGCCAAAGCAAAAGCAAAAAAGGCAACCCAAGCCCCCAAAACCGCCCAAACTGCCCACCCAACCCATTCACCCCAATCCGCCCATTCCACCCCAACACCCCAACCCCAAGAAACCCCAGCCGTCCTGAAAGCCCAAAAAGCAGCAGCCAAACAAGCAGAGAAAGAAAAAGCCGCAGCAGCCAAACAAGCTCAAAAAGAAAAAGCTGCCGCTGCCAAACAAGCAGAGAAAGAAAAAGCTGCCGCTGCCAAACAAACCAACACCCCCACCAACCGCAGGCAAGCACTTCGCCAAAAGGGACAAAAGATGAAAGAGGAAAAGCCAGCCGAAGTGAAAGAAGAAAAGCCTGTCAAGGTAAAAGAAGAAAAGCCAACGAAGGCAAAAGAAGAAAAGCCTGCCAAGGCCAAAGAAGCCAAAGTCAGCAAAAAGAAGAAAGACGTGAAAGTGAGTGTCCGCCGCAAGCGTGACCTGAAGAGTGACGAGGAAGAAGAGGACACCGACCAATAAGCCTCCTCCCCCACTTGCAGGCAACGGTTTTCCCCATTGCCTCCCTCCTCCCCACACTTGCGGGCAACGGTTTTCCCGTTGCCTCCCCCTGCCCCCTGAAAGCCTACAACTTTCAGGGGGCGTCTCATTTTCCCCCATTCCACCTAAAAAACAAAAACAACATGAAAACCCACCCGAGCAACAAATCAACCACCTCAAGAATTCTTGCCTACATGAACAAAACAGCCACAACACTGTTCAATCGCCAACACATCGGGTTAGCCCAAAACTACACCAGCACACACCACAGTTTCTCCCGATTCCTCCAGACACAAGGCAAGCAAGACCTCCCCTTCTCCAAAATCACCAGCGAACTGCTCACCCTGTATCAGGAATGGCTCTGGCAACAAGGCATCAAGAAAAACACCTCATCCTTCTATCTGCGCAACCTCCATTCCGTCTTCAACAAGGCAGCCAAAGAGGGACTGACCACAGGCAATCCCTTCGCCACCGTCTATACCGGCGTGGCAAAAACCCGCAAGCGCGCCGTCACCCCCGACCTCATCCGCCACATTCACCAACTCGACATCCGCCAAGGTCTCATCCACATAGGCAAAAACCCCAAACGGAAAACCTTCGACCGCACTCTTCGCGAACTCTCCTTCGCGCGCGATACCTTTATATTCTGCTTCTGTGCCCGTGGACTTACTTTCGTTGACCTCGCTTTCCTAAAGAAAGAAAACATCTGGCACAATACCCTTCGCTACGAACGCCGCAAAACAGGTCAAACCATTGAGGTAGAAATTCTCCCCTGCATGCAGACCATCATCGAACGCTACCCCACCAGCACCCCCTACCTCTTTCCCATCCTGCATGCTCAAACCACCCAAGAAGCCTACCACGAATACCGTACAGCCATCCGAAAATACAACAAGCAACTCAACACACTCTCCCTCATGCTGAGCCAGAGCATCCCACTCACCTCCTATGTTTCACGCCACTCGTGGGCAACTGCTGCCTACCACCAAAACATCCCCATCGCCTACATCAGCGAAGCCATGGGACACCACTCAGAAAAAACCACACGCACCTACTTGAAATCCCTCGAAAGCAACAAAATAGACAAAGCAAACCGCCAACTCCTCCACACCATCTTCAATGATGATGGAACATAAAAAAACTGACCATCTCTATGCGAGAGAGAGCCAGTTTTTCGGCTGCAAAGGTACGTAATATTTGCAAAAGAAGAAAGAAATGCGGCGAAAATGTTATAAAGAGCCTGAATTTTTTCTAAAAAATGAAATTTATCTTCTCTACAACTCACTCCATCCTACAAAAATCCATCTTAACTTACAAATTTCTGCTCACATCCATCCTTCTTATATGACAGAATTTCATACAACTACGAAGAACTGGCTCTCTCTCGCATAGAGATGGCCACAATTGCCAATCATCGCTCATTTTGAGCGGCAAAAGACAGGTTAAGATGCCCGCCAGAAGAAAGGTACACCACAACGCCATTTCGGGATTCTGGCAGAAACCTACAAACGTTTTGACATCCATAACCAACTGATAACAAAGTAATTATCCACACTCTCCTCAAAGAGTCTGGAGAAAGAGAATTATGCCCCACAACCCTTCCACCTCCTTTTCCCACGATGACCTCCAATGGTTCATCATGACCACCTTCGACCCCAAAGAAACCGAAGAGCGGCTAAAAAAAGAAAACCAGCGACGCATCAACAACAACGCCGACAGCCTCCAATACTTCATCCCCTACCAGTTCCTCAAACGCCGCATCAGCAACGGACACCCCAACAGGTCCACAGAGGAACGCGCCAAAAGCACTGAAGAAAAAGACAACCTCTACAATCCCAAAGACCGCCAGAGCGTCAGAGCCAACAACGAAGTCCGAACCGCCCTCAAACGCTACATTTTCGTCCGAGGCAAAGAAAGCGACCTCGCTGCCTTTCTCAGCCAAGATTGGAACAACCGGCTCTACGGCCGCCTGCTCTTCTATTACGACAAACAACGCCACCGTGTCACCATTCCCCAACGGATGATGGATCAGTTCATCGAAACCTGCACCAACTACAAACTGCGCTTCGAACTCTGGCCAGCCATCGACAACATCAGCCAAAACGAAGAAGTCATCCTCAACACCACCGCTTTCCGAGGCGAAAAAGCACGCATCCTGCAAGTAGTCCACACCAAGGGTGACATCACCCTCATTGTCGGCCTCGACCTCTTCGCTGGCACCATGACCCTCCGTCTCCACGATGTCACCGAGCGCGACATCATCCGCCTCCACGACACCACCCACCGCATCAACGACACCCACCTCATCGACAACGTGCAGAAACAACTCCTCGCCATCCTCTCACGGCGCATTAACCGAAAACAGACCGAAGAAACCGCCGCCAAAGATGCAGCCACCCTCGACACCCTCTACAACTACCGCTACCACAGCATCGCCAACGATGCCGCCCGTCGCCACCTACTCGCCCTCATGCTTATCTGTGCCCATCTACGTCACGATACAGAAGGCCAAACAAACCTGACCCAACAAGCCCTCCACGAACTCACCCTCATCAACTCAAAACCCGAAAGCAAAGCCGCCACTGACATACGAGCCTACCTCCACGCCGCCCTCTACATCGCCACCTCCCTCCCCCAATATCGCCAAGAGGCCAAAACCTACGTGCAGGAACACAATCCCAAATCCGAACCCCTCCGCCGCCTCATCCGCCTCATCCGCAAACGTCAAACCATCTAAGACCTCCCCTCCCCCCAAAAACACCCCCTCCACCCCATTCGCCCCATCTCCAAAAACGCCCCATTCACCCCATCCACCCCATCCACCCCACCATGCGCCCCACCCCCTCCCATCTCCACACCCTCCGTCTCCGCACCTACCGTCGCCTCTTCCTCCTCGACACCCCCGACGGCATCACCATCCAGTCCTACAACGCTGCCTATCACAAAGCCCAGCAAACAATCACCGCCCTCTTCACCCACCTCCAAACCCATCCCCACCTCACCCCCATCCAACAAGCCGACCACCTCCTCACCATCTTCGTCCTCCTCCAACTCGGCTTCCGCAACTCCACACGTTTCCTCCAAGCCACCCAACTCACCTACCAACTCCTCCCCACCCTCCTTCCCCAACTCCTCCCACTTGCGAGAGACGGTTTTCCCGTCTCCCACCTTCCCCATGTCAAGTATGCTGCGACCCAGTCGCAGCCCTCCCTCCCATCCTCCTCAAACCCCTCCCCCAAAAGACTCCTCACCCACCTCCTCCTCCACCTCTACCTCGAAACCCAAGACGAAACCCTCCTCCCCATCATAGACCAACTCCTCCCCGCCCTCACCACCTCCCCCAACGAAGAAGACCACTACCTCCTCCAACTATATCAACCCCAATTCCAATAAACCCGCTGCCCCTGCCGACCTACGCGGCAGGAGCAGCCCCCTCCTCCCCTATGTCGAGTGTGCTGCGACCCAGTCGCAGCCTTTCCCCCTCCCCCCACACAAGCCCCTTTCCTCCCACTCCCTTTCTCCATCACCCCCCTTCAACATACATCATCAGCCCCTACCTACATTCACCACATCATCACACGCACATTCTCCATAAAACATAACTTACAATTCACCAATTATAACCTATAATTGATGAACCATAACTTATAATCGACGAACCATAACCTACGGTTTATGGTAATCACAAGTCTCATCAGCAAGACAAAAAGCCCCACATCGCATCCTCTTTCTTCCTCAAACCACCAACACCTTACGAAACAAACATTCTCCTCACCATGTCGAGTGTGTTGCGACTCTGTCGCAACTCCGTCCCTCATCCCAACCTCACCCCCCAAAACTCATCATTCCGAACTCCTCATCCCTAACTAATAAAACGCCAACGATACTACACTCATTTCTTATAACTATTCTTTCCAGGGTGCAAGTCCGCGGCTTTCATTCGCTATACTTTGAAACTATCGGGTAGGAGACCGCATCTCTCATTTTCGGTTCAATAGTGTGGTCACCTATCCCGATATATAGCACAAAAGATTATAATGCCTAGTAATTCTGCCAACAACAAGCGTATCGCCAAGAACACGCTACTACTATATGTTCGGATGGCTTTCTTGATGATTGTCAGCCTATTCACAAGCAGAGTCATACTACAAGCATTAGGAGTGGAAGACTTTGGAATCTTCAATGTAGTAGGTGGTATTATTTCCATGTTTACCATACTGAGTGGTTCGTTGACCAATGCTATCACTCGATTCATCACCTTCGAACTTGGCAAGAATAACATGGAGCGTCTCAAGAGCGTGTTCGCCACAAGCGTGAATATACAGTTGGGCATTTCTTTTCTCATCGTTTTAATTGCAGAAGTGATAGGGCTGTGGTTTCTGAACCATGAGATGAACATACCAGCGGAAAGAATCGAAGCCGCCAATGTCGTGCTGCATTGTTCTTTGGGTATTTTCGTGTTCAACCTCATCAGTGTTCCCTATAATGCAGCCATCATAGCCCATGAGCAAATGGGAGCATACGCCTATATCTCCATCCTTGATATACTGTTGAAACTAGTGGTTGCATATGCTATCAACTATTCCCCTATAGACTGCCTAAGTTTTTACGCGCTCCTTTTATTGGCCGAGGCTGCATTCATCCGCATGGTTTATGGCATCTACAGCAAACGCCATTTTGAAGAGTGTACTTACAGTTTCACTCACGACAAAACTGTGCTGAAAGAAATGACGAAGTTTGCTGGATGGAACTTTTTGGGAGCGGGAGCCGGCACACTTAACACGCAAGGTGTCAACATCTTGATGAACATCTACTTTAATGTTTCAGTCAATGCGGCACGTGGCATTGCCGTACAGGCAGGTGCAGCCATCACGCAGTTCGTACACAGTTTCACTACTGCCGTGAATCCACAAATTACGAAGTCCTATGCAGCAGGTAATAGCGAATATCTTTTCTCGCTTATCTGTAGAAGTGCCAAATTCTCCACCTACCTGTTTCTTCTCATCGCCATTCCGCTGGTCGTTGAGGCTCCTGCCATTTTTGGACTCTGGTTGCACACTGTTCCCGACCATGCTGTCATTTTCTTTCGTTTGAGTGTACTCGGCATCCTGATGGACAACGTGCTGGCCAACCCTCTCATGACCGCTATCATGGCAACAGGTGACATCAAGAAATATCAGGTGAGTGTAACACTTGTGGGAGCATTGGTGTTTCCGTTGACGTGGCTGAGTTACCACATAGGTGCCACACCCGAATGGACATATATCATCTATTTCATCATCTATTGTCTTGTTTTGGCTGTCCGACTGAGGATAGTAAAAGAGAAAGTGGGCCTTCCCATCCACCGCTATGCCAGCGAAGTACTCCTGAAAGTCGTCCCTATCGGGTTGATTGTTTATATGGCGGTTGCCATGATTCCTTTTTTCTTTAGTCAGTCTATTTCCCGTATGATTGGCACAACGCTGTGGAGTACATTGTTCTCCTGCTCCATCATTTTCTTGATAGGTCTGAATGCGGGTGAAAAAAGACTGGTGGAGGACAAAGTGCAAGCGGTCATAGGAAAATTTCGCAAATAAAAGAATCGGCATGAACAAGAACCTCATACTCGTATTAGGCGGAACTGGGGCCATGGGCAAGCACGTTGTCAAGTTGTTGAGTCAATCTGAGAATCAAGTGTTTGTCACATCCCGTTCCTTTCACAAGGATGAAACAAATATCCACTATCTGCAAGGCAATGCCAAAAATGCCCAGTTTTTGGCCTCCATCCTTCCCATGCACCCATGGGATGCTATTGTCGATTTCATGATTTATGGCACTCATGATTTTGAAGAAAGGATAGACCAATTGCTTTCATCCACTCGACAATATGTGTTCATTTCCTCTTCGCGGGTATATGCCGACACCCAACCCGCAATAGCCGAGTCTTCGCCACGACTGCTTGATGCGTGTCATGACTCAACTTATTTGTCCACAGACGAATACGCCTTGAGCAAAGCACGGGAGGAAGACATTCTCAGGAGACACGAAAAGAAGAACTGGACGATTGTACGCCCCTACATTACTTACAGCGAGCAGAGACTACAACTGGGTGTGTTAGAAAAGGAATACTGGCTCTATCAAGCACTACACGGACGCACAATAGTCTTTTCGCAAGATATAGCAAGGAGAACCACAACCATGACCTACGGCTATGATGTGGCGCGTGGCATTGCTGCTCTACTAGGCAGAAAGGAGGCACTTGGTAGAGTTTTTCACATCACTGTAGATGAGAGCCACACATGGCAAGAAATCTTTGACCTTTACATCCGTGTATTGACGGAACATCTGGGCCATGCCCCCAAAATGAAGATGATAAGTAAGAACCCCCGAATAGATATTCCGACCAGCAAATGGCAAGTGCTGTATGACCGATACTATGACCGTCGGTTTGATAACACTGCCATCAAAGAATTTATCAACACGACAACATTCACTCCAACACTGCAAGGAATAGAACAGTGCCTTCGAGACTTCCTGAAAAATCCGTCTTTCCACATAAATGGATGGGGAGAGCATGCCATGTATGACCGAATTACTGGCGAATGGACTCCATGGAAAGAAATTCCTACATGGGAACAACGCTTGAAGTATTTCCTCCGCAGAACCATCTTACCGAAACATTAAAAGAAGGAACATGAAAGAAATGTATTCCATAGAACGTAACGTCCAGATACTCATTAGTCTGCTAAAAGAGAACAATATCAAGAAAATAGTTGCAAGCCCAGGCACTACAAATATTCCTTTTGTCATGAGCCTGCAAAACGATGGCAGTTTTGAAATGTATTCCTGCATCGATGAACGCTCGGCGTGCTACATGGCATGTGGTTTGTCGGCAGAATCTGGCGAGCCTGTTGTACTGACCTGTACAGGGGCAACGGCATCACGCAATTACTTTTCAGGGTTGACCGAAGCCTTCTATCGCCGCTTACCCATCTTGGCTGTGACATCGACACGCCCATTGTCCCACATCGGTCACTTGAGCGCACAAGTGATAGACAGAACGGCTGTGCCAAACGACATTGTAAAACTCAGTGTTTTCGCTCCCTTGGTCAGATGCAACGATGATGAATGGGATTGTCAGATGAAGGTGAACCAGGCTATCGACGCACTTCGCAAGGAGGGTGGAGGCCCTGTTCACATCAATCTGGAAACAGAAAGTAGTTTTGACTTTTCGGTAAAAGAATTGAAGCGTGTTCATACTATCAAGCGTTACGAACTTTATGACAAACTGCCGGCAATCACTGCCCAAAGAGTTTCCATCTTTGTAGGTTCACACAGTCCTTTCAGTCCTGATGAAACCCACGCAATAGACTCATTCTGCGAAAAATATAATGGGGTCGTACTCTGTGACCAAACAAGCAACTACAGAGGAAAGTATCGCATACTTGGCGCCATCCTCGGTGCCCAAAAACAGTATCTCTCTACAGCAGCCAATGCGGACTTGATGATAAACATCGGTGACTTGACTGGCAGTTATGAAATGAAAACACTGATGCCCAAGGCGAAAACGGTATGGCGGGTGGCCGAAGATGGGGTGATGCGGGATGCCTCACGCAGTTTGTCGGCGATGTTCCACATGCGTGAGTTAGATTTCTTTTCTCTTTATTCAAATTTGAAGGTGGAAAAGACACATACTTCTTTTTATGAGGAATGTAAGAAAGACGTACAGACGCTGACAGAGTGCATTCCTGAAAGCATACCACTTTCAAACATCTGGATGGCATCAATGCTGGCGCCCCAAATCCCTTGCGAAAGCGTGATGCACTATGCCATCCTCAACTCACTCCGTGCTTGGAACTTCTTTGAGACACCCAACAGTGTTACAGGCTTTTGCAATGTGGGTGGTTTTGGTATTGACGGAACTGTATCCTCGCTGATTGGTGCCAGCCTCTGCCACCCTGAAAAACTATATTTCGGGATAGTGGGCGACTTAGCGTTTTTCTACGACATGAATGCACTGGGCAATCGTCACGCAGGGAAAAATATCCGTTTACTGATTGTCAACAATGGAAAAGGACAGGAGTTCCGCAACTGCATCCACCCTGCATCAGCCTATTCCAACGAGGTGGTTGACCCCTACATTTCTGCGGGAGGACACTATGGTCAGCAATCGCCAACACTTGTAAAGGACTATGCAAGAAACCTGGGGTATGAATATCTAACAGCCTCCACCAAAGAAGAGTTTGAAGAACAGATGGGTGCCTTCCTCAGTACAGGCTCTGGCAAGTCCATCATCTTTGAAGTCTTCACCGACCAAGACAATGAGAACAAGGCACTGACTACCATGATAAACCTAAAGAAGTCTGCTGACAAACTGGCTGTCAACATGGCAAAAAAAGTAATTACTTCTGTTGTGGGAAAGGATGGGTTGGAAACAGTGAAAGGATTTGTACGCAAACGATAATTAAGGAACCATGAAAATAGCCCTCTTGACATTTTTAGATGTTGCCAATTTCGGTGCTAACCTGCAAGCGGCATCCACCTATAATTACTTAACAAATCATGGACATGAGGTGGTGGCTATCAACTATAAATCATGCAAGACTGTCGCAGAACAGAGACTCTCGCAATACAAAAGGCGGCTATGCAAGCAGCCACTGCCCATTCAGAATATCGCCCACAAAAAATTTGTAGCAGAGGAAATCTTCAACCAAAGTGTTGAACTGCACATGTGTAGTCAAGTGGCCGACTACATCAAGAACAATGGTTTCGATGGAGTAATTATAGGGTCGGATGCAGTGGCCCAACATTGGCCATGGTTTTCCACGCTCAAGATGGGCAAACAACGCCCTCTCTGGATAGAACCCCTACAGCGCGAGCGTCGTTTCCCCAATCCTTTCTGGGGGATAGGTTTTGCAGACTCGGTTCCCACGGCCATGATGTCGGTATCTTCACAGAATAGCAAATATCAGAAGTTCAGCACTTTCACCCTTAGGCACATGGCAAGCCAACTTGACAAAATGAAATACATATCAGTCAGAGACGCTTGGACACGTAAGATGATGCTGGAAGCGAACTCTGCACTGAGTATTGAAGTGACACCTGACCCCGTATTTGCACTGAACCAGAATCTTGGCGAGAAAATACCAAGAGAAGAATCTGTCAGAAGCAAATTTAAGTTACCAAAGAAATACGTTCTTATAGGGTTGAGATCCCAAGTTTTCAGCGTGGATGAACTGAGGGAGATGAACACTTTGTTCCTGAAGCAGGGGATGGAATGTGTGGCGTTCTGTATTGACGGAAGGTACAACTATCAGCACCCTTTTAACTATCAGATACCACTTCCGCTCAATCCTCTGGACTGGTTCGGACTCATCAAATATGCCTCGGCCTACATTGGGAGCAACATGCACCCCATCGTGTCAGCCCTGACTAACGGAGTGCCTTGTTATAGCATCGATAATTGGGGAGCAGTGGACTTCTGGGGACACAAGACTAACGATGGCAGCAGCAAGGTGTATGATGTGCTGACACAATATGGTATTACAGAATACCGCACACAGTTGAATCAAGGACAGAGCGGTGTTTCCCCTCGAGAAATAGTTCAGAAACTCGCTTCCTTTCCCACTGAAAAGATCCGTGTTATATCTGCCAAACGTGTTGAGATATATAACCAAATGATGCAGAACATCTTAGCATCTTTTGTTGCTTCTCAAAAAGGGAAATAATGATTACACAATATATGACAATTGGGAGACATCGGCAGACGGATAGCATAGACGCGTTGACTCGCTGGGTATTCGGCACCCTTGCTGTCTTCACCCTGCTTGAGGCGGCATTTTTTCCACAGATGGAAAACTTGTATGGGTGCTTCACCTTCTTTGTTGCATGGGGATTTCTATATCCCTGTGTACTGAAACTGAAAGGAGAGGTGCGCAACAAGTGCTTTTTCCCTTATCTCGCATTGTTAGGACTGGGACTTACTTTTTTTTGGCTGCCGCTCATCGCAACCTTCGTAGAAGGGAAGCCTCTGACGTTCCGCTTTGCAGTCCCTTATAAGACTTTCACCTTGCAACTGCTGAACCTGATGATGTTAATTGCGGCCTACCGTTGCTGTCTGCACCTGTATAGAACCAACAATCCTCTTCAACGGCTATGGAAAAAGATGGGCTACTTTACGGCACCGACCGACCTTCAGGTATGGGCCATGGGAGTTGTCGGTCTTGTAAGTCTCATTTTGCTGCTGACAATACAGGGCACAGATGAGGCCGATGCCGAGAACCTCGGTTTCTGGGGACATCTGCTTGGAGTAACGAAATCGTTCATATCTTTCCCATGTCTGCTGTTATTCAAACAACTGTATAGTGGAAATGCACAAAGCACTTCAAAGAGATCCGTTTTCATTTATCTGGGGATTATGGCTGTATTAAGTGTGGCAACAGGAAAAAGAACGCCTATATTCTTGCCGGTTGCGACCTTGGCTTTCTGCTACATATTGCCTATCATCACACAAGGGAAGAGGCTTTTCTCCACACGTAATACCATTCTTGCCCTGATAGGTGTATTCTTGATTACAGGTCCAGTTGCAGACCTTGCCATGGCTATGGCATTGGGGCGAGACAACACTGGCCAAACTTCTGCAAGCAAGACCTTCGATAACATTTGGAAAATTTACCGAGACAAGGAGTCACTACATACTTTATACCAAATTTCCATCAGCAATACCGACAATGTAGGAAACAATGAGTATGGCTGGAGTGAATACTATGTGGACAACATCATACTGGACCGCTTTTGCAACATCCGCGTTTGCGATGCCACCATTGACTATGCCTATAAACTGGGACTCGACAATCCGAAAATGCAGAACTATATGCAGAAGAACATCTTGTATTTGCTTCCGACTCCAATACTCAGAAGGTTAGGTATTTATGTAAACAAGTTTGAGAGTCAATACACGCCAGGCGACCTAATGTCAACCGAAGGATTAGGTTTGAAGCACCAATACCACGGCTACCGTGTAGCAGGTGATGTTGGCATAGGACTCTACCTGTGGGGATATGCTTATTTTTTCTATGCATTTCTTATATATATAGTGTTTTTCTATTTCCTCTCCACCAAAGCCGAGGTCTTTCAAAATGGCGTCATCATCTTTGCCCTGCCTGCCATGAACGAAATATTCAGGACACTCCTTACATTCAATAATGACACGGGTATGCTCGGCGTCATCTCCACGTTACTCCGCACTGGCTGGCAAAACATCATATTGTACTGCATCATCTTTGCTATTATCAGAAAAATTGTAAAATGAAATAATTTACATGAAAATTGGAATACTCAAACCTACGCCCAGCATTTCTCCCACAGGTGGGGTAAGAATACAAGCACTCATGTGGCGTGATGGTTTCAACACTTTGGGACACGAGGGTGTCCTTGTCAATACATGGGAGGAACAAGACTGGAAATCTTACGATGCTATCATCATTATGGACTTCGGAGGGGCGTTCCGTCTATGGATGAATGGCCTTTCCGTGATAAATCCCAATATTGCTTGTGCCCCTATCATTGACCCTAAAATTCCTAAAATCCCCTACAAACTACTTGTTAAATATTGGGGATCTCAACAGTACCTCGGTTTGACATCTCGTTTTCACGACCTGTATCTCGGCGCAAAGAAGGCCAAAATTTTCTTCACTCGCTCTAATCAAGAAACAGAATACCTTTCATACGCTTGCGACATCCCACGAGAGAAGATTTTTCAGATACCGCTTTCAGTCCGTTTCCAGCCACTGAAGGAAATGCCTGAAAAGGAAAATTTCTGCCTCCATTTCAGCCGATTAAGGGCTGAAAACAAAAATGTGAAGAGGCTGATAGAAGCAGCCATTAAGTATAACTTTCAGTTAAAACTGGGGGGAATCCTTAATGGGAAAGATGAGGAAATATGGCTGCATGACTTAATAGACGGACATGATAACATTGAATATATAGGTCTTGTCAGCGACGAGGAGATGAAAGACTGGTATCGACGTGCCAAAGTGTTTGCCTTACCTAGTCTTGTAGAAGGCGTTGGCATGGTTGCGCTTGAGGCTGCAGGATATGGCTGCGAAATTGTTTTGACCAACATCGGGGCTCCTAAAGAATACTATGAAGGCCGCGCAGAATTAGTCAATCCACACTCTGTTGACAGCATCGGCGAGGGGGTTGTGAGATGCCTAAATGGCCAAAAGAATTCTCAACCCGAACTGATGCGCTTTATTGACCAAAAATATTCCATCATCGCTATCACCAAACAGATAGTGGGGGCACTTGAGAAAATCTGAAGAAGTTACAGCAAAGAGGTCGTTCTGTTCTGTATTTATTTATAGAAGGAAGTGCCAACCGTGTCAATTAAAAGTAAAATTAGATTAGAAAATGGACTATATATATAGCATATCTATACCACATTACAACTCGCCAGTGTTGCTAAGGAGAATGCTGAAGAGCATCCCAGAACGAGAAGATATTCAGTTAATAGTGGTGGATGATGGAAGTAGCGAGGAGAATGTGAATGCCTTGAAAAAACTCCAGCATAAAAATCTCGAGTTAGTCTTACTCGAAGAAAACCGTGGAGGTGGTTATGCTAGGAATATCGGTTTACAACATGCAAAAGGAAAATGGTTTATTTCTGTAGATGCAGATGATTATTTTTCAGATGGAACTTTTGATGTATTTGACCAATATGAAAGTGATGATATTGATTGCCTTTTTTTTTGTTTGAATTGCGTTAATCATGAAGGGACAATTTCCGTTAACAGAACATCAATTCCGAATGAGGCAGTAAAAGCGTATATAAAAAAAGCCTGCAAGAAAACGGAAACCGATTTAAAATTCCGAAACACAACGAGTTGGAATAAATTAGTTCGACTTTCATTTATTAAAGAATACAATATATGCTATGAGGATTGCAGAGTTAATATTGATGTGCTTTTTTCATTCGGTATAGGGCTAAATATGAGGAGGTTCAAGGCTATCAATGAAACACTGTATAATCTTGTTAGTGAAGAAGGATCCATAACACGAAAACCTCGGACAATAGAACGTGAATATTTGTTCTATCTACAGGCACAAAAACGGAATGGCTTTTATGAAGCCATCGGGCTGAAACGATTGCCCTATTACAGATATGATTTCCTTTATATACCTTTCATGATTAAGAAACGGGGCATTAGAGGTGCGATTGAATTTTTTAACTATCGAAAAAGGCATATTGAAGAAGTTAAGAAAGCGCGAAAGCAATATTTGTCACTGCTAAAATAGTATGAAGATGAAGATTTTTGATGCAACACTTCGTGATGGTGGTTACTATACCGATTGGGACTTTGACAACGAAACAGTAGATGCGTATGTTAAGGCAATGAATGCGCTTCCAGTGGATTATTTGGAGTTAGGCTATCGTAATAATCCTTCCAAGGAGTATTTGGGTAAATATGGTTATTGCCCGGTGAATGTACTTAAGCATATCCGTGAAACGTGCACGAAAAAATTAGATGTGATGCTTAATGAGAAAAGTACCAAGGTCAAAGAACTTGACACTCTTGTTGAGCCTTTAATGGGGATTGTGGATATGATTCGCATCGCTATTGATCCTAAGAACTATGAAAGGGCTGTTATTCTTGCTAAAGTGGTTAAGGCAATGGGATTCGAGGTGGGATTTAATTGTATGTACATGAGCCGCTGGCTAAGTGATTATTCCGACTTCTTAAAGAAGTTGAATAAAATTGATGGTGTTGCCGACCTTTTCTGTATGGTTGATAGTTTTGGTGGCATGACCCCGCAGGAACTCACCACGATAGTGAAAGAGGTTAGGAATAATACTATCTGCCCCGTTGGATTCCATGGCCATAATAATCTTCAACTTGGTCTTATCAATACGCTGACTGCCATTGATCTTGGGGTGGAATATGTAGATTGTACAGTACTAGGCATGGGGCGTGGGGCTGGTAACCTTAACACGGAGTTATTGCTTACGGTATTGAATGCACAAAAAGGTCTTGATGTTGATTTTAATGTGCTGGGTGATGTGATTACAGCGTTCACTCCATTATATGAAAAGTACCGTTGGGGAACACAGTTACCTTATATGATCTCTGGCGCTAATTCTATTCCACAGAAGGAAGTTATGGAATTGGTGACAAACCGTGTTTATTCATTCGACAGCATTGTTAGAGGGTTGCAGAATAAAAAAGATAAGATTGAGGATAATGCCAAATATCCTATTTTGAGTGAAGAAAAGTTTGATGATGTAATAATCGTAGGCGGTGGTCAGTCTCCAATAGAACATTTAGATGGTATTATAGACTTCATTAAACAAAAGAAGAATATCGCTTTGGTATTTGCAACAGCTCGTCACGCTGGTATGTTCTTAGGCGTAGATGTGCCGCAATACTATTGCCTTTTAGGTCGTGAGGCTAAACGTTTGAAGACAAATGTGTGTGCAGAACAGTTTAAGGCTACATGTGTATTACCTCCTTATCCAAGAAAGTTAGGGACAGATGTCCCTGAATATGCAGAAAAGGCCACATATGAACTGCCTAAGATAGAATTCACGGCAGAGTATCAAGATTCTTGTACTACATTGGCTATTCAGACAGCATTGAATATCTGTGGAGGTAATATTTACATCGTGGGTTATGATGGTTATCCAGGCAGTGTACTATCAGAAAAAGAAGTGGCTTTGAGTAATGAGAATATGGCACTTCTACAAGATTATGAAAAATATACGGGAAAAAAGATGAAGTCATTGACTCCTTCTTTATATCCAGAATTAGAAGTTGAATCCATATATCAGTTTATATAATCTATGAAAGAAAATGTTTCATTCTTCCTGCCTACGCGTAAGGGTAGTGAACGGGTAAAAAATAAGAATATCAAGCCTTTTGCTGGTATTGAGGGTGGTTTAGTCGAAAATAAGGTGAAGCAGCTTTTAGCGACCAAGTTGATTGATGAGATTGTTTTCTCATCTAACGATGAAGTATGTATGGAAGTGGCCAGTAAGTACAGAGATAGTAGGCTTAGAATCATAGAACGCCCTACAGAATTATGTTTAAGTACCACAAATCTTCAGGACTTGATTTGCTATGTCCCTACAGTTACAGATGCAGAGCATATTTTGTGGGGGCATGTTACGACGCCTTTATGTGGTGCGGATCAGTATGATGCAGGTATCAAATTGTATTTTGATAAACTAAATGAAGGCTATGATTCACTTGTTGGCGTAACAGAGTTGAAGAATTTCCTTCTTAATAAGGACGGTAAACTTATCAATAACACTACAAATATTCCTTGGCCGAGAACTCAAGATCTCGAAGCTCTTTATCCGATTAATCACACAATGTTCTTAGCTAAGCGTGAAGTTTATACTGGACAGAAAAATCGAATTGGTAAGAAACCAATGCTTTATGTTATGAATGAACTTCATTCATTTGATATTGACTGGCCAGATGATTTTGTGATTGCTGAAATCATGTATAAGAATCTATATGGAAATAAATAAAATGGCTAAAGTTGTTACATTTGGTGAGATAATGGTGCGTTTAGGTGCACCGGATTATCTTAAACTTATACAGACTAACAGGTTTGATGTGAGTTATGCAGGTGCAGAGGCCAATGTGGCAGTGTCCCTTGCCAATTATGGGATAGAAACAGATTACATAACCTGCTTGCCTAGTAATCCTATTGCAGAACGTTGCATTATCGATTTGAGGGGGCATAAGGTCGGCGTTGATCATATACAGAGAACTGGCAAGAGGATGGGCGTCTTATATTTGGAGACTGGTAGTAATGCAAGACCATCTAAAGTATATTATGACAGGGAGGATAGTTCCATAGCAACAATTGCCACGAATTCTATTGACTGGCATGAAATATTGAAAGATGCAACATGGTTCCATTGGACTGGTATTACTCCTGCACTATCAGCAAATGCTGCATTTGAGTGTTTGAAAGCCATTAAGACGGCCAATGGAATGGGAGTAACTGTGAGTTGCGACATTAACTATCGTGGTAATCTCTGGAAATATGGGAAATCCGCATCAGAGGTGATGCCAGAAATGGTAGCTGGTTCAGACATTATTTTAGGAAATGAGGAAGATTGTGAAATGGTTTTTGGCATCAAACCAGAAGACTTTGACGCATCAAAAACAGGTGGCAATATCGATCCAAAATCTTTCATCAGTGTATGCCAACAAATGATGAGGAGATTTCCTCGCTGCAAAAAAATGGCAGTAACACTGCGTGGTGCAATTAATGCAAACCATAACACTTGGGGCGGAGTTCTTTATGATGGGAAAAAACTCTTTGAGTCTCGTCGTTACGACATCACCGACATTGTAGACCGTGTTGGTGGCGGTGATTCCTTTATGGGCGGACTCATTTATGGCATGCTTCATTATAAAGATGACAAAAAAGCTTTAGAGTTCGCAACTGCGGCTAGTTGTCTCAAGCACACTATAAAGGGAGACTATAATATGATATCTATAAAAGATGTTGAGTCTCTGTTAGAAGGTGATACTTCAGGAAGAGTAAAACGATAGAAATGGATACAATAAGACTCAAACAAAAGATAAAGGATTCGTCATGGGGTAATATGGCTAGACAAATGGCGATACCCTATTTTTGGATACAGAACAAGTGCTCTGATATAAGCACTTTCTTAAGGGGAAAAGATATCGTTGTCGATAATGAATCATTATATCTTAAAAAATGGAAGAATTCACATGTTGGCGAGAGTTGTTTCATTGTTGCTACAGGACCATCTTTGACTATGAACGATTTGGACTTATTGGCTGATTCTGGAATATATAGTTTTGGAATGAACTCGTGTGCATTATGTCTAGATAAGACCAAATGGATTCCATCGCTCCTTGGTGTGCAAGATGAATATGTTTATAAAAAAATTGAAACAGTACTTATAGAAGAATCAAATGGAAAGTTAAAAGACAAAATATGGGTATCAGATAATGTCAGTACATTATGTCCTTCGTCTAAACAATTTTTAATCTTTAAATTGCACTATTTGGATCACAAATACAATCCAAGAAAAATGGGTGAACTAAAATTTTCAGAGAATTGCTACAATGTTATATACGATGGCTATTCTATCATTTTCTCGATACTTCAGCTTGCGATATATATGGGATTCAAAGCTATTTACTTATTGGGGACTGATTGTAACTATAATCAACCTAAACAACATTTTATAGACAATGGAACTATAGACCCCAATAGAGATATATTAGGTAATAAGCTTATATACACTCATTCTAAATTTAAAGAGTTTGCAGATAAACAT
This sequence comes from uncultured Prevotellaceae bacterium, assembly GCA_947167515.1. Lineage (GTDB taxonomy): Bacteria > Bacteroidota > Bacteroidia > Bacteroidales > Bacteroidaceae > Minthosoma. The sequence continues at coordinate 3,639 of CAMVIM010000011.1, read as the reverse complement.
GGAGTGAAGGTGGTTAACTGTACGCGAGGAGGGATGTTAGAAGTGTATCCAAGAATGAGATTAGAGAATGTGTTGGGTATCCAATAATAATGAAATGATAATGATAAAAGATGGTCGAAATATTTTCCCAAAAACGACGATCTCCAATAATATGAGGCGAGTACTTTTTATTGGTGGAGCTGGCTTTATCGGCTCTAATCTTATCACAAAATTGTGTAAAAAACATGAGATTCATGTGTGTGAGCCAGCAGGTGCATACGTGAAGAGATTAGATGGCCTTGACGTGAATGTTCATCAGTGTTCTCTGAAAGACATTCAGGCGATAGGTAAGATCATCAATGATTATCATATTGATGTCGTTGTGCATCTTGTTTCAACTTTGATACCAGGTAGTTCATACGAGGATTATAAAAATGAATACAAGAACATGATATTCCCATCCATCGAGTTGATGGAAATATGTGCAGAAAAAGGTGTCAAATTCATCTACTTCTCTTCTGGAGGTACCATTTATGGCAACAGAAATGATGTGCTTCCATTTGTGGAGGAAGATCCTATGGCGCCAATCTCATATTATGGATGGTCGAAGCAGATGATGGAAAACAGCATTTTGTTTATGCATCGGACGAAAAGGTTGGACTATTTGATAGTTCGACCTTCAAATCCATACGGTCATGGACAAAATCTTTATGGAAAGCAAGGATTGGTGGCTGTGGCGATAGGAAAAATTCTGAAAGGGGAACCTGTAGAGGTATGGGGGGATGGTTCGGCCGTGCGTGACTACATTTACATAGATGATTTGGGCGAGGTGTTTAGACAACTGATAGAGAAGGATGTGAAGAACACCACGCTGAATATTGGTTCTGGAAGAGGGTATTCGGTCAATGATGTGTTGGCGTTCTTAAAGATAGCCTCTCAAAAAGATTTCAAGATAGTTTACCAGAATCCACGACCAGTAGATGTGTCCAACATGGTGCTTGACTTGTCAAACTTGAATCAGTACGTGGATGCAGAGTTTACACCATTCATGGACGGAATTAAAACATTTTACGAAGAATCTGTTAAGGAGAATAGATGATTAGAATAGCAATAATAGCCGGAGTGCTCCATTCGGGAGGAAAACGAAACCTCATTATGGAGTATTATCGTCATATTGACAGATCGCATATTCAGTTTGATTTTATATGTGACTCAGATTCCAACGGAATACCTTCGGATGAAATTGAAAGCCTGGGAGGGAGGGTTTATCTAGTACCCCCTTATCAACAAATTGTTGCTCATTTGAGAGAAACGTATAAGATACTGAAAGAGAATCATTATCAGGTGATGCATGCATGGGATAATACATTGAATATCTTCCCGATGCTTGTAGGGAAAATGGCAGGTGTAAAGATTCGGATCTCTGAAAGTATCTCTAAGGGGAACAAAAACGAGAAAAAGACTTTCATCAAGTATGCCTTACGCCCGTTCTCTCATTGCTTCGCCACTCATTTCATGGCTAACTCAATCGATTGCGGAGTATGGCAGTTTGGCAGAACTGCCTATAAGAAAGGGAAGATAAGCATCTTTAAGACAGTCATAGACACAGCAGCCAACGCTTTCGCCCCCACACTCCGCGAAGTGACGAGAAAAAAGATGGGGTGGAACGACAAGATTGTTTATGGCTTCATCGGACGGTATGTTCCACAGAAAAACCCTCTCTTCTTACTTGAAATTTTCAACAGGATTGCCAACCAACAGGAGAACGCAATCCTCGTCATGATAGGCTTTGGCGAGTTAGAGCAGGAAATAAATCACCGCATCAAAGAATACAAACTATCAGAAAAGGTCTTCAACTTGGGACGGACTGATGACATCAAGCAGTTCTACAATGCTTTCGATGCCTTCCTTCTACCAAGCCTATATGAAGGTATGCCAGTCGTGGGGATAGAGGCCCAATGCGCTGGTCTCCCCATCTTTTTTTCGAAGAATATCACTGAGGAAACAACAGCCTGTAGTCTTGCGCACTACATCGGACTAAACGAATCTCCCGATGATTGGGCTGAAAAGATTATCAAGGTGGTTGCAGACAACATGCCACACAGACGCAGTTATGCTCCAGAGGTGTTGGAGGCAGGCTTTGATTCCCACAGCGAGGCCAATCGCTTGCAGAATCTTTATTCAAATCTCATCTAACATCTGCTCTGCGGCAAGAAGATGAAAGAGAGTGACCATCAGTTCAAGTGGTCGTTTGAGGAGGCGATTGAGGATTGGTTTGAGGATAACAGACGGGAATGTTTGGAATGATTTGATGACAATAGAAGAGATAAAAAGCCATCTTGCTTTTCTTTGTTACTGCATCGACCCACAGCAGTGCATTCCAACCATAAAGGATTGGGATGCGCTGTTTTCGTTCATGAAAGAGCAGGCCCTGCTAGGGGTGGGTTTCCGTGGAGTGGAGCGGATGAAGAGCGAGGGGGCGGAGGTGCCGAGGGAAGTGGTGTTGAGGTGGTTTGCAGTGAGCGAACAGATACGGCAGAGGAATGTGGAGATGAACAGGAGGTGCGTGGAGTTGGTGAAACGGCTGAGGGAGGACGGTTTCGAGTGTTGCGTGCTGAAGGGACAGGGGAATGCGGTGATGTATCCCGACCCATTCATGAGGGCATCGGGCGACATTGACGTGTGGGTAAGCCCCCTCCAACTCCCCCAAAGGGGAGAGAGAGGCATCCGAGATGTTAATAGAAAGGGTGAGGAGAGAAGAGCCATTGTGGAGTATGCCAGGAAGCGGATGCCGAAGACGGAGGTGCGGTGCTATCATGTGGAGTATGAGTGGGAAGGAGTGCCAGTGGAACTGCACTACATGCCAGGAGTGATGAATAATCCTTTCTATGACAGGAGGTTGCAGCGATGGTATAGGGAAAGGATGGCGGAGCAATGCCGGAATGAGGTGGAGTTGCCAGACAGAGTTGGAAAAATTCCTGTGCCGACTTGGGAGTTCAACGTGGTGTATCAGTTGGCTCACTTGATGCACCATTTCTTCGACGAAGGGATAGGACTGCGGCAGATGATGGACTACTACTATCTTTTGCGAAAGACAAAAAATGGTTTAGGGTTTAGTGTTGAGGGGGGTGAGCATACTTTGCAGTACTTGGGTTTATACAAGTTTGCAAAGGCGGTGATGTGGGTGCTTCATGAGGTGTTCAGGCTGGAGGAGGAACACTACATCGTGCCACCTGATGAGTGGCGCGGAAGATTGCTATTGGAAGAAATCATCAAAGGCGGCAACTTCGGCCATTATTCGGGTCTGACCGACCACTCCATCGGCACGAAACATTTCCTGAAAATCAGGCGTAACATGCGGTTTTTCCGTGCCTATCCTGCAGAAGCCTTGTGTGAGCCTTGGTTCCGCACGTGGCATTTCTTTTGGCGGTTACGCCACAAATGAACAGAATAGGAATTGAATAAAAATGGCTCCGTCAACCTCAAGCACGAGATTTACGGAGTTTTAAAAGCAAGAATAACCACCCACCTCCAGAAGCGTCTTTTCTGACACTTCAACACAAAAAGCGGGGGATAAGCCAGAGTCGGCTTATCCCCCGCTTTTTGTAAGCATTCGATAAACTACAGGTGTTAACACCTATATACTATAACAATAGCAGC
>CAMVIM010000010.1 GCA_947167515.1 uncultured Prevotellaceae bacterium | reverse complement strand
GAGTTGAGAGTTGAGAGTTGAGAGTTGGCTGTTTCGTAGGGCATCCATTGGGGCACATGGAGGTCTTCCTTGCCCTGCATGGCGAGGATGCCCATGTAGTAGAGGCTTTCGAGGGTGCGCACACTTGTGGTGCCCACCGCAATGGCTTCGCCACCATGCGCAATGAGTTTCTCGATGGTTTGCCTACGCACGGCGATATGCTCGGTGTGCATGTCGTGGTCGCCAATCTCCTCGCTCTTCACTGGCTTGAAGGTGCCTGCACCCACATGGAGGGTCAGTTCCTCGCGGTCAATGCCAGCCTCGTCCAGTGCCTTGAGCACCCGCTCCGTAAAGTGCAGTCCTGCGGTCGGAGCAGCCACCGAACCTTTGATTTTGGAATACACCGTCTGATAGGTTCGCTTGTCGCTCTCCTGCGTCTCGCGGTTCAGGTAGGGAGGAATAGGCAGTTCGCCCACGGCATCGAGCAGTTCTGCCCAAGTGTAGTTGCCTTCCCAAGTGAACTCCACGATGTGGGAAGTGCCATGCAGCCCCTTCCGCTCACAGGTCAGCACCACTTTCTCACCATCGGGCATCGTGATTTCGCGCGAAAGCTTCCCCTCTTTCCACTTCTTCAGGTTTCCCACCAGACAAAACCACTGCACCGCACCCCGTTGGGAGAAGTTCAACTGATAGTCGTTAGGCACAGCAGGTTCGAGGCAAAACACCTCAATGAGGGCACCAAGCACATGGGAATCGGCTGAAGCCTTGCGGAAATGCAACCGTGCCTGTATCACCTTGGTGTTGTTAAACACCATCAACGCTCCCTGAGGCAGATACTTGGGCAGGGAGGTGAACACGTCCTCGCTCACCTCGCCATGCTGATACACCAGCAGTTTGCTCGCGTCTCGCTCCGCCAAAGGGAACTTGGCGATGCGCTCATCGGGCAGGTCGTAGTCGTAGTCGGCAATATGTATATTCTTCGGATTCAATGCTTTATATTCTGTTTTAGTATCTGTTCAATGTCTGTTTCAGTATCTGTTCAACATCTGTTTCAGTATCTGTTCATCAAGACAGGAGTGTTCCTTCATCAGTATTTCAGTCATCCTTTGTCAGTATTGAAGTGCTCCTTAGTCCTCACTTTTCTCCTCCTTCAAAAGTACTCCAGTACTTTCCCACAAGTACTGCAGTACTGACGAAGGCGTATTAGAGTACTGACGAAGAAGTACTGCGGTACTTTCGAAGGCACACTATGGTGAATGCGGAATGGGGATGGAAGAAGTAGTGTCGGGTTCGAAACGCACCTCCTTCAACTCGTAGCGAACCACATTGCCGTTGTCGAACCGCAGGCGCATGTGCCCCGTAGGTTCGATGGCAGCTATCTCGGCCATGAACTCTCCTCGCACATCGCTGTAGCGGTGCATGCCGTTGCGACGATAGAGGTGCTGCATGTAGCGTTCACGCAGAGCCTCTGCGCGTCCCTCCTGCAACCATCCGTAGTATTGCTGGAAGCCCCTCATGATGGCGGACAGCACCTCCTCGCGGTCGTGCTCCCTGCCAGTAAGCAAACGGAGCGACGTGGGATTGGGGGCATCGCTGCGGAACTCCGTCTGGTTGATGTTGATGCCCACACCGATGATGCAGTTGGCGATGTGCTTGCCTTGCAGGTCGCACTCTATCAGGGTGCCGCTGATTTTTTCCTCACCCACATAGATGTCGTTGGGCCACTTCACCTCCACCCCTTCCACATACTGCGCCAAAGCCTCTCTGACTGCCACAGCCATGCACTGCGAGAGCAGGAACTGCTCCGCGGGGCGGATGAAGTCGGGATGGCACAGCAGGGAGAAAGTGAGGTTCTTGCCCCGCTCGGTCTCCCACGAGTTGCCCTGCTGACCGCGACCGTGTGCCTGGTCGTCGGCCACCACCAGCGTGAAGCCAGCCAACTCGTTGGCCGACATCACCCGCCCTGTACTTTCCTCTGCCAGCATTTCGCGGACGAAAAGATTGGTCGAGTCAACCACCGGAAGATTGATGCGCGCTACTTGCTCCATGTTTCTGTATTTTCATGCAAAGTTACTACAAAACATCAAAAAAAGCCTCGATTATGATGCTTTTTAAGCCTCAGCAAGAAAAAAACTCATTTTTTTTGTGCTTTTAAGGAAACTATTCACTACATTTGTCCACTTTTTTACAAGGCCGGGACAAAAAAGACCAGTCAAATGACCTTTTGATTACCTCATGAGACACTATTGTTTTGTCATATTAACCTATCTGCTTCTACTGCCATGCACTCTACTTGCCCAAGACATCAACTACAGCAAGGGAGAGGTGGAAACGCTTTTGACAAAACTCGATAGCACCATTGCCCACAAGAAGGAATTTCAGCAACGCCGACAGATGCGAGCCGACAGCATCGAGCGCATCGTCAACTCGTGTCCCCGCGAACAATACATCGACCAGTGCAAGCAACTCTACAATGCCTACAGCGACTTCGACGGGCGACACGCCCTGCGGGTGCTGGAGATGATGGAGAAGGCACCACAATACAAAACCGACTCCGATCTGCGCGCTTGGGTGATGCTGAACCGTTCACACGTGTATGGCATCATGGGACTATACCACAAAGCCAACGACCTCATCGACGAAATCGACCCCTCACAACTCTCGAAGCAGGAGCAGATACATTATTATAATATCTGTCTCGCCAATTACGAGAAGATGGCCGACTACATTTCAGACATCAGCATTCTGCACGACGAGGAACTGAACATGATCGCATATTACGACCAAATCCTCGCCCTACAACCCGACAGCATCATGCAATGCATCACCACCGCCAACAAGGAGGCTTATCTCAGCCATCCCAACAAGGCGCTGGCCAGCATCAAGTATGCGCTGCCAAACGCTAAGGGGAAAGAACGCGTTCGGCTGCTTCTGGCTATGGCCAACATCTCCAGACAACTCAACAACCAGGAGAACCACGTTTACTACCTCGCCCAGGCTGCCATCGAGAACATCCAGAACGGTGCCACCGAATATGTGGCACTCATCCGACTCACACACGCCATCTACGAGACCGACATCAACCGCGCCTACAACTATCTGCTCTGCATGATGGAAGACGCCAACAAATACCCCTCGCGAGGCCTCTCGCTCGATGTGTCAAGATATTTCCCGCTGCTTAACACCAAATACGGCGAAGCCCAAAAGAAAACGGAACAGACGGAGAACACCAGACGAAACTCACTCATCATCACCTTCATCCTGTTGGCACTCAGCATCGGCGTGACCCTCCTCCTCGGATGGCGACAAAACAGCGTGGCTAATGAAAAGAAACGTGCCAACGAACTGCAAAAGGCGCTGGATCAAGCCACCATCGCCGACCGAGTGAAAACCGTCTTCATCCAAAACATGCGGCACGAGATACGCACACCCCTCAACGCCATCATGGGCTTTGCACAACTCATGTCGAACGACCTCTCCGACGAAGAACGAACCCTCTACAACGGTTTCATACAGGAAAGCAACAATCAACTCCTCTCCACACTCGACAACATCATCGACGTGAGCAACATGGAGGTGGGCACCTTCAACTTCCAGTTCAGCGAGTTCAGCGTGGATCAGCTCTGCCGCGAACGCATGGAAGACGTGCGAGAACTCCTGCCTGCCAACGTGACATACACGTACCAGCCCTTGGAAGAAGGATTGATGCTCCGCTCCGACCGTCAACGCGTCGGACAAGTGCTCCACAACCTGCTCGCCAACGCCTGCAAGTACACCACCACAGGCTCCATCACCCTCAACGTGGCACATTACATCGCTGAGGACTGCATACAGTTCGTCGTGACCGACACAGGCCCAGGCGTTCCGCCCGATAAGGCCAAGGTCATCTTCGAACACTTCGAGAAACTCGACCAATACAGCCCAGGACTCGGACTTGGACTCTACGTCTGCCACCTCATTGCAGTAGCCCTCGGTGGAGACATCTACCTCGACACACGCTACGACACAGGCGCACGATTCGTCTTCACAGTGCCCAACCATAAAGAGAAAGAATCCAACGACTCCTCCTCTCCAAAAAGTCAGAAAAACAGACAAAGACCCCCTCACACACCTCAAGCAAGGCCTCAATGAATCTGCGACGCACCACACACCTCATCCTAACCTCACCCACCCGCGCCCTACACCGGCGCGGTTTTGGTGTGCAGTCACCATGGGCCTACGAACTCATCCGCGACGTGCTCTTCGAATCCGCCTCCTACTATGCCTATCAGGAACAGCAACTCAATACCCCCTTGCAGCAACAGCTCTTCCGAATCAAAAACCACTACAAGGAACACCCCATCCTCCTCATCGACGAAAAAGGCACCGAAGCAGAAGCCCGCTACAACGCACTCCTGACACACGCCACCCCTGACAGCATCCTCATCGTCGAACATACCCACAACGAGAATGCCGACCTGTGGAACCGCATCGTGGCCGACCCCCGCGCCATCATCACCTTCGATATGGGACGACGCGGCATGGTCACCTTCGACCCCAAACGCATCAAACAGAACTACCTCCTCTAATCCCCCCTCAATTCCCAACTCCTAACTCCTAACTCCCAATTCATAACTTCCAATTCCTAACTCCCAACTCCCCATGAAAATCTATACCCGAACAGGCGACCAAGGACAGACCTCGCTCGTAGGCGGCCAACGTGTCAGCAAGACCTGCGCACGTCTGGAATCCTATGGCACCATTGACGAACTCTGCTCACAAATCGGACTCCTCATCACCTACTGCACCGATGACCACGACCTGCAAAGCCTCACCCAAGTGCAGAACACCCTCTTCGTCGTAGGCGGCTATCTGGCCACCGACAACAGTCAGCGCGACGTGCGGCCAGGGAACATCGTCACCCCCGACATGGTGACCGCCATCGAAACAGAGATTGACCGCATCAACGCCACCCTGCCCCCCTTCCGCTGCTTCATCCTGCCCGGCGGATGCCGAGCCGCCGCTGTATGCCACGTATGCCGAACCGTGTGCCGACGGGCCGAACGCCGCATCCTCGCCCTCTGCGAAGAAGGGGCAGAAGTCGATACCCAAGTCATCGCCTACATCAATCGCCTCAGTGACTACCTCTTCGTTCTGGCACGAAAACTCAACGCCGATGAAAAACATGAGGAAATTATTTGGCAGAGAACAAAATAAATTGTACTTTTGCACGCTCAAAAAGAAATAGCCTACCACAGAGTAACAAAACAACAACAAATACACCAAACAAAAAATATATTAAAACAACTAAATATCATGTATTGGACACTTGAATTAGCATCAAAACTGGAAGACGCTCCCTGGCCAGCCACCAAGGAAGAACTCATCGACTACGCCACCCGTTCTGGCGCCCCTCTCGAAGTGATTGAAAACCTCGAAGAAATTGAAGACGAGGGCGACGTCTATGAATCCATCGAAGAAATATGGCCCGACTACCCCTCCAAAGAAGACTTCCTCTGGGACGAGGATGAGTATTAGAATTGAAGAAATTCCTATTGAAAAGGCGGTCCCGCACAAGTTCTTGAGCGACTTTTGCGGGACCGCTTTGTGTACGTACCCAACGCGTAAACGTTATTTGGTCGGTTGCCCCAGCAGTTGGAGCATCACCTCGGCATAGTTGCGCCCCAGCATACGGTAGCCTTCAGCAGTGAAGTGGAGACCATCGGCTGCACCGGGACAGTCAGCCGAAGAGACAACATGGGCAGTGGGAATGGTGGAGGGAGTGACGGCAATGATGCTGTTGTGTCCCCAGCAGACGCCTCCCTTGGGCTGGGAGAGCAGTTCGCCGATAAGGAGTGGTGTGTCTTCTGCCTTGAGGTTCAGTTCTTTCAGCATACGGGTATAGACAAGGTTAACCCGCTCGGGCCAATCTTGTTGACCGTTATTGGTGCATCCCTGATGGAGGAGAATGCCCTTGATGACACCCACCTTCTGAGCCTTTTTGGCCATATCGATGAGGACACGATATGGGTTATTGTCGTAATCTCTGCAGAAGCCCTGCAACCAGTTGGGCGACTGAGCAATGTATGCAGCACATTTGTCCTCGTCGAAGAGATCGATGGAACATCCACCCACAGCCACGTTGATGACACCCACCTTGATGTTCTCTGGCAGACGTTCCACCATCGTGCGGCCAAAATAGTCGGCAGGCGTAAGACCGGTGTGGTCGCGGCAAAGCGGAGGATAAGCCACATACCAGTCGCCCTTCACACGTCCAGAAGTGGGCATATTGACGGGTGACATCATGAGGAAACGCGGGCTGAGCCCTTCGTAATCCTGTGCTTCAATGCGCGCATTGCCCTCCATGTTTGACTGTCCGAAACAGAGGTAGATGTGGAAGTTGGGGTCGAACTGCGTGGGTTGTTCGATGGCCCCACCCTCACGTTTGGCTGCCGCTTGTGCCTGCGGAGCCTTCAACTCTTTCACGTCGGAGAGGCGGAAACGCTTGCAGAAGTTCCATATTTCGACAGCATTTCCAGCTGCGGGGCAATGTCCGCCATCACGATAAGCATAGAGTTCCACCACACTACCGTACTGGTCACTGCTCCACACCTCCTTTTCACCTGTATATTCGCCACCAGTGCGGTAGTTATCCAGCTTGATGTAGGTGGTGAACTGATTCATCTTGGCCATATTTTCCACGTATTCATGAATTTTGTACTGTTCATACTTGAACACATCATCAGCGTAGGCATGGCAGTGGATGAGGTTGACAGCCTTCTTGCACTTGATCCAGGGCTGCTCAGTGAACTGCACACCGCTGGTGGGGGCGAAGGCAGCAATCTTGTCCTGCACCTTGTCCATGCAGTGGTACATAAGCATGGAACCCATCGAGAAGCCCGACCAATACACGCGGTCACGGTCGATGCCATGACGTGAGGCCATTTCGTCGATGGTCTGAAGCACAAAGTCCTGGTCTTTCGTGCCGCCTATATCCCAAGTGTTGCCGTCGCTACGCAGATAGGCAACGACGAACTTGGCAGTGTCGATGAGCGCATAGAGCTGGTCGTGTTCATACTGATACTCTGGGTTCTGGTTCATGCCGTGAGTCACAATCATAAGCGGCATGTTCTTCTTAGCCTTGTCGGGGGTGAAGACCACCATGTTGCGCGATTGCTGATTCACGACGATGTCAACGCTCTCTTTCTTGTAGGCGTTGGCACAAAGAGACACCATCAGGAAGATGGCGAGATAAATAGGTTTAAGTTTCATAATCATTAAATAATTTATTATGTACAAAAGTACGTCGAATGGGTCAATCACGTTTTCGTCTTTGTTTCATTTATTTGCCGCCATGTCACATTTCCTGCTATCGGAGGTCCATTTTCAGACCTGTAGCACCTTTTTCCCGCTTATCTTGTTGGTTTTTCGGCAAGAAAAGACTACCTTTGTCCCCCAATAGTGATTCACAAAAATAGACACACATGAAAAGAATTTGTTACGTAGTGGCGATGGTGGCGGAAGCCAAGCCCTTCATCGAGCGCTACCATATCCAAGAAGTGAAAGGATTCTTTGCCCCCCTGCCCTGTCTGCTCTATGAAGGCGAGGTGGATGGCGTGACGCTTAATGTCGTGCTGAACGGACAAGAACACGGAAGTGACCTCATCGGATGCGAAGCAGCGACGATGGCCACACTGAGTGCCATCCAGCGACTGCATCCCGACATCATCATCAACTCAGGCACTTGTGGTGGTTTTCGTGCCAAAGGTGCCGAGATTGCCAAGGTGTACATTGGCAACGGCGTGATGTTCCACGACCGCCGTGTGCCAGGCGACGATACCTGGGCCACCCAGAGTCTGGGCAACTACCCCGTTTGGGAAGGGAGCGAGAAGCTGGCCCAGCGCTTAGGATACGAGATGGGGAAAGTGACAACAGGCTCTTCACTCGACATGCAGCCCTGCGACCAGGAGATTATCCAGAAGAACGGAGGCGAGTTGAAAGACATGGAAGGTGCAGCTGTGGGCTTCGTCTGCTCGCTGTTCCAGGTGCCCATCCTCTACGTCAAGTCCGTCACCGACCTCTGCGATAGTGGTGCCGAAACCTTCGAGGAGTTCTCGCGCAATCTTCACCAGGCATGCGACGCTCTGAAAGTGGCAAACGAAAGAGTGATTGATTACCTGAAAGGGCAAATGAGTCAAGTTTAATCTTTTTTAACCTTTCGCCACCGACCGCACTCTAATATTTTTCATACATTTGCACATGATAGTCCAAGGTGCGTCATCGGAGGAGCATCCGCTTGTTCGTGTGCGTATATGCTGTGGCTTATGTGCTGCTGCTATTGACAAGAATCACATCATAGACAATGACAGACATCATACTATCCAGTTTCATTAGCCTGTTTGCCCTCTTAGGCAAGGAGGAGAATGTTGATGAGAAGCAGGCCAAGGCGATGCTGATCAGCTATCTGCGCCATCATCTGGGCATCAGAAACACTGATGCCTATGTCACGTTGTATGATGACATGAGGCAGACCTACGAAATGATGGCAGGCAACCTGAACACAGCCGAGGTCGTGGGTTCCATCTGCACCAACCTGCATGGAAAGATTCGTGCCAGAGACGGCGCGTTCCTGCTGTTACGTCTGATGGAGTTTGGGAACAATGGGAAGAATGCGCACGAACTATTCCGCATCATCGCCGAGAAGTTCCAGCTGGAGCAGGAGGTGTTCGAGGATTTCGTTGACTTTGTGACGGGGAAAGAGACCGACCGTGTGCTGCTGCACAGACAGGAAGGATGGAACGGCGTGTTGAAGACACTGCTGACCAGACACGGAACGCTGATTTTCACCTATATAGGGGAAGACATCGTGCTACTCAACGACATTCCCGTATTGTCAGGCTCCTACCAGATTCTCATTCAGAGCAGTGTGCTGAAAAGACAGAATGGCAAACCCGTTTACTACTCCTCCATCATCGAGGCCTACCAGAAGAAGAAGAACCAAACGGAAAGCACTCACGAGACGGTGGAGTTCTGCGGACGCGACATCAACTTCCGCTTCCCCCATAGCGACAACGGCATGCACGACTTGAGTTTCACGCTGAGAAGCGGCGAACTGCTGGCTGTCATGGGAGGTTCTGGAACTGGAAAATCGACCCTTCTGTCCCTTCTGAACGGCAATATCAAGCCTCAGGAAGGACGCGTCACCATCAACGGTCATGACATCGCCGAACCTGATGCCAAGCAACTCATCGGCTTTGTGCCGCAGGACGACCTGCTGATTGAGGAACTCACCGTCTATCAGAACCTCTTGTTCACCGCCAAGCTCTGCTTTGACGGCATGTCAGACGAAGAACTGGACAAGCGGGTGATGAAGACCCTGAAAGACCTGGGATTAGACGCGGTGAAAGACCTGAAAGTCGGGTCACCCATCAACAAATACATCTCAGGCGGTCAGCGCAAGCGACTGAACATCGCGTTGGAACTGATACGCGAACCCGCCGTACTCTTCCTCGACGAACCCACCTCCGGCCTCTCTTCATCCGACACCGAGAAAGTCATCAACCTGCTGAAAGAGCAGACCTACAAGGGGAAACTCATCGTGGTGAACATCCACCAGCCATCGAGCGACGTCTATCAACTCTTCGACCGGCTGTGGTTGTTGGACAGAGGCGGTTATCCGGTCTATGACGGCAATCCCATCGATGCCATCACCTACTTCAAGGAGGCAGCCAACTATGCCGATGCCGAGACCAGCGCCTGTCCCACCTGCGGAAACGTGAACCCCGAAATTGTGCTGAACATCATCGACGAGCGGTCGTTGAACCACAGCGGAGAGATCTCCGACGAGCGCAAGACATCGCCCCAGGAGTGGCATCAACTGTATCTCGAACGAAGGAAAGAACTGCCCACCCCTGCGGTCAGCACCGTTCCTCCTTCCGATCAGAAGCGACCCAACGCCCTGAAGCAGTTCGCCATCTTCCTGCAACGCAACATAAAGACCAAAATCACCAACCTCCAGTACCTGTGCATCACCCTCTTGGAAGCACCCGTGCTGGCAGTGGTGTGTGCCCTGCTCACACGCTATGCGCCCCCCGAAGGCTACAGTGTGATGGACAACAAGAATCTGGTCAGCTACTTCTTCATGGCTGTCATCGTAGCCACTTTCATCGGCATGAGTGGCAGCGCGGAAGAAATCATCAAAGACCGCGCCCTGCTCAGGCGGGAGAAGTTCCTGCACCTGTCCTACAGCAGCTACATCTGGTCAAAAATCATCTACATGGCCAGCGTGTCACTCCTACAGACCCTGCTGTTCATCCTCATCGGCAACTCCATCATGGGACTGGAAGGGCTCTTCGGCGTGTGGTGGCTCATCCTCTTTGCCACAGCACTGCTGTCCAACCTCATCGGACTGCTTTTGTCGCAATGCCTCAGTTCGGTGGTCGCCATCTACATCAGCATCCCCATGCTCCTCATCCCGCAAATCCTCCTCTGCGGACTGGTCGTGAACTTCTCCGACCTCACCCCCAAGAGCACGACAGGCTATGTGCCGGCGATTGGCAATGTCATCCCCTCACGCTGGGCCTACGAAGCCCTGGCCGTGACAGTCTTCACCGATAACGAGTACGAGAAAGACCTGTTCGAGGCCGAAAGGAAGAAATACGAGAACCTCTACCACAACTCTGTACTGCTCTACGAACTGCAGTCACAGTTAGAGACGATGAAAGACGAGCAGACCCACGGCAAGGAGGTCAAGCCAGAACACATGGAGGTGATACACACCAACCTGCCGCTGGTGAGCGAATACTGCGACATGAAGCCCTACCAAGGCGATAGCTCCTACAGCTCGCTCCGTCAATACATGAAGGACGCAGAGCGCTGGCTCGTCAAGCAAGGCAACAAAGTGACCCTCAAGGCCGATGCCCTGATGGCGGACAAGATACAACAGATGGGGAAGGACGGAGTGCTCGACCTGAAGCGGAGACACTACAACCTGAAGCTGAAAGACTGCGTGACAGGTGCCGACCAGCGGAAAGTCTTCGACATCGTTGATAGCCACATCGTGCCCCGCTCCGGCCTCATCTACCTGACCCCACGAAGCCATTGGGGGAGTGCCCCGTTCTACAGTTGTGAAAAGATACTGGGCACCTGGCACATCAAGACCCTATGGTTCAACCTCGCCGTGATGGGACTCATGTGCATCCTCATGGCCTGCCTCCTGTTCACCGACTGCCCCGGACGCTACATCAGAAAAGAGACCTACTGACCTCCACGGCAGACACCCCGGCATCACATCAACAGTAAAAAACATATTAACAATTAATCATAAACTAACAAAAACATTCAAAAAATGAAGAAGTTATCAATTTTCGCTGTAGCTCTTGCAGCCGTTGCCTTTGCAGCATGCACTGGAAACAAACCTCAGACTGGTCAGGATGACAAAGACTCCGTGAAGTCTTTCGAACAAGAGCAGATTGAAGAGAACATCAAGGTACAGATTGACAGCCTCGCCGCCGAATTTGGTAAGCTCAAGGCACTCCCCATCCTGAAAGACCAGAATGGTACTGTCGTTCTTTCCGATGAGGAAAAGCAGGTGAAGCCCGACTACCTCCTCAGCCCATCAGCTGCCGAGAATGCAGTCACACTCGCCGAGAAGTACCGCACACTCAGCGCCCTCTCTCTCGACAAGCAGATTGCCAGCGCCTACGACATGCCCACCGACGAGTACGACGAGGCCATTGCCAAGTTGAGCGCCGACATCAACGACCCCTCTTTCAAGGTGCTGGACAATGTTTCCACTGCTTTCGAAGCCTCTTCCAAGCTCTACGATGCCATGGAAGAGAACGGTCGCATCAACTACTTCTGGCAGATGGCCGCTGCAGCCCTCGTTGAGCAGCTCTATGTCACCACACAGAACACTGAAAAGTTCATCTCTGCTTTCGACGACAGCAGCGCTGAGAGTGTGACATTCCGCATCATCCTGCTTCAGGACGCTATCGAGCGCCTCGCCGTTTATGACCCAGAGCTCCAGCCCATCAGCGATGCTATCGAGCCTCTCAAGGTGCTCAACGCCATCACGGTGGATCAGTTCAAGTCTCAGCTCGAAGAGTGCAAGGAGGAGATTAGCGCATCACGCAAGATGCTCTTCCAGTAATTGACATTCCATTATCATAAAACGAATGACACGAATTCTGCGCAGCGAAAAGACTGCATGAATTCGTGTCATTCGTTTTTATGATATACTCAACTTTCGGAATGTTAAATAGAACCACAGATTAAGCAGATTAAACGGATTTTTTCCGCTGGGTATCTGAGCTATTAGCCGATTTTTAGAGATTTAACGGATGAGAGTCGCGGACGACTCTTGGGTATTCTATCCGCATGGGGCTTCACCGAGAAGTCAGAATCTGTTTAATCGTCATAAATTGAGTTGAAATAATCCGCTTAATCCGCTCAATCCGTGGTTTTAAAAAACTCCCGGAACTTCAATTATATATTACTCAACTTTCTGAAGTAGTTAAGTAGTTAAGAAGTTAAGTAGTTAAGCCGATACCATGTTAATGGTTTCCATCGATGAACTGACGAACAAAACATTTGGCTTAACTCCTGTCCGCAGGACGAGCGTAGCGATAACTACTTAACTCCTTAACTACAAAGACATTGAGCACATGCGAATCTTTAGCTCGACGAAGTCAAACTTAAATATATTATATAAGTAGAGACTCCTGCTCGTTTCACAACCGCTTCACTCGTTCGGGTTTTCCTCCTCCAGCGAGTGGAACGAACTGCCGTCGAAGCAGTGGGTGCAGACCTGACACTTCTCCAGACCGATAGCCTTCACGATGGTCTCCAGCGTAGAGAACTTGAGGCTGTCGAGATTGAGGCGACGGGCTATTTCAGCCACCATTTCCTTATATTCAGGCGAGTCAGTCGTGGCGTATGCCTTGATGCGCTCGGCCGGCACTTCCACGTTCTGTGCCGTCTGGGCATCAGCCAACATGGTGGCAGTGTTCGAGTGCGTCTCCAAATCCTTGATGACACGGCGTGTAATCAGCTCCAGTTCCGACTTCGAAGCAGAGAAATTGACGAACGGACAAGCGTATATCAGCGGTGGACAGGCTATGCGCATGTGCACCTCCTTCGCGCCCATATCCTTCAGCACCTTCGTGTTCTCCCTCAGCTGCGTACCTCGCACGATAGAGTCGTCGCAGAAGAGGCAACGCTTGCCTCTGAGCATGTCCTTGTTGGGGATGAGCTTCATCTTCGCCACGAGATTGCGCACCTCCTGGCTGGGCGGCATGAACGAGCGTGGCCACGTGGGCGTATATTTGCTGATGCCGCGCTGATAAGGAATCTTGCTGCCGGCACTGTAACCCACAGCCATGCCGATACCCGAGTCGGGGATACCACCCACACAATCCACCTCCGTGTCGTCCGTCTCGCCCATCACGCGACCTGTCTCGAAGCGCACATCCTCCACCGTCTTGCCTTCGTAGGTGGAAGTGGGGAATCCGTAGTATATCCAGAGGAAAGAACAAATCTGCATCTTCTTGTTGGGCTTGCGCAACTGCTCCATGCCTTCGGCACGCAGGCGCACAATCTCACCTGGCCCCACATAGTAGGAGGTCTCGTAGCCCAGGTTGGCGAAAGCGGTGTCCTCGCTCGTGGCAGCCATCGCACCCTCCTTCTGGCCGATGACAATCGGGGTGCGTCCCCAAGCATCGCGGGCGGCGATGATGCCGTCCTCGGTGAGCAGCAGCATGGAACAGGAACCCTTCACCGTGCGGAACACATTCTCGATGCCCTCCACAAAGTTCTTGCCCTGCACAATCAGCACGCCAATCAACTCCGTGGGGTTAATCTTTCCCGAAGAGAACTCCGACAGATACATGTTTTCTTCCAGCAGCCGGTCGGCGATCTCCTCCATATTATTGATTTTCGCCACAGTCACGATGGCGAAACGCCCCAAGTGGCTGTTGAACAGCATCGGCTGCGCATCGGTGTCGCTGATGATGCCAATGCCAGCTTCGCCCTCAAACTTAGGCAGTTCCGCTTCAAAGCGTGTACGAAAATAAGTGCTCTCCAGATTGTGGATGGCGCGGTAAAACCCCTTTTCCTTACTGTAGCTCGCCATACCTCCACGACGTGTACCGAGGTGTGACTGATAATCAGTGCCATAGAAAAGGTCTGCCGCACATTTTTTCATTGATACGGTTCCGAAAAAACCTCCCATAAAACAGTCCTTTGTTGTAATTCGAGTGCAAAGGTAAGAAAAAGTTTGGAGTTAGGTGTGAGTTGTGATGAATAAAATGCTTCTTCGGAACGAAAAAATATATCGAATGACAAAAAAACTCTCAACTCCTCACACCTAACTCCCAACTTTTTTGTACTTTTGCAATATCAACCAAAGAACAAGACCATGAGAAAAAGAGCAGACTACATCCAAAGCATCGAAATCAAGGCTTTGTGGAAGGGCGGCAGACACGTCACATGGGAGCTGCAGCCCGACGTGAACATCCTCAGCGGCATCAACGGTGTGGGCAAGAGCACCATCATCAACCACTCGGCCCGCATGCTCGATGCCATCGACAAGGGAGAACTCGTGCCAGGCGATGCCCCACAGGGGGTGCGCATCAAGCTGATGCCCGAAGACGCCACCTACATCAAATTCGACGTCATCCGTTCTTTCGACCGTCCCCTGCTCCACAGCGACCTGCTCGAAAAACTCTCCGACTCGCGGGTGAAGACCGAACTGGACTGGCAGATTTACCGCCTGCAAAAGCGATACCTCGACTATCAGGTCAACATCGGCAACCGCATCATCGAACTGCTCAGCGGCGGCGACCCCGACGAGCAACAGAAGGCAGCCGAAGTCAGCGCCCCCAAGAAGCAGTTCCAGGACATGATTGACGAGCTTTTTGCCGACACCCAGAAGAAGATAGACCGCAAGAGCAACGAGATACAGTTCATCCAGACCAACCCGAGCGGCACCACCGAGGTCATCACCCCCTACCAGCTCTCCAGCGGCGAGAAACAGATGCTCGCCATCCTGCTCACCGTGCTGGTGGAAGACCGCGAACCCTACGCCCTCCTGATGGACGAACCCGAAATCTCCCTCCACATCGACTGGCAGCAACGGCTCATCGACCTCATCCGCCAGCTCAACCCCAACGTCCAAATCATCCTCTCCACCCACTCCCCCGCCCTCATCATGGACGGCTGGATGGGCAACGTGACAGAAGTGGGAGACATTAGTAATTAATTCAACTTTCGGAAGTTAAATAGAACCACAGATTAAGCAGATTACACAGATTTAATCCTTCTGATTTTGACAGATTACACGGATTTACTGCTTTCTTGGCGAAAGCCCATCCGGATGATTACAAGAGTCGTCCACGACTCTGAATCTGTGCAATCAAAATAGAATCTGTGTAATAGCTTACTCATAAGCGAAGAAAAACCGACGCCAAACCGAGTGTCAACAAGCTAGCTTGATTGACCGAGGTGCGAAGGAGAAAGGCGAAGCCAATCTGTGTAATCCGTGTAATCCGTGGTTCAAAAAAACTCCCGAAACTTCAATAATTAACAGTTGAGAGTGAAGAGTTAAAAGTTAAGAGTTATGGCTCGTCATCTGCTTTCCAACATCAGTTCCGCCTATATCGAGGCAGCCAACCGATTGCGTCCCCAGACGAAGAAGCGGAAGATTGTCGCCTATGTAGAGTCCTACGACGACATCTTCTTCTGGCGCAGCGTGCTCAGCGAGTTTGAGGACCAACAGACCGCCTTCGAGGTGATGCTCCCCTCACGCACCAACCTCAACCGAGGCAAGAAAACCGCCCTGATGAACCGTCTCGGCGAGTCGTTGGGCGGCTACATGATAGCCTGTGTGGATGCCGACCTCGACTACCTGCTGCAAGGACACACCCCCTCGTCAGCCCGCATGCTCAACAACCCCTACGTCATCCACACCTACGCCTACTCCATCGAGAGCTACCAGTGCTATGCACCCTCACTCCACAACGTGTGCGTGATGGCCACCCTCAACGACCGCAACCTCTTCAACTTCGAGGAATACCTGCGGCAGTACTCCGAAATCATCTACGAACTCTTCATCTGGCTCATCTGGCTCCATCGCAAGGGACGCTTCAACGACTTCCCCCTCACCAACTTCAACAACATCGTGTCCGTCGAGCAGCTCAACATCTACAAGCCCCTCGACGCCCTCGAACGGGTGCGCCGGCAGGTGAACCGCAAGCTCGCATGGCTCCAGCAGCACGTGAAGGACGCCAAAGGCAAGCTCACCCCCCTCAAGCAGGAACTGGCCCAGCTCGGCGTACACAAAGACAACACCTACCTCTTCATCCAGGGCCACCACCTCATGGAAAACGTGGTCGATGCCGCCCTCACCCCCGTCTGCACCATCCTGCGACGCGAACGGGAGAAAGACATCAAGCTCCTCGCACGAGGCAACAACCAGCAGATGAACAACGAACTCGCCTGCTACTCCCACAGCCAGTTCCAACCCGACCAGATGCTCCGCCGCAACACCCAATACAAGGACTGCGACATCTACCAACGGCTACGGCAGCACATCACCGAGTTCCTGGCACAATCAAACGGGGGAACAGTCAACACCCCATCCTCCACAAACTAACACCACGGATTAAGCAGATTACACAGATTTTTCTCAACAACGAATTGCACGAATTACACGAACCTTCAGCTCGCCGCACGGGGCTTTTGTCGAAAAAGCCATTCGTGTCAATTCGTGTTCGAAAAAAATCATAAAATAAATTCGTTCCCATTCGTTTAATTATTGCGCAGCAATATGTTCTTTAACTCCACCGCCGTTACGGGTGTGGGCTTTGCGCCGCAAAGCTCGCGAGGGTAACGAGGGAAAGCCCGTGAGCTTTACGGCAGTCCACCCAAAGGGACAACAGAAAGAGTGGAAAGCCTCAACAGAAAAGGTCAAAACATCAAAAAGGAGTCAAAACATCAAAACAGGGAGAAAACATCGCCGCAAGCGGCAAATGGAACGAAAACTCCGTGGAGAGAATGCTAAGTAGCCTCATGCTTTTGCACTCAACACCTTGCGGTGTCTCGAAAAACAACAATTACCAATAATTGGCTACGCCGAGCTGAAGGTTGACAATAATTTTATCCAATAATTATTATTGAAACCAATTTTTGGTAATTGTCGGTAATTATCGTTTTTCCAAGCCGCCTTGGCGGCGAAGGAGCAAGAACATAAAAAACTACATCGCCCTGCGGGCAAATTAAAATTGAACGAATTTGGGGCGAACTGACCTCAACTGCAAAGATGGCAAAATGTTTCCAAACATCATAATCGCATCAAAAAAAATGTTTCCAAACACTAAAAACATCCTTTTTCACCCTCCCAACACTCGTTTTCACCCTGTTCCAGTGACCTTGTCATGTATATAGTTGACACCCTCTGATTATAAAAACAAGTGCCCTTGGCACGATTTAGCGGATTGAGCGGATGACACAGAAGAAAAACATCGCCGCAAGCGGCAAATGGAAAGAACCAACTCTGAAAAAGTTCACAAATTTTTCTTACACGTCGTCTGTCATGTCGGACACACACCGCGAGTATCGTGGTACGTGCGCCGCCTCAAATTCCCTTTCGTTGGCACCTTGAACTAACAAAAGCAGAGATTTTGTACGCTACAACTTATTCGCCACAAAGTTCCTCGTAGAAATCGTGTAATCTCTTCACCTCGACATGAGGAAAAGGAATGGACTTCAATATATTGAAATGGCTATCTTCTGACACAATGTAATCGGCATTCGCAACAATGGCACAATCCACAAATTTGTTGTCATCCATATCTGTAGTTATCAAGTTGAAACGGAACTGCGCATCAACCCTAATAACATTGTTGGCACGAAGAATAGTCTCCACAGCCAAACGGGCTGCTATTGGCGACATGTGTGAAGATATAATCTCCTCATATTCTTCAAGGATTTCATTCGACACGCACAACACATACTTACCCATCACAAAGTCTTCCCATACTTTGTAATACCGATTTCTCTGAGAAAGCGATTGCAGCAAGCAATTTGTGTCAAGAACTACATATCTTGTCATACACGTCCTTTATATGGTGTACGCATGTGTTCGTGACTCCATTTAGACATCTTCTCTTCCGTAAGAGTCCCGTTATCCCACAAGCGTTCTATCTCATTCTGCAAGCGTGTATTGAGAAATTGTACAATCACAGTCCTCAATGCTGCCACATCCTCTTCCTTATTGATGCATGACAGCATGTTTAACACTTCATATTGTGCAGGATTTATTCTTGCCATCTGTTCCATAACATAATTCTTTTTTGCAAAGGTAATGCTTTTCTTTGGAGCTTCCAAACAAAATCAACCTTTTCTTTTTTATGATTTTTCGCTGGCAAAAGTAACAGAATCTCTCAACATCACCAAACTTTTACAAGACTTTCTGAAAAACCGACAAACGAACGGAACGAAAAAACTAATTTGTTGAATTCGTTTAATCATTGCATAGCAATATGTTGGAATAAAAAACATCGCCCTGCGGGCAAATGGAACGAATTAAACAAATTTCCGTTCGTTTCCATTGACTCCGTCGAGCTGAAGGTTCATTTAATCATTGCGAAGCAATATGTTTTTTTATAACATCGCCCTGCGGGCAAATGGAACGAATGAAAAAGGGCATCCCCGCATGCGAGGGTGCCCTTCTCTTTTATCGTTTGGAGCCTTTTACCAAAGGTTGATGTTCCAGTCGCGCAGACCGTCTTCGTTTACGGAACGGCGGTCGTTGGCAGCCTTGCTGAAACTACCCTTATTGCTTTCGGTGATGCTGGTCTCTTTCATTTGAATGGACTCACACACCATTTCCAGCTGTACGCTGTGAACTTCCATCACAGGGGTGATATATACATTTTTTGTTTTCATTGTTCTTACGTTGTTTTAGAGGGTTACTTAATCATATACTTCTTACCATTCTTGATGACGATGCCCTTGTAGCTGCCATTCACACGCTGACCAGCCATGTTGTAGGTGGCTTCGTTAGCCTTGTCAGCCTCGGTCTTCACGCTGTTGATGGCAGTTGCTTCACCATCGGCAACGATGATCATACGAGCGGGTGCATTACCACCACTAACTGTCAGATAGACGTCACCGACCTCGAGATCTGCTTCATACTTATAGAAGCCAAGGGCTCCTTCTTCATCATCTTCTTCATCATCATAGTATCCAAGAACATAAGCATCATCAATAGAGCCTTTTGTCTGAGCTACTTGCAGTGCATTATTAGTGATAGCAGTTGCCCCTACTGTTGCAGGAGTGAGCGTGATGGTGTAGTCTGTTTTATTCGTCTTCAGGATAACAGGAGTCTTCTTTGGCACAATATTACCATCTATAGAAGTGATGGTCACATAGTTATCATTTGAGTTTGGAACCCCTGCAATGTAGATGGTAGTGTAGTCATCCACCAGATAGTTACCATCAGCATTGTAGAAGGTCTTGTAGCCTTGCAGGTACGCGGAAGAAGTCAACTCGATGTTAGCTGGAGTTCTTTTCTCCAGCGATACACCTGTCATCCAAGTATTGCCATCATTAGCAAGAGTCAGCACATAGTTTCCTGCTGCTCCCGTTTGGAAGTACTTCGTCACTGTCTTCCATTCAGAAGTCGATCCATTGCCAGGGAAATCCGTTGCAGCAAGACCATCCTCGCCATTCAGAACAGAAACCGTAACTTTGTTGTTAGAGCCTTTCCCATCCTTAATCTCATGAGAACGATAAGCGAAGGTAAGTGTGTACCAAGTGTCGGCAGCGAGTGGCATGGTGTAGAGACCCTTATTACCATACTGGAGCGAACCAGGTTGGTTGTAATAAGCTGTAGCATAGTCGCCAGAAAGGCCCGTCTGTTGCTGACCCCATCCATTGGTGCGAGTCCAACCAGTCAAGCCCCAATCACCTTCTACGGTAGAGTCAAACATACCATTGTAGATAGCATCCACATCACCGTCGTTAGCTGTCCAAGTAGCATTATTCAGATCATCTACAATGCTATTGAGAAGGGGCTGAGCAATTGGGGTAGATTGATTTACGGCCTTTGCTGCTGCCAGTTTCGTGAGAGCATCAACATTGTTATAAGGAGCATACTGACCATTCTCAAAACCAAGTGTCTTAGCCTTAGCATTTGTGATAGCGGTGTTCAATGCAGTATAATCATTCGTCATTACATCACCTTTGTAGAGTCGGAAGTTATCAGCTTTGATGAATGAAGCATCACTCCCGTTTTGGCTCTTCGTATTGCTGGCCTTAATGACAACATCCGCAGCATCAGCGAGAGTGAACTTAACACTAACAGTATAACCTACAGTCTTGTCACCTGATACAACAACATTACCAATTGTCTCATTGGCTGCGAGCTCAAGGGTCTCATCCTTGAAACCAGCAAGAAGTGCAGTCAAAGTATATGTGCCAGCAGGCAGGCTCTTGATGGTTTGATATACATTGTTCTCTGCGCTACCGCCCCATGAGTTGAAGAGTTTCGAGCCATCAACAGGGTCACCACTGGTAATCGAATATGTTCCGTTACTTTGGTCTTTCACACCTGTGTCGGTACGCGTTTCAGCAGACCAGAATGTCATTCCACCAGATTCGAAGCTGGGGTCAAAGATAACAGAAGTCCAGTCCACAGCATCTGCAGATGTCAGAGCCGTAATCTCAGCTGTACGATACTCTGCATAGATGGCATCAGCAGTAACATCATTTGCATATTCACCATTATTATATTTCGTGCGGAGTCCAGTTGCTGCTGTTGTTGCAGTCCAGCCCTCCACCTTAGTTATAGCGGCATCGAGGGTCTCATAAACACCCTTACTTGTATTTGCCTGAGCAAGAGAAAGATTAAGTGCATTGTAGTTGTCAATGTTCTTAGCGTTCTTGAAGGCTGTAAGCTTGGCAGCAAGGTCGCTCTTGTCTGTAGCGTTAAACTTAACGTCAGCCAAAGCTTCAGCACTTGAGATAATCGCATTAGCCTCACTTTCTGTAACAATAACATCAGCAAAACGATAAACAAGCACATTGTCTATCCAGAGCTTAGCACCATTCCCAGAACCACTCGTAGAAGTGGTGAAACCAACATTAAAGTTGATATTGGCAGTCTTGGCCACATCGAACTCAAAGGCTTGAGCAATCCATTCGCCCTGAGCTGCGCTGCTCAAACTAGAGAAAACGAAACCATTGGTTGTGCCATAGAAGTCACCAGCTGCACCACTTACACCAGTGTAGTTGCTGGCAATGCCAGTATTGCTGTATTGATTGATGACTTCGTAATAAAACAGATAACGGCCGGAAGGCAACTCATTGATGGTCTGCTGATAACGAGCCTGGTCGCTCCAACCAGCAGAGAGGTGCAATGCGGCACCAGTACTTTCTCCAAGCATGTCAGTAGCAGGAGGAGTTGTACCATTGGTACTCCACCCATTAGCGGGCATTGCTGTTCCATACTCAGAGGTTGTGCCTTGAGCAGCTGTAGAATTGAATTTAGAATATTGAGTCCAACTAGTTACATCATACAGATACCCATGATCGCCAGTATTGGCAGTCATGTCCTTCGTATTATCCGGATTCGATGTAGCCGTAGAAAGTGTTCCTCCAAAAGTAGTTGTTTTATCACCATTCAATGTATTGTTTGGTGTAGTATCGAAATTACCATTTGTCAACGCAACAGGAGTTGCCCCATTCAAAGCAGTTGTAATTGCAGAGCTAAGATCATCACTGGCATCGTTACAAGCAGAAGAAGTGGTAGCTGAGCTACGAACACCTTCAGCTGTTGTGATTGCAGTACCAAGAGTTGCATCACTCAATACGCCGTTCAATGCAGTTGCTTTCTTGATATATCCATCCAGTTTAGTTTGGGCAGCAGCAAGATTGGGATCTGTATAAGTAATCTTGATGTCATCATAGAACACTGCAGGGGATCCACTTCCTTCTTTGTTTAATCCCTGTACGCCAATTTGTATCTTGCCCGTGGTTGATTCTGTCAGAGTGAAAGTGACAGTCTCGGTAGTCCACGTAGATGCAGTGAAAGTTGTGCTGGAAACCAGGTAAGATTTACTGGCTGTTACAAAACCAAAACGGGAACAGGTACCATCGTAATTACTGGTCGATGAAGAAAGATAGTGGTCAACAGAAATGGTGTATTGACCGGCAGGCAGGGTGATATCACCACTTTGAAGATTGACGTTATCGCCCCATCCTGCTATAATGCCAAGGGTATTGCCAGAAACTGTTGTCCCGTCTTTCTTGGTGCTGGGAGTAGTAGAGTTACCCACTTTCTTTCCGCCACCATAGGCTGTTACGGCAATTGTGGCGTAACTGCCCGAAGAGGTTCTGGTCCAACCGCTAGAGGAGTAGTCCTTCATTGTTTTGGCGGCAACATCAGAAGTTTCCGCTGTGCAAGCATCAAACCCAGGGTTCGTGATGTACGTACTCGTCACGTCTGTTTGTGCCCTCAATCCCAGAGCACCGACGACACATAGTGCCGCCAAAAGTAGTTTTCTTTTCATGTTAAGTTAATTTAGTTAATAAAGATTGATGTATGTTATAGTATAGTTTTGAAAACTTTCTTTGGAAGTTAAAGAGAAGTTATCGCACCCCTGCAAATTCTATCCGATTGTTATTCAAATGGCAAAAGTACGGGGTTTTTGGGAAATCACCAAATTTTTTTGTAAAAAAAGTGAGGATGGGGTGAAAAATAGGGGGTGACGACGAATGCATTTTATAAATTCATGATAAATTCGTGGCTAATTCATGGGAATTTATGTTAAAATAAGACACGAATTATCACAAATTAGCCACGAACCTTCAGCTCGCCGGTAGGCAATTATCATAAATTATTGGATAATTCAACTTTCGGAAGTAGAACCATCACTCTGCCACTCAAGGCCTTTTGTACTTGCGTGTAATCAACATCTGACAGGTCGGGGTGTTCCACCTCATCCCATGAGGGAAGCCCCTCCAGCTCCTTCTCCAGTTCTTCATCGGTAAGCGCACGCTTGCCAGGACGCATGTGCACCTTCAGCTTCTGTGCTTTCTCCTGGTAGTCCATATTTTTCTTTCTTTTCGGGTTGTAAAGGTACGGAGTATTTCTTTACATGGACTCATGAGTTCATGAGATTCTGGGTCAGAACTTTAGCATTTAACTTAAATTAACAAGGGAAGAATTGAACAAATTTGGGTCGAACTCAACCACGGATTAAGCGGATTAAGCGGATTATTTCGACTCAATTTATGACGGATTGCAGATTATGGCTTCTCAGCGAAGCCCCATGCGGCTAGAATATCCAAGAATCGTCCACGACTCTCATCCGTTAAATCCCTAAAAATCGGCTCAATAGTTAAAACACCAGTGGGAGAAAATCTGTTTAATCTGCTTAATCTGTGGTTTTTATTACTCCCGAAAGTTGAGTCATTATTGGATAAAATTAAATGATTATCCGCAATCGTACCACCAAACCTTAAAAACGAACACGAATCGCCCGAATTGACACGAATTTATATGATGGAAGTTCCTTTATTCGTGTAGATTCGGGTGATTCGTGTTCGCACAAAATGTGGTGGTATCATTGCGGATAATCATATAAAATTATTGTCAATTGTTGGGAATTATCGTTTTTCCAAGCTGCCTTGGCGGCGAAGGAGCAAGAACAGGCAAGAAAAAGCATGTGAAGTGGAACGACGTACCAATTGCAATAGAAACGGCGTACCAAATGCAATTGGTACGCCGTACAATTTGGATGTGCAACGGTGTTGCACGTAGGGAGGATTCGGGGAAAGAGAGGAAGACAAAACGCTAAAGCGCAATCTTCTATTTCACCTTCAGACAAATCAGGTTGGCAGAGTAAGGTGCCACGGAGAGGGTCATCTTCTTGGAAATCTTGATTTCCTTGCCGATGGGTGCGATGGGCTGGGCGTCGAAATTGTTCTCGGCGTCGAGCGACGAGCCACCGATGGTGGTCATCGTGGCCTTGGAGGGGAAGCCCTTGAACTTGCTCAGGTCGATAGTGGCAGTCTTGGCATCGGCTGCTGCATTGATGAGCTTGATGTACAGCTCGCCCTTCTTGGTGTTGAGCACAGCAGAGGTTCCCTGGTACTTGTCGCCACCTTCAAACTGAGCCACATCGCCATAGTAGTACTGTCCCGAAGTGATGCCGAACATCTGCTGGATGTAGTAGCTGCAGGTGCGGATGACACGCTCGTTGTCGAAGTAGATGAGGTCGGGGTTCCACGACTCATGTCCTTTCTTGGCAAAGAGAGGTGCGTAGCTGGTCATGGTCACCACGTCGCCATTGCGCTCCACCCCCAGCAGGTAGAGGCCTTCGTAGAGGGCATCGGCCAGTTTCTTGTCCTTGGCGGCATACTCGCCCAGATAGACCTTGGTCTTGCGGTCGCGGGGATAGCTGTCGTAGTTCTGCTGATTGTTGAGGAAGTAGTCGCGTTGCTCGTAGTAGTGTTCATCGAGGATGGGGAGACCCGTTTCCTCAGCCACTTTCCAGCCAGCCTCGTAGTCGGGATTGCCCTTGTGAGAACCAGGACCTGCGGTGCCGACGATGATGATGTCGGGATACTTGGCCATGATTCGCTCATACATATACTTGAAACGCTCCTCAAACTCCGGGGTGATCTTCTCCTCGTTGCCGATGCCGAGATACTTGAGGCCGAAGGGTTTGGGGTGTCCCTGCTCAGCGCGCTTCTTGCCCCAAGTGGTGGTCACGTCGCCGTTGGCCCACTCGATGAGGTCGAGGGCATCCTGTGTCCACTCGTCCATGTCCTCCATCGGACAAACATCCTGTGCCTGAGTGGGCCACATGTTCCAGCCACCGTTGGCACCCTGGCAGCTCACTCCACAGGGGAGGATGGGCAGAGGTTCCATGCCCATGTCTTCGCAGAACTGGAAGTACTCAAAGTAGCCCAGACCCATCGACTGGTGGTAGCCCCATGTGTTCTTCAGTCCACGACGCTGTTCCTTGGGACCGATGGTGGTCTTCCAGCGGTAGGTGTTCCAGAAACCGTCGCCACCGCCATGCACCACGCATCCGCCAGGGAATCGCATGAACTTGGGCTGCAAGCCTTCGAGGGCTTCGGCGAGGTCTTTGCGCAGGCCATGCCCCTTATAGGTGTCTTCAGGCATGAGGGAAATCATATCGACATCGAGGTCGCCCACCGTCAGCACCAGCATCTGAAGGACAGCATTCGTGCAGTCTTCGCTGGGAGTGAGCACTGCCTCATACTTCTTCCAGCCCGTGCCGTTCACGTCGAGGGTGGTTTCTGCCAACAGCTTGGGGTCTTTGCCCCAACCTTGCGGCTGAGCCAGCACCACGCGCACCTGCTTGGCAGCACCGATGTTGCGGAAGAAAACCGAGAAGTCATATTGGGCGCCAGCCTTCACGCTGATGCCGTCGAAACCGCCATTTTCCAGACCGAAGCCCTTCCAGCCGGCATAGTCATGGTACTCCTTCACACGCTCGGTGTGCAGACGCATATAGGTGGGATTGTTGGGGTGGATGGGAGAATCCATCTTCACCTCCAGCATGCCAAGCGAGTGCCCGGGACGAATCATCTTCCACGCCGTGGAGGGTCCCCAGCCGTCACGCTCGTTGGGGTTGAACTCGAACGAACCGTTCTGTATCAGTTCGGCATAGAGTCCACCGTCAGCCGAATAGCTGATGTCCTCGAAGAAGATGCCGAGAAGTTCGTCACTGATGGGCTTTCCACCCGCAGGAGCTTTCACCTGCTGTGCCGCTGCCGACAGGGGTGCTCCGAGTGTTGCTGCAAGCGCAAGGGCCTGCAAAGTGTTACGTACATTCATACTTGTTTAGGTTTTTTTGATTGATATTTTTGTAGAAATGTTAGGTTTTCTGTACTTAACGGCACAAAGATACAAAAAAAGCCACATACCTTGGTCAAGATATGTGGCAAATCGTACTAAAAATGTTACATTTCACTTTCTGAACACCACGTTTTCCACGTGATTGCCCACAAAGATGGGCACATAGTCGGCTGACCCGCTAAAACCTGTAGCCTACCCAGACGGAGCCGCTGAAGTAGTTTTCCTTGATTTTGTAGTGGGCTTTGTTGGTGAAGTAGCTGTACTGGTAACTGCCGTAGGCTCCGAGCACATAGTGCTTGTTGATGTTCCATGTGGTGGAGAGTCGGGCGGTGCAGTTGAGGGTGATTTTGCTGCCATCGACCATGTCGGCCACTCGTTTCATCTCTTCGTCGGCTTCTTCCTGCTCGTCCTCGGTCAGATTGGTGAGGGTGGCGCGGTGCTTGGAGTGGCTGAAGAAGGTGAGACTGGGCATGACGGATGCCTGAACGAGGAAGCGGCCTGCGTTGGGTGTCCAGTTGTAGCCGTAGCCTCCGCCGAGGGAGAGTTTCCACGTGCGGAACACCTCGTCAGTGCCGACAATGAAGTCTTTCTCGAACTTGGCGCGGCTCTGGTAGAAGTCGATGAGGGCGAGGGGGGAACCTGCGCTTTTGCGCTGGATGCGTGAGGCGGTTCGCCCTGCGGAGTAGGAGAAATGCTTGTAGTTGAAGACGTAGTGTGCCTGGAGGTGGAGGAGGGTGAAGTTGTTGTAGGACTTGTTGATGGGGTGGGTTCCTGCACGGATGATGTCAGAGGCGGTCATGGGGTCGTCTTGTGTCATGGCGTTGTCGAGATATGCATCGATGCCTGCTTCGGGGTCGTACATGTCGCCCTTCATCTTCTTGGTGTGGCGATAGTCAACGAGGAAGCCGAAACGAGTGCCGAGGGACTCGATGCTGATTTGCTGGTCGTTCACCTTGCCAATGTTGAAGGAGTACTTGAGCCGAAGGGTGCGGTAGCTCACACCGACGGAGGCTGACTGGGTGCCGCTATGGAGATCCATGTCATAGGTGTAGATGTCGCGGTCGCCAAACACGGGATTGCCTTCGAGTCCGAGGTCTTCCACGATGCCAGGCATAGGCACACGGAGGTGGAACTTGTTGTAGGAGCCGTTGCCGCTGACAAAGACCATCCAGCGGTGCTGGGGGAGGGACACGTAGGTGCTGTCGAACTGGCTTCGGGCGAGTCGGGTGATGAAGTTGTCGGCCTTGCCCACTTTGCGCTTGAGTCCGCTTTTTTCCTGTGCGGTGAGCATGAGGGGTGCCTGCAGGAGCAGCAGGACTGCGAGGATGCGTGTGAATGTTCTTGTTTTCATATTCTTCTATGTTAGTTAAGCATTTTCGACCACGAATTTAGGTATTTTTCTTTTAACAGAGCAACTTTTTGTGAAAAAACCATAAAAAAGGGGCATTTTTTTGCAAGAATGCACGATTTCTTCCTATATTTGCGAACCTTTTCGAGGGGAGAGCGTTCATCAACTCTCAAATCTCAATTATTAACTCTCAAATCTCAACGACTATGGTACTGAACAATGATTTACTGATGCAGCCTTTGTCTGATGACGAACTGGCTGGTATCACAGGCGGCAGTTCTGATGATGATGAGATGCTGGAGGAATGTCTCAACAACTGTGATGTTACCTACCCCAATTTGAAGCGCATGAGACTACAATGCCGCGTCCATTGTATGGGGACATACGGATTGCTCTAATCCCCCTATTGTCAAATGAACTAACTTCTAATTCTCTTGAATTCCATTCTGAAAGACTTCTTATCGGCTGCAGGTGTGCCCTACACAAACCTGTATGCCGATTCTGTTTTCTACGGCAACCCCAACCGCGGAAACCTCTTGGGGCTGAAGCAGATGTTGATGCGCTATGGCATCAGGATGGAGGGTGTCAGAGTGGCTAAAGGAGAGGAAGGGACGTTGTCGTTTCCGTGTATCCTACACATGAAGGATGCGTTCGTGGTGGGAACAGGACGGGAGGATACACATATTATATATTTAGAAAAGGGGGAAAGGAAGCGAGAGGCGTGGAGTGACTTCCAGGGGCGCTGGGACGGATTTGCACTGGTGAAAGTACAAGGAGAGGGGATGGAGCCTGACTATGAGAAGAACCGCAGGGAGGAACGGATGGAGAAGATTCCTGCTTGGGGGATGGCGTTGGCGATGGGTGGCATGCTGGCTGTGGGGGGCGCTTTCACCTCGCTGAAATCGGCTGCAATGGTGGTGCTGGCGGTGATCGGCTTCTGGATCAGTTTCCTGTTGGCTGAAAAAACGACGAGGGGCGGCAGCCGTGTGGGTGACAAATTGTGCCAAGCTTTGGGAGAACACGGATGCAAACCCAACCGAGGCAAGGAGGGGAAGATTGGGGGTGTGTTGTCGCTGAGCAGTGTGGGACTGGGCTATTTTGGTGCACAGGTGATGGCGTTGTCGCTGTGGCCAGAATCAGGCGCCATCGTGACAGCCATCAGCGTGTTGGCGGTGCTGTTCTGCCCCTGGAGCATCGTGGTGCAATGGAAACAGAAGCAGTGGTGTGTGCTCTGCCTG
The DNA here is from genome assembly GCA_947167515.1 of uncultured Prevotellaceae bacterium. Lineage (GTDB taxonomy): Bacteria > Bacteroidota > Bacteroidia > Bacteroidales > Bacteroidaceae > Minthosoma. The sequence continues at coordinate 89,129 of CAMVIM010000010.1, read as the reverse complement.
TTGGTGGTGGCGGTACTGGTGCTGCAAGGAGGAGTGAGTATCTGCAACTTTGAAATATGGGAAAGACACATAGGGCTGACACCCCTTGAAATGGACTTCAGCAGCAAGCCCTTCGGACTGCATGCCGCCAAGGTCGTGCTCCTGATGGGGCTGGGCATTATCTTAGCGCATTGGGTGACACTGGGCGAGGAGCAGAAGCAGAAGGCACGTCGGCAAAAGTGGGTGTTTCAGGCATTCCGCAATGAGCCTTCGGTGCTGGTGGCCAAGCTGAAGAGCAAGGCACCCATCAAGGTGGAGGAAAGCGACGTGACCCAACGAGTGGGCATTCCCGATGCGCCTCACCGACTGACGGTGGTGACCCATGTTGACTGCGCCCACTGCCAAAGCATCAAGCCACGCATCGGGCAGTTGGCCCGACTGCTGAAGGATCAACTGTGCATTGACTATATCATCTTGTCGGACAAGAAAGACGACGAGGTGTACGAATTTATCCAACGGACAGGCATCAGCAGCACCCCCACCCTGCTGATTGACGGATATTTGCTGCCTCGTGAGTATGAGGTGGAAGAGGTGGGCTACATTTGCTTTCTCACCAACTGGTAGAACAGCCCTTTCTTTTCGATGAGTTCCTGATATTTACCTTCTTCAGCCACTCGCCCTTCTTCAATCAGAATGATGCGGTCGCAGTGGATGATGGTGCTGAGCCGATGTGCCACGCAGATGCGGGTGCAACGGAGGGCATCGAGATGCTGCGACACCTCCTTCTGGGTGAGGTTGTCGAGTGCGCTGGTGGCCTCGTCGAAGAAGAGGATGGCAGGCTTGTTCATCAGGGCACGGGCAATGAGGATGCGCTGACGCTGCCCTCCGCTGAGTCCAGAGCCGCCATCGGACAAGAGGGTGTGCATCTTCATGGGCATCTTCTCAATATCCTTGTCCAACGCCGCCAGCCGAGCCGCCTCCCATGCGTCTTCCATCGAGGCCTGCGGAGCGGTGATGGTAAGGTTGCTGAAGATGCTTCCACTGAAGAGTTCGCCGTCCTGCATGCAGGTGCCGATGTGCTGACGGAGGCTCTGCTTGTCCACCTTGTCGATGTTGTAGGTGTCGTAGAAGATGGAGCCGCTTTCAGGCTTTTCAAAACCCAGGAGCAGGCGCATGAGCGTACTCTTTCCACAACCTGAATGTCCCACAATGGCGACGTATTCGCCTGGATGAATCTTCAGGTTCAAGTCTTTCAGCACATAAGGGGATTCCTTGTCATAGCGGAAGGAGAGGTTGTGAACTTCTATGCCTCCACTGAGGAAATCGACCTTGGGAGCCTCTTCCTTCACTTCGGGCACTTCATCCATGAGAGGCTTGAGCAGTTCGAGCAAAGACTTCACATTCGCCATCGACGGCACGATGAGGGACAAGGTGGAGAAGCCCGACGAGACTAAGCCGAAGGCGGCAAAGAACGCCATGTAGTCGGGAATGGGCACCTGATGAGCCACCGCCTGATAGTAGATGAGCGCCATGCCTGCCACCGATATGAGGCTGGAGATGGGGGTGGAAAAACGTGCCACATAGTCCTTGTAGGCTGAAGGTCGGCTTTCGTTATAGGCCTTTGCCCACTTGCTGAAAGCCCGCACCTCGCTGCCTGTGGTCTTGATTTTCTGAATGCCCGAGAAGAGGGAGAAAAGCAGTCCTTGCAGTCTCGACTGGCGAGGCATGTAGAGGTGTCCCTGTCTGTACTGAATCCAGTATTCCCAGCACAGGAACAGGGCATTGACCAGCATGATCAGGATGCTGACTGCCAGCAGGGAGTGGGCATAGTAGAAAACCTGATAGAAATAGATGAGCGAATAGACCAGCGTGAGCAGATTGCTGACGATGCCATCGAGGAGGAAGTAGCACAGAGGAGTCATGCTCATCACCCTGTTGCTGATTTCGCCAGAGGTGTAGCGTCGGAAGAAGGTGGCAGGCATAGCATAGGTGCGCGCCATCAGGGCTGCCTGCAACGAAGCCTCCACCTTGTAGTGCATCCGCAGAAGCAGAATGGTTCGGGCAGTCTCGAAAACGACCGTGCCCACGCTGATGCCGACCAGTGCTCCCAACACCCACAGGACAGTACTTGACACTCCCGAAGGAATCACCGTCTCGTAAATCCAGCCGGTCACGTAGGGAGTCGCCATACCCACAGCCGTCACAAGGGTAAAGGCCAGGAGCAGATAAAAGACATCCCGTTGGTCGATGGACTCGAATCCCAGCGACAGAATATCCTTGAACGTGAGGGGACGGTCGGGGAAACGTCGGTCAATCCGCACCGAATGAGGCATGCCCTTTCCCTCGCCATCCTTCCGTGGGTCTCTCTGAGGCTTGGCCACCATGTCATCCAAGGCCTTCCGAGCCTCTTCCAGCGCCTGACGGTTATAAGCCGTCCGTTGTTGCAGTTGTTCGTTAAAAATCATCAGCACATTTTATTTATTTGAGTTTCATTACGCATTCTCCATCAACTCATGATACACTCCCTTTTGTTCCATCAGCTGCTGGTGAGTGCCTCGTTCCACCACATGGCCTTCGTCCAGCACAATAATTTCGTCGCAATCGCGAATGGTGCTCAGGCGGTGGGCGATGACGAAGAGGGACACCCCTAAGTTGCGGAGCGACTGCATCACCTTCTGCTCCGTGTCAGCATCGAGTGCACTGGTGGCTTCATCCATGATGAGCACCGTCGGCTCCTTGGCCAAGGCCGCCGCGATCTCCAGCCGCTGACGCTGCCCGCCCGAAAAGTTCTTGCCGTTCTCCGAGACCACCGTATCATAGGCTTTCGGACGTGAGGCTATCTCCTCGTGCATCTGCACATCATGGCATGCCAATATCATGCTGAAATCCTCGATGGACTCGTCCCACATCTTCACATTGTCAGCCACTGTGCCGTCGAAGAGCACCACGTCCTGGTCTATCACCGCCACCGAGTTGACAAACACGCTGCGGTTGATGTCCTTGCGAGGCTTCCCGTCGTAGAGAATCTCCCCTTCCCAAGGGTCGTAAAGTCCCGAAATCAGTTTGGCAAGCGTACTCTTTCCACAGCCCGATGCCCCCACAAAAGCCACGCTCTTACCTGGTTCGATGCTGAGCGAGAAGTCCTCGATGAGCGGTGGACGCATGGGGGTGTAGCCAAACGTCACATGCTTCAGTTCCACCTTGCCCATCAGCTTGCCCATGCCCATGTCACGGTCATCCTCCAGGGTGGAAACCACATCGGGTTCCGTCCGATAGACATCCTCCATGCGCTCCATCTGGGTACGCATGTTCAGAATTTGCTTCAAGGAGCCAATCAGTTCGTTGACTGGCTGCATGTAACTGCCCACAAAACCTTGGAACGCCATCAGCATACCGATGGTGAGATAACCCTCCATGATGTAGTAAACACCCAACGCCAGAATGAGGTTGTCGGCCACCAGCACCACCCATCGTGAGAGGGACTCCATGTAGGCACTGAAGGTGTCGCTCTTGATATGCGCCTCCGATGCCAGCAGGTACTGCTTGGCCCAACGCTCGAAGAAGCCCGCTTCGGCACCAGCCGCCTTGATGGTCTCCACCCCCTTCACGCTGCTCATGGTCAATCCGTTCAGCGCACCCATCTCACGTTCCATCACACGGTTCACATCCACCTGCCTGTCACTGATGAAACGTGCCATCAGCAGATTGACCAGCGAGGCTCCGATGGCGACGAGCGACAGTGGCATGCTATAGACCACCATGAAGACCAGATAGACCACCAGCAACACCACGTTGACCAACACAGGAGCCAACTTGCGCACCAACGTGACAGGGATGCTTTCCGCACCGCGCATTCGGGTGAGGATGTCACCCACATACCGCTGAGAGAAAAACCGCATGGGCAGGCGCAGCGCATGCCACAAGAACTGGCTGTTCGCCTCAATGCCCAGTTTCATCAGCAGTCGGTTGGCATAGGTGCCCTGACACAGCTGAATCAGCAACTGATAGAGGATGACACCGCCCAGCAGCAGGAAGAAGAGTCCCGACCTCTCGGGGTGCTCGCCTGGCAACACCACATCTAAGAAATATTGTGAGAAAATGGGGAAAGCCAACGTGGAGAGCGTCAGCAGCAACCCGATCAGCATCGAGAGGAAGAATGCCTTTCTTGCTCCCTTCAGGCGACGGCGCACAAAGCGCAGGACAGAGGCTGGCGCACCTTCCTTCACAAAGTTCTCGTTGGGCTCAAACACCAGAGCCACCCCCGTGTAGTAGCCCTTCAACTCTTCCAGCGACATCCTCACACGCCCTCGGGCAGGGTCGTTCAGACAGACGCGCTTCTGTCCGCACTCCGTCATCACCACGAAGTGGTTCATATCCCAATGCAAGATGCAAGGACAGGGCAGTTCGTGCAGACGGTCAGCCTTCACACGCCCTCCACGGGCAGAGAGTCCATGCAGCCGTGCCGCCTTCATGATGTTGAGCGCACTCGACCCGTCACGCGACACGCCACAGTCCACCCGCATCCTCTCCAGCGGCATCCAGCGACCCCACCACGCCAACACCATCGCCAACGAAGCAGCCCCACATTCCGCCGCCTCCATCTGCATAATGACAGGTACCTTCCTTTTCATGCTAATCACATTTATTGGGTGCAAAGATACATGTTTCAAGTGAAAAACTCACACTTTTCACCCATTTTATTCCCTACTCCTGACTCCTAACTCCTAACTTTTCCGTAACTTTGCACCCAAGAAACAATCCAAACAATTCTAAATATGAAAGATTTTGTACAAGAACTCACCTGGCGCGGCATGATCCATCAGATGATGCCAGGCACCGACGAACTGCTCAGGAAGGAGCAGGTCACCGCCTACCTCGGCATCGACCCCACCGCTGACTCCCTCCACATCGGACACCTCTGCGGCGTGATGATGCTCCGCCACTTCCAACGCTGCGGCCACAAGCCCCTCGCCCTCATCGGCGGAGCCACTGGCATGATTGGCGACCCCTCAGGCAAGAGCACTGAACGCAATCTCCTCGACGAAGAGACCCTGCGCCACAACGTCGCCTGCATCAAGGCACAGCTCGCCCACTTCCTCGACTTCGACAGCGACGCACCCAACCGCGCCGAACTCGTCAACAACTACGACTGGATGAAGGACTTCCGCTTCCTCGACTTCGTCAGGGACATCGGCAAGCACATCACCGTCAACTACATGATGGCGAAGGAGAGTGTGCAGAAGCGACTGAACGGCGAGGCCCGCGATGGTCTGAGCTTCACGGAGTTCACCTACCAGCTGCTGCAGGGTTACGACTTCTACTACCTCAACCAGCACAAGGGCTGCAAGCTCCAGCTCGGTGGTGCCGACCAATGGGGCAACATCACCACAGGTTCCGAACTCATCCGCCGCATGAACGGCAATGAGTGCTTCGCCCTCACCTGCCCCCTCGTCACCAAGAGCGATGGCCGCAAGTTCGGCAAGACGGAGTCAGGCAACGTGTGGCTCGACCGCAATTACACCTCCCCCTACCAGTTCTACCAGTTCTGGCTCAACGTGCCTGATGAGGATGCCAAGCGATACATCAAAATATTCACCTCGTTGGAGAAAGAGGAAATCGATGCCCTCATCGCCGACCACGACACCGACCCTGGTCGCCGTGTGCTGCAGAAACGTCTGGCAGAGGAAGTGACCGTCATGGTACACTCCCGCGAGGACTATGACATGGCTGTCGAAGCTTCTAACATCCTCTTTGGCAAATCCACCAAGGAGAGCCTCCTCAAGCTGGACGAGCAGACGCTGCTGGATGTCTTTGCGGGTGTGCCTCAGTTCGAGGTGGACAAGGCACTCTTTGAAACGGGCGTGAAACTGGCTGACTTGGTAGTTGACCATGCTGCAGCCTTCCCAAGCAAGGGCGAGGTAAAGACACTCGTCAAGGGTGGCGGCGTGAGCATCAACAAGGAGAAGGCTACGGCAGCTGACCAAGTGCTGACGACGGGCGACCTGCTGGACGGGAAATACCTGCTTGTGCAGCAAGGCAAGAAGAAGTACAACCTTATCATCGCAAAATAAAGGGAGAAAGTAAAAGTAAAAAGTGAAAAATTTGCTACCGCAGCTGTTGGTCGTTTAGTGGACCTACCAATGCGGTAGCAAATTTTTCACTTTTCATTTATCACTTTTCAGTTTTACTTTTTCACATTATTTCTTCAGATATTTTCGGCCATTCTTGATGACGATGCCTTTGTAGGAGTCATCGACCTGCTGTCCGGCAAGGTTGTAAACTACCCCATCGGCCACTTCAGGTGTGGGTTCAGCCTGAACATCGTCAATGTCAGTATTGATGAGGCAATTCAGCTGCACCTTATCAATGTTGCAACTAGCACCAGTGATGGTGAAACGCAGGATTTGTTCACCCTCCGCAAGATTCCTGATGAAGTTGCCCTCCACCGTTCCATAGGTGTTCCAGTCGTTATTACCCGTCTTCGGCACACTGACATCAGCCAAACGGGTGAGGGTGCCATTGGCGTTGACGAGGCTGATGCGGAAATTGGAGCCAGTGGTGCCAGAAGACACGGTAGCCACATAAGCATACTTGCCAGGTTCCTTCACATTGATGGTGTACTCCGTCCATTCGTTCTGGGCGGTATAGCCCAAAGCGTAACCATTGGTGCACTTCACAATATCCACACCTTCAGCATCAGAACGGTAGGATGAGCCATCGCCTTCAGCCTTGGTGTCGGAGTCGTGGAAAGTGAAGCCCTCGCCGCCCTTGTCAAATCGTTCAGCCTGGATGATACCTGGAATGGCCAATGGCGTTGTCCCGTAAGGTGTACGCTTGGGATTGACCTTGAGGGTGTATTTGGCGATGCGCGACTGCTTCCCCTCCGCGTCGGTGGCTATAGCCGTGAAGTTCACCGTCCCCTTGGCCGTGGGCTTGTAGGTGGTGGTGAAGGGTGATGCCGTGAGCGTTTTCAACAAGATGTTGTCCACATATATCTTCACGTTGGCTATGTCACTGGTTGTTGATGAAGTGGTGACCGTGAGCGTGGTGTTGGTATTGACAGTGGCGGGTGCTGGGTCGGCTTTCATTGATATACTAATGTTATTGTCCTGCTCAATGCGGCGCAGCACTATCTTATCGAAGTTGAAGAGCAGGTCACCACTCTTGACGGTGAAACGCAGTACCTGCTGGCCTTCCGCCAATTGTCTGGTCAGACGGCCGTGGATAGCCTTATAGGTGCTCCAGTTGCTTGTCTTGTTGACAGGCACCTCGCCCGTCAAATCGGTCAACACCCCGTCGTTGCTCAACGCCAGCGAGAACGAGCCACCACCGTCCTGCGAAGCACAGTAGGCATCGAACTCGTAGAGTCCAGGCTCAAGTACGTTTACGGTGTATTCAAACCATTCGCCGGCATGCGTCCATCCCACAGCATAGCCACTGCTGATCCTCTCGATATCCACACTGCCTGCGTCGGAGCGATACGATGATCCGCTGCCCTGATTCTGTGAGTCGCTATCGTGATAGGTGAGGCCTTCGCCGCCCGCATCAAAGTTTTCGCCCTGGATGGTGCCAGGCAAATCGATGACATCTCTATAGGGGCCGCGCGGGTTGTAAGCTGTAAATCCACCCAGACGTTCATATTTGTTGCCCTCGGTGTCGAACACGATGGCCTTCAGGTTGTACTTGCCCGCTGTCGCCGGAGTGTATTCGGTTTCATAGGCTGCATCGAGGGTCTTCGCATTCACCGAAGCCACCTCTGTGAGGGTCTTGTATTTCACACCTTTCACATAAAGGTCGATATGGTCGATGGTCTTGGTACGGAGACGAGCATTGACTGTGATGGTCAAAGGTTCCCCTTTGGTGGGGGTGAAGACTTGTGGCTTGATGTAAACGGAAGCTTCCTTTTTCATGCCAGGGAAAGGACTCTTTGCCGTCTTAGCCTTCTCGCTCTGCATGTAGCTGCGCAACCAGGTCATGGCAGGGCGATCCTCGCCGTCACGGATGATTCCGGAATTTCCCCTCGTCCCGTCCTTTTCATTGCCTGTCCATGTCTGCCCATAAACATACCCCCAAAGGGTTACACCTGCGCAGTAGTCCGCCTCCCACATGTAAGGAATCTGCTCCTTGTAGCGCTGCTCCTGCAAGGCATCATTGTTGGTGCCGATGTCGTACTCGGTGCTGTACATGGGCATTTTGAGCGCGTTCTGTATCTCCGTCATGGCTGACTTGAAGTCGTCTACTCCCATGTCTGTCAGGTCGTGCGACTGACATCCATAAGCATCAATCGGTGCACCCGCATCACGAAGGGTACGAACCAGGTCTATGAACTCCGTTTTCTGCCAACGGAAGGTGTTAAAGTCATTATAGACGAGAATCGCGTCGGGCCACCGCTCGTGCGCCATCTCAAACGCCTTAATGATCCAGTCGTACCCGGTCTTACCTTCACCGCCGAGAGCCGCCCTGTAGGGAGCTGGCTGATGGCCCGCAATGGCTTCGTTGACCACGTCGATGATTTCGAGGTTCGGATAGTGCGCCTTCACGCCATCAAACCACTCGGTGATGGCTTTGGTCTGCTCTGTCGTGGAAAGATTGTTCACCCAACTGGGATATTGTGCACCCCAGATGAGCGTGTGGAATTTGAAGGGGAATCCCCACTTCTTGGCGTAGTTAGCCGACACATCAGCGCCTCCAAATGTGAAGTTCTTCCGGCTGGGTTCGCAGGCATCCCACTTGGTCGCATTTTCCGGCGTAATCTGGTTCCAAAGCGAGCGGAACGGTTCCACTCCCCCCCAATCCACCTGGTTGTTTCCCGTGGTGATGTTGCCAAGGAACTTGTCAGGGTTCGAGGACAACTGTGCCTTGACTATCTGGGGATAGAAGAACATGCCACACAACAAGAAACATGTCCCCATCACTCCGTCCCGCCTCAATGAGCGTACAAACCTTACTAATTCTTTCTTTTTCATTTTATCGATTACCTTTCTATTTTTTCGCGGACGCAAAAGTCGTCATTTTCCCCCAGACTTAATTTCTGTGTCGTAACACCTTTTTGCGGGTATGTACCAAAAAGCTAGTTAAAACCTAAAAAAAAATCTATAAAAATGGGGAAAATATGTTTTTTTTCACCATCTTTGCAGTCAAAACCGTAATATAAAGATGGAAGAACTGATTCTATTGCGTATCACTGGCGAAGACCGCCCAGGATTGACGGCCAGCATCATGGATGTGCTGGCGCGTCATGACGTGGACATTCAAGACATTGGACAGGCCGACATACACTCAACCCTCTCACTGGGCATCCTCATCCGTGTGACTGAAGACAGGTCAGGACACGTGATGAAGGAGCTGCTTTTCAGGGCTAGCGAACTGGGAGTAAATATTGGCTTTGCCCCCGTCACCATGGACGAATATGAAGCTTGGGTGGCCCGACAAGGAAAGAATCGCTATATCCTAACGGTATTGGGCAGACAACTGACGGCACGGCAGATTGAGGCGGTGAGCCGACTGATTGTGAATCAGGGCCTGAACATCGACGGCATCAAGCGGCTGTCGGGCCGTGCCAGCATCCTGCATCCGAAGGAGAAGACGAGGGCCTGCATCCAGTTTTCGGTGCGCGGCACTCCGAAGGACACGGAAGCCCTGCATGCCGAACTGCTCCGAATGTCGAGCGAACTGGAGGTGGACGGGTCGTTCCAGACGGACAATATGTACCGCCGTATGCGCCGACTCATCTGCTTCGACATGGACTCGACGCTGATTCAGACGGAGGTGATTGACGAACTGGCGCGCAAGCATGGAGTGTATGACCAGGTGGCTGCCATCACGGCGAGTGCCATGAGAGGGGAGATTGACTTCAAGGAGAGTTTCACCCAGCGGTGCAAGTTGCTGAAGGGACTGGACGTGAGCGTGATGCGTGAGATTGCGGAGAACTTGCCTTTCACCGAGGGGGTCGATCGACTGATGTATGTGCTGAAGAAGTACGGCTACAAGATTGCCATCCTCAGCGGTGGCTTCACGTTCTTTGGCGAATACATCCAGAAGAAATACGGCATCGACTATGTGTATGCCAACGAACTGGAGATTGACGAGACAGGACACCTGACGGGCAACTACGTGGGCGAAATCGTGGATGGCCGCCGCAAGGCTGAACTCCTCAAGCTCATCGCGCAGGTGGAGAAGGTGGATTTGCAGCAGACCATCGCTGTGGGCGACGGAGCCAACGACCTGCCCATGCTCTCACAGGCGGGTCTGGGCATTGCTTTCCATGCCAAACCCCGTGTGGTGGCGAACGCCCAGCAGAGCATCAACACCATCGGACTGGACGGTGTGCTCTACTTCCTCGGATTCAAAGACTCCTACCTCGACGAAAAGGCGCAATGAAAAGTGAAAACATAAAAACTAAAAGTTAAAGTAACTCCTAACTTCCATTGAAATATGAAGAAGCACCTTTTACTGACTATGGCAATATGGACAGCCATCGCAACACAAGCACAAACAAGTTCAGACTTCATGAAAGCCATGAAGAAGGCGAGCGTGGACATTACGTTTGACGTGACTGCTCCAGGCGAGGAGTTCCGTGTGACATGGGGCATGGATGCCGCATGGGACTGGGACTACAACGTGTATCGCGGCATTGCTCACATCGGCAAGGAGAACCTTGCCACTGGACGTGTGTCGTTCCAGCCTAACGACCTCGTGACAGACAATGGTGACGGCACCTTGACGCTGACCGCCCGTCAGCAGAAGAAACTGAAATGGCGGTGCGACCTGATCAAACGGACAGGCACGAAGGAGGTGAACTTGAATTGTGACCACGAGGCACTGTTCTATCAGGTGGATGACAACGGCAACTACCCCGAGAAGAACGGGGCTAAGATAACGGACTACACAGGCAGAACCAACTATCAAGGCAACCCTCAAGAGTGGTACAAGCTCATCAAGGCGAGTGTGCAATTTGTGCAGAAGCAGGGGCTGAAGGTGGTCAGTGTGTCACCCTTCAACGAGCCAGACTTTGTGTGGGACCAGGCAACCAACGAGAGTCAAGCAATGAAGGATTTCCTTGCTATCGCCAAACTGCTGAAGGATGACGAGTTCTTTAAGGACATCCGCGTCTGTGGCGGCAACACGCTGAACGATGACAGGGCACTCCCATGGTACAACTATCTGTATAACTACATCGACGAGGGAAACACACACCAACTGGCAGGCTCGTTCGACAACTACGCCAACTTCTTCGCCAAGGTGAAAGCCGACGGCAAGGTGGGCACAGCCGACGAGCTGCACAATGTGGGCGAAGCCATCGTGGGTGTGCAGTACGGCATGGAGAACGGCATCTGGTGGGGCTTCGATTCGAAGGCCCGAGGACAGTTCTGCATCGACTCCAACGAGGGTGTGCGAATCGGTTATGGCGAAAACCGTTCGGCATGGACGAGCGGAGCCGTCTATCGCAATGAGAAGACGGGCGAGGTGCATGGCTATCTGGGGTCGAGCGAACGGCAGGCCAACACTTCATCGTTCGCATTCATCAGCACCACCAAGGATGTGTTCATCAACGGCTATGGCCCAACCCGAATGTATGTGTATGATGTGCCAGGCGGCAACGGCTATCAGAAAGGACAAATCAACGCCGAGCGACTCTTCGACATCACATGGGGAGATGACGTGGCTCCTTTTGAGGTGAACGGCACCTACCAGATTTTGAACCTGTCGAGCAAGAAACTGCTGACCATGAATGGAGGCAGCGCTACATCCGAGAGCCGCAAGACCAGTGGCACCACCCAGCAGTGGAAGGTCTATCCCAAATACACCGATGGCGACATCTCCTACTGGTTCTTCGACAATGCGGGCAACACGAATATGCACCTCAACTCAGAACTGAACTGGGGCAATCTATCTTCCATCTTCCTGTCGGGCGGCAATGTTATCGTGTATAACGCAGGAACAAACCACCCGATGGAAGAGCAGTGGTATGTGAAGTATGCAAAGGATGGAGCCTTCTACATCATCAACCGCCTGACCAATAAGTATCTCTATTGCAGCAGCACCACAACAGGCACGGCCGTCACATTGAAAACTCCCCCTGCCGACAATGCCCGACCCTCGGAGGTGAACAAATATCTGTGGCGATTCCTGCCCACCGACGTGAAAATCCCAGCCCTGACCGTGATGAAGGCTCCCGAAGCCCCCACCAGTCTCGCAGCCAAGCAGAGAGCAGGCAGCGTGGAACTGACATGGACTGCTTCTGCCGACGAGGACGTGATTTCCTACACCATCCTGCGAGCAGAGAAGCCGACAGACGGCGCACTGGAAACGGCTGCGTACAACACCATCGGACGCAATGTGGCAGGCACTGCATTCATCGACAACACGGCGGTGGCAGGACAGACTTATCTCTACAAGGTGCAGGCGGTGGATGAGCACTACAACCGCTCAGAAGCATCTGAAGTGCTGGAAGCCGCACCCCTCACGGAGAAGGTACTGGTGGCTCAGTGGCAGTTCGACAACAACCTGACCGACCTCACGCCCAACCACCTCGATGCCACCCTCTATGGCACTGCCACCTACGGCACAGGCACCCTCGCCAAATCGGGCACCAAAAGCCTTACCCTCAATGGCAGCTCTTACCTCATGCTCCCCTACTCCATCAGCCACCACGATGCCATGACCATCGCCACATGGGTGTACTGGAACAGCCAAACAGCCACAAACTGGCAACGCCTCTTCGACTTCGGCAACGGCACCGCACAATACATGTTCTTCACCCCCAGCAACGGCTCCCAGATGCGCTTCGTCATGAAGAACGGTGGCGATGAAGAAATCCTTACCAACAACAAGAAGCTCACCTCTGGCATTTGGCACCACATCGCCGTTACCCTCCAACCCATAGGCGACAAGGTACAAGGCATCCTCTACCTCGACGGACAAGCCGTGGCCACACGCAACGACTTCACCATCCGGCTCTCCGACATCGCCCCCTCCCTCTGTTACATCGGACGTTCCCAGTTCACCTCCGACCCCTTCTTCAACGGCCGCATCGACGACTTCCGCATCTACAACTATGCCCTCACCGCCGAGGAGGTGGCTGACATCATGACTGACCTCGAAGCCCAATCCAAAGACATCAGCGACGACTACGAGCCAGCCTATCCCACCGCCATCCATGCTGTGAACGCTGACTCCCAGCCCACAAAGGGAGATGGACAAGCCTACGACCTGAGTGGCCGTCCTGCCTCAATAAGTGCTACCGGTGTACTGATTCAAGGGAGGAAAAAAATCTACTCTCGACCCTAAACCATCAACAGGTAACTCCTAATTGTCAACTCTCAATAGGCAACTCTCAACTGCCATGCTACGTTTCTTCCTTCCTCTTCTCCTCCTTCTTCCTCTCAGCAGTCGAGCAGTTGAAGCCAGCAGCAACTACTACACCCTCAACCAGCAGAATGGGTTGAGCAGCAACCACGTGTTGCAGATGTTGCAGTTGTCCGATGGACGCATGGTCATCGTCACCGACCGAGCCGTCGATATCTACGACGGTCACCGATTCCAGTCCGTAGCCATCGACACCACCCGATGGGTCAGTCTGCCCTCCTACACAGGAGCCACTCACCTCTTTGCCGACAGCCACCACCGCCTCTGGATGAAGCAATGGGGACGGCTCTACTGCCTCCATCTGCCCACACTCCATTGGGAAAAGGCAAAAGATTGGACTGCCACCGACTTCTTCATCACACAAAATGGAGAAACATGGCTACAGAAAGAACTGACACTTCAAAACCCCACCACCCACCGCCAATTGCATCTGCCTGCCCAAGCAGGAAACCTGCAAGATGTCGTGTCCTTTGCCGACAGCATCTACGCCTTCTTCAGTACAGGACAACTTGCTGTCTATCAGAAAGACGGACACATAGCTTACCTTTCGAAAGCATATGGCGAACCACAACGGGAAAAGTATGCCAGCACATCACTGGTCGTTCTTGGAGCAGACCACTGTTTCTACCAAGTGCGTACAGGCAACGGCGGCTCCATCCTCCAATCGTTCAACCCTCGCACTCACCAATGGCACCAATTGATGACCAGTTCCTCTTGGATGCACACCCTGACACCCACACCTACGGGAATGCTCTACCTGACCACCCCCGACGGCTACCTACGCATCAACCCCACCACAGGCGAGAAAGAGTTGTTCAAAGAACTGCGTCTGCCAGACGGCACCACTCTCACCACTGGCATCAACACCGTATGGCTTGACCGCGAAGGGGGCATCTGGCTTGGCACCTACAACAACGGACTGCTCTACACATCTCCTCTCTCTGGCCTCTTCGACACCCGTCCCATCGACATTGAGGTACACCCCATCCTCTCAGCCATATACCTGCACGGACAGACCCTGCAAGCAGGACAGACCTATGATGGTGACACCCTGCTTAGCGTCACCCCACCCTACGTCAGCCACCTCTCCCTTGCCCACGACCAAAACTCGCTGGCCTTTCAGTTCTCCACCATGAACTACGTGCGACCCCGCAGCACCTACTACCGCTACCGTCTCTCGGGTATCAGCGGACAGTGGCACATTCTCTCCGCCGACACGACCAACCATCAAGTCGACGACAAAGGCATCTTCTACCTTCCCTTGGTCAGCCTCTCGCCAGGCGACTACACTCTTGAGGTGATGGCCACCACCAACCCTGCCCACTGGAACCCTGCCGATGTGCGCCGCATCACTTTCACCATCCGTCCTCCTTGGTGGCAGACCCCCATCGCCTACCTCACCTATTTATTATTAGGCATCGCCGCTCTCCTCATCCTCTTCGGCCTCTACCGCCGCCACCTGCAGCGCAAAAGCCGTGAAGACATGCTCCTGCTGCGCATCCAGAACCTCGTTGAGCAAATCAACCGCTACGAACACTCCGAAGCCATCGTCATGCTCAACGAGCCAGACCCCGTCAGCCCAACAGCCACACTCCCCGAACCCACACCCCAAGAAAAAGAATTCATGGCCCGTGCCACCCTGCTCGTGGAGCAACACATCACCGACCCCACCTACAACGTGGAACGATTGGCCGCCGACCTCTGCATGGAGCGCACAGGACTCTACAAGCGGCTCACCCACCTCATGCAGCAGTCACCCGTGGCCTTCATCCGCAGCATCCGACTCCACCGCGCCGCCCGCATGCTACAAGAGGGAAACATGACCGTGACCGACATAGCCCAGCACACAGGCTTCGGCTCCACCAGTTACTTTAGCAAATGCTTCCAGAAGGAATTTGGCTGCAAACCATCAGAATTTTCCCCGAAATAAGCCCTTTTCAACATTTGTTACCAAAGACATCTTCATTTGTTATACATCCCCAACACCTATTTTCCCTACCTTTGCACCATCAAAACCAACCCAATCCAAAACCTATCAAGACAAAACGATGAAAAAGGTTTCTACATCACAGGCGACCGTCCCTGCCACATCCTGCCCTCGCGCTGTGCGACAGAAGGAACGCTGGAGAACCGCATCTTCCAGCGCAAACTCGAGGGTGTGGCGCAGTTGCTGTCCGAAGAAAACGTCATCAGCAGAGGGGAGTAACCCCCAGCAAGAGACACATCCCCCAAAAACAAAGCAAAACAGACATTCTCTATCAACCTATTATATAAGTAATATGAAAAGAAACATCATCGCCGCCCTTTTGCTGACAGCCTGTGTCAGCACGGGTGCACAAACCATCGAGTTCTACACCCCCCGCACGGTCCGTGTGGTGAAGGACAATGGACTCAAGCCAGAGAAAAAGTCATTGGTCGTTACGGTTCAGCCGCAGAACGTGAAGGTGAGCCGAACCCAACAAGGCTCAGCCACCGTGTACAAGTCTTCCGTCCTCACCGTGACCGTGAAAGACGGCAAGGTGTCCTTCGCCGACAGCAAGGGCACACCCCTCACCAGTGAGAACGAAAGCACCTTCACCCCCATCACGTCGGGTCCCGATGCCGGAGCCAGCAAGGTGAAGCAGACCTGGGCACTCGATGCCGACGAGACCATCTATGGTGTGGGCATGCTGCAGAACGGCAAACTCTCCCAGCGTGGCGAGAACCGCCGCATGGAGCAGTCGAACCTCGAAGACTATGCCCATTTCTACCAGAGCATCAAGGGCTACGGCATCTACTGGGACAACTACTCACCCACCGTTCTCGTCACTCCTGCCGAGGGACAGGCCGGAGAGGTCAGTCTGGAGTCGGAAGTGGGCAAGCAGATAGACTACTACTTCATCTATGGCGGCGATGCCGACGGCGTGATTGCTGAGATGCGCCACCTCTCAGGCCATGTGCCCATGGTGCCGTTGTGGACTTATGGCTTCCATCAGAGCCGCGAACGTTACAAGAGCCAACAGGAACTGCTGGAGGTGGTGCGCAAGTATCGCGACCTCGGAGTGCCCTTCGACGGCATCGTGCAGGACTGGCAATACTGGGGCAGCAACTACACGTGGAATGCCATGGACTTCCTCAACGAGGAGTTCGGCCAGGCACAGCGCATGATAGACGAAGTGCACCAGAAGAATGCCCACCTGAGCATCAGCATCTGGGCATCGTTCGGCCCACAGACCAAGCAGTTCCGCGAACTGAAAGAGAAGAACATGCTCTTCAGTTTCGAGACATGGCCCCAGAGCGGACTCCCCATGTGGCCTCCGCGCATGGACTATCCCAGCGGAGTGCGCGTGTATGACGCTTTCAACCCCGAGGCCCGCGACATCTACTGGAAATACCTCTCCCACATGCACCAGATGGGCATCGATGCCTGGTGGATGGACTCGACCGACCCCGACCACCATAGTTACAAGGACAGCGACCTCGACGAACGCTGCCACTTGGGCAGTTACCGCAGTGTGCGCAACGCCTTCCCGCTCATGACCGTGGGCGGCGTGTATGACCACCAGCGGGGAGCGGACAGCCAGAAGCGCGTCTATATCTTCACCCGTTCCTACTTTGCAGGTCAGCAGCGCACGGGCGCACAGACCTGGAGCGGCGACATCGGCTCTTCGTGGGAGAACCTGCGCAAGCAAATTCCCCTCTGCCTCAACCACACGCTCACAGCCAACCCCAACGTGAACTGCGACATCGGCGGCTTCTTTGCCGGCTCCTACAACACACAGGGCCACAACTCTGCCACACGCAACCCGCAGTATCAGGAACTCTATGTGCGATGGATGCAGTTCGGAGCCTTCATGCCCATGATGCGCAGCCACGGCACCGACGTGTATCGCGAACTCTACTACTACGGCAAGCAGGGCGAACCCGTCTATGACGCACTCGTCGATGCCGTCCGCCTCCGCTACCGCTTCCTCCCCTACATCTACAGCACCGCATGGCAGGTGAGCAAGAACGACGACTCCTTCATGCGCGCCCTCTTCATGGACTTCAAGCAGGACAAGCAGACCTGGAACAATGCCAAGGAATACATGTTCGGCCGCAACGTGCTCGTCTGCCCCGTGCTCCATCCGCTCTACACCACCGAGAAGATTGTCAAGACAGACGAGATGAGCGGCTGGAACAAGCAGGAAGGCAATGGCGAACGGCACAACGGCTATCCCGTCATCGACTGGAAAGCCAACAAACAGTATGAGGTCTATCTGCCCAAAGGCACGGCATGGTACGACTTCTGGACAGGCACACGCCACGACGGCGGACAGAGCCTCACCGCCGCCGCACCGCTGAGCCACTCGCCTCTCTATGTGAAGGCAGGCTCCATCCTACCCCTCGGACCCGATGTGCAGTATGCCAACGAGAACAAGTTCGACCGCCTCACCCTCTGCGTCTATCCCGGAGCCGATGCCACCTTCACCCTCTACGAAGACGAAGGCGACTCCTACAACTACGAGAAGGGGCAGTACAGCACCATTCTCCTCACTTGGAACGAACGCAGCAAGACGCTCACCATTGGCAAGCGTACAGGCACCTTCACAGGTATGCCACAGAGCCGCACTTTCACGGTGAAGGTGTTGGGTGGCACCGAAAAGACCGTCACCTACACAGGCAAGGAACTGAAGGTGAAGTAACGGCATGAACCCCTCTGACAAGAAGGTGCTACGTCAAAGCAGACTCTTCCACACGCTCTCAACCGACGTCCCCGATGTCGGTGCACCGACATCGGGGACGTCGATTTTGAGCCTGCAGCATCATTGCTGCTGATGATATAAGTTTGGGGCTGATGGCTTCCTCTCTTGTAGCAAGCGCACAAGACATGCTGGAGCCGAAGGTGAAGCCTGAATTGTTGGTGGCCGGCAAGCAGTATGTGCTGGTGAACCAAGTGCAACAACCCACTCAGTACATGAGCCGCACGGGATGGGACGGGGCTTTCTACTTCCAAGGGAAGGAAGCTTCCAACTATGCCAGCCATGCGCTGACAGCAGTGAACAATGGCGACGGCACGTGGTCGTTCACCCAACAGGGCACCCGACAGGTGGACACGGGCGAAACGGATGGGGACGGTCAGCCCATCATGAGCACGGAGGAGGTGACCTACTACTTCGGGTTCCCTTCAGGATCGCCTAACGTGAACCTGAACCTAACCGACCCCGTGAAGTGGATTCCGCAACTGAGGGAAGGCGACTACTACCACCTCATTTTGGGCGAGGGCAACAACCCTTCGGCTATGGAGACGGCTCCCTACACCTCAACGGGCGACCTGCGCATGCACCTGAACAGGAATGCGGACTTCTTTGTGGTGAACTACATCGGAGGTCCCTACTTCGGCGACATCTACGGCGAGATAGATACCACGCCTAACGAGGATGAAGGGGCCAAGTTTGACAATTTTGCCGCACGTGACTCCGCCTCGTTCTACTGGGGCTTTGTGCAGGTGGATAAATTGGAGAAGTGGATGGAGGACTTTGCTCTCGACAAGAAGTACCTCGACCCTATCAAGAAGATGGAGGGCTACTGCGACTATGAAGACTATGGTGCGGGCTTTAAGGCCACCTACGAGGCTGCCGTGAAGGTTTACAACGAGGCTGAAACGCTGGACGACTTGGCAGAGAGTCCTATTCTGGAGATGCTGAGTGGGAAGGAGAGTCTCTACAAGGCCATTGATGAGGCTATCCTGAAGAATGAGGAGGCGGACGACGAGATTCTGGAGGCGGCGATTGCCACGGCGAAGGAGGCTTTCGACACAAAGACCAGCGCGGAGGAGGTGCAGGGTGCGCTCACCACGCTGAACGAGGCGGTGAGGAACTATGAGATGGGAACGGGCGAGGTGACTTCGCTGGGCAAGAACATGTCGTTTGAGGACTTGGAGGCGCAGGGCGGCGAACCCACTTCGAGTGTGGCTGGTGCGCCTGTGGGCTGGAATGTTTATGTGAACGGCACTCAGGTGACCACGGCTGACGAGGTGCGCGCTGCAGGCATCACGGCCTGGCACGGTGTGAACGCTGACTGCACGGGCGAACCGAAGCAGGGCACATACGGCTTCGGCCTGTGGTCTGCGGCTGTGCCTGTGTATGAGATTTCGCAGACCATCGATGGACTGGACAACGGCACCTACGAAATCACGGCTGGTCTGATGGCTGGCAGCAACGGGAACGGCTCGCGTCTGACCACTCAGCGTATTTTCGGCAATCTGAATGCCACCTACTATGGCAGTGACTTGGACTATGACGAGGAGGAATTGGACAAGTCGGAGGTGTATGACTTTGCGTGGAATGCGCTTGAGCAGACGGACACGGAGATGAAGCCTGTGACGGTGCGCGCCTTTGTGTATGACGGTACGCTGACATTCGGTGTGCGCACGGACGGCAACGTGGCTGCCACCGACCGCGAGTCTTCTAACCCGGCTGGCGGCGACGGATGGTTTAAGGTGGATAACTTCAAAATCATGAAGTTGGGCTATCTGACGGAGGATGCCGTGAATGTGTTTGAGCACTTCTACAGGACGTTGTCTGACTATGACACGAACGGTACGCCAATGCCTTCGGCGGTGAAGAGCGACCTGCAGACAGGACTGAATAATCTGGACGGTGTGGGCTCTTCTTCTACGCAGGAGGAACTCATCAATGCCATCAAGCAGGGAAAGGAGCTGCTGGACAAGGTGCAGCCTGCAGTGAAGATGTATGAGAGGCTGGAGGCTGCCATTGAGGAGCACTACAACAAGGCTGACGAGTATCAGCAGAAGGCTGGCTATGGCGAATATCTCGAAACGATACAGGATGTGGAGAATGACTATTTTGACGGCAAGGCTGCCAACGAGGAGGAGGTGAATGCGCTCATCCGGAAGTTGGAGGAGGCAAGGGAAACTTGCAGCACTTCGGACGAGATCGAGGAGGGACAGGACTTGACGGAGGACTACATCAAGAATGCTTCGTTTGAGGACTTGTCGGCTCAGGGCAACAACCCATCGGGTGGCGTAGTGAATGCTCCGAAGGGATGGAACCTCTACCTGAATGGCTCTCAGACCACGACGGCTGCTGAGATTCAGGCGGCTGGCGTGTCGGCTTGGTGTGCCATCAACAATGGCGACAACATCAACGTGGAACTGGAGGATGGCGAAATGGTGTACAACCAATACTCTGACGGCACTCACCTGTGGGGCATTTGGAACGATGTCATTCCCGAAGTGGAACTTTCGCAGACGCTGACGAACATGCCTGCAGGCACCTACACGCTGTCGTGCGATGTGCTGGTGCAGTACAACTGGGCTGGCTACTGCATCACCACGCAGCGCATCTTTGCCAATGACTATGTGGCCATGTATTCTTATGAGGGGAACTATGAGAACAACATGCCCAGCGATGCCCTGATTGCAGCCGACATCGACAGACTCACCCCCGAAGCAGAGGTGAAACACCTCGTCTATGCAGGCCATGAATGCGTGTCGCCACGTTCGGACTACTCTCACACGGTCAGCCTCACGTTCGGTCTGGCTGAAAGCGGTGACATCAAAATTGGTTTCCGCACCAACAATGTGGATAAGGAAGGTAACGCTCTGAACCAAGGCAAGGGCTGGTTCAAACTCGACAACTGGTGTCTGACCTACGACTCATACGATGCACCGGCAGGGGCTGACGTGACGGCTGAGGCTACGGGCATTGAGGACGTGACCCTGAAGGCTGAAACGGGCAGGACAGAATTCTACTCTGTGGGTGGCGTTCGCCTCTCTGCACCTCGCAGCGGCATCAACCTCATGAAGACGGCAGACGGCAAGGTGAAAAAAGTGCTGGTGAAGTGAGAGGAGAGAACCAAGCCCACTTGAGTTCTTTTCCCCTCGCTCACTCCTGAAAATGAAGTGAAAAAACAAAAAGGTGGAAACCCTGCATACGGGTTTCCACCTTTTTTTCGTACCTTTGCAGCCGAATTGGAAAACAGAAACAAAAACTATGTATAAGATTCTCAAATTCATCAGTGACACCCTGAGCGGCAAGGCAAGCGTGTTCATTATCCTGACGGCAGTGGTCACATTCTTCTTTCCTGTGCTTTTTGAGTGGGTGAAAGGGAATGTGCAGACGGTCATTCTCGGCATCATCATGCTGACGATGGGGTTGACGCTCACACCCGACGACTTCAAGTTGCTGGCCAAGCGTCCGCTGGACATCCTCATCGGTGCGGCGGCTCAGTTCACCATCATGCCGCTGGTGGCATTCACCCTCTCATGGATGTTCAGCCAAGTGCCAGCCTTCGCCCCTTACAGTACGGCGATGGCCATCGGCATCATTCTGGTGGGATGCTGCCCGGGCGGCGTGTCGAGCAACATCATGTCCTTCCTCTGCAAGGGCGATGTAGCCTACTCGGTGGGCATGACGTGCGCCTCCACCCTGCTGGCCCCCGTGCTCACTCCGCTGCTGGTGCTGTGGCTGGCCGGAGAGCGAGTGGAGGTAGATGCGTGGGGCATGTTTCAGCAGATACTCATCGTGACCATCATCCCCATCGCCATCGGCTTCATGCTGAACGTGTGGCTGGGACATAAGGAGGTGTTCAAGAAGATTCAGGGCTGCATGCCTGGCGTGTCGGTGCTCAGCCTCGCCTGCATCGTGGGCGGGGTGGTGACCACGGTACACGACCCGCTGGTGGAGAATGGCATCGTGCTCTTCCTGCTCACGTTCGGCATGGTGTTCTGCCACAATACCATTGGCTATGTTCTGGGTTACTCAGTCGGCAGGATGTGTGGCTTCTCCACCGCCAAGAAGCGCACCCTCTCCATTGAGGTGGGCATGCAGAACGCTGGCCTCGGCACCAATCTGGCCATGACCTTCTTCGTGGCCACCAACCCGATGGCAGTGGTGCCATGCGCCATCTCGTGTGCATGGCACAGCATCAGCGGCACGATTCTGGCCAACCTCTTTGCCCACCAAGGGGAAAGGGATGAGGAAAAATTGCAAAGTGGTAAATTGTAAATGGTAAATTGTAAATGACAAGATGGTTCTGAACTACATTTGGATAGCATTCTTTCTGTTGGCAGCCGTGTGTGCCATCGTGCAGTGCTTCATCGGCAACACGGGCGTGTTTGCCGACATCATCAACTCGACATTCGAGAACGCAAAGACAGCCTTTGAAATTTCCATCGGCCTGACAGGAGTGCTCTCGCTCTGGATGGGCGTGATGAAGATTGGAGAGAAGGGAGGTATGGTAAATGTGCTTTCACGAGGACTAAGCCCGCTCTTCACCCGACTCTTTCCAGACATTCCCAAAGGACATCCTGCCACGGGACATATCTTCATGAACATAGCCGCCAACATGCTGGGGCTGGACAATGCCGCCACACCGCTGGGACTGAAAGCGATGGAGAGCATGCAGGAACTCAACACCCAACGAAACAACGAACTGGTCAAACGGAATGGATGGTCGCAGGCACAACTGGAGGAGCACAACGTGACCGCTTCCAACCCGATGATCATGTTCCTGGTGCTGAACACATCGGGACTCACCATCATTCCCGTCAGCATCATGGTCTATCGTGCACAGATGGGGGCTGCACAGCCTACCGACGTGTTTGTGCCCATCTTGCTTGCCACACTGGCTGCCACACTGGCTGGCATCGTGGTGACCAGCCTCTACCAGCGCATCAACTTGCTGCAACCGGTGCTGCTTGCCACATTGGGCGGACTCTGTGCCGTGGTGGCTGCGGTCATTTGGGGCTTCTCGCTGATGGACAAGGAGACGATGGACACCGCCAGCACCTTGGCTGCCAACATCATCCTCTTCGGCATCATACTCACCTTCATCGTGGCTGGCATGGTGAAAAAAGTAAACGTCTATGAAGCCTTCATCGAGGGAGCCAAAGACGGGTTCACCACCGCCGTGAGGGTCATCCCTTATCTGGTGGCCATCCTTGTAGCCATAGGTGTGTTCCGTGCCAGTGGCGGCATGGATCTTCTCATCGACGGCATCAACTGGATCGTCACCCTGTGCGGCGGCGACACCGACTTCGTGGCAGCCCTGCCCACAGCCCTGATGAAGCCCCTTTCGGGTAGTGGAGCGCGCGGCATGATGGTCGATACCATGACCACCTACGGAGCTGACTCCTTTGCCGGTCGTTTGGCCTGCATCTTCCAAGGCTCCACCGACACCACCTTCTACATTCTCGCCGTCTATTTCGGATCGGTGGGCATCCGCCATACTCGCCACGCTGTAACCTGTGGACTCTTAGCCGACGTGGCTGGCATTCTAGCAGCCATCGCAGTAGCATACTTCTTCTTCGGTTAAAAAATGGAAAGACTCAACCCGCGCCCCTCAGCCCTCCCCTGTGTCGCCACGATAGGATCATTTGATGGAGTACATCGGGGACATCAGTTCGTGATGGAGCAGTTGGTAGGGCTGGCTCGCCAACGCGGTTTAGCGTCGAGAGTGTTCACCTTTGCCAACCACCCCCTACAGGTGCTACAACCCGATGTCCATCCGCTCTTGCTCACGCCAACGGAAGAAAAGGTTGAACTGCTGCGGCAGACTGGCATCGACCAGATAACCCTGCTCGACTTCACCCCTGAACTGGCACAGATGACAGCCCATGACTTCATGCGTTCCGTGCTAAAAGAGCAGTGGGGGGTTCAGGTGCTCATGATGGGCTACGACAACCATTTCGGCCACGACCACAAGAGCATGGCTGACTACCGCAAAGAGGGCGAGACGCTAGGCATCGAGGTGGTGGGATGTCAGGAATGCGCCGCTGAGGAAGGCATCTCCTCCACCGCCATCCGCCAAGCTCTGCTGGACGGGCGGGTGGAGAAGGCCAACACCCTGCTGGGCTATCCCTACTTCCTGCAAGGCACCGTGGTGGCTGGTTTTCAGAACGGACGGCGAATGGGCTACCCCACCGCCAACCTGCAAGTCTATCCCCAGAAACTCATCCCCCAGAATGGAGTCTATCTGGTCAAATGCTTTCCCATGACATCCAAAGGGGAAATGCCAACAGGGGGGACGGCCTGTGCATGGGATGGCATGCTCAATATCGGCACACGCCCCACCCTGCACAACGGGCAGCAACGCAGCATCGAGGTACACCTCTTTGGATTCGACGGTGACCTCTATGGCAAAACCCTCCGCATCCAACTCCTGCAGCACCTGAGAGGAGAACGCGAATTTCGTTCGCTCGACGAGTTGAAAGTCCAGCTGGAAGAGGACGAAAAAAGATGCAAGCAACTGATTACATGACAGAAAACGTAAAAACAGCCTATTCTATGATAGAAATACTCAACACCCTCGTCTCGTTAGACCTCTTCAAGGTATTCTTCTGCTGTGACCTCGACCGCTGCCACGGTCTCTGCTGCGTGGAAGGCGATGCTGGCGCCCCCGTCACCATGGAAGAAGTGGAACTACTGGAAGAAGCTGTGGAAAACCCTACTGTATGGAATCAGTTATCCCGTCAGGCACAGGCACAAATAGAAGCCGAAGGAGTGGTCTATCCCGACCGGGACGGCGAGCTGGTCACTCAAATCGTGAATGGCAAGGATTGCGTGTTCGCCAAGCATGGCACACTAGAAGGCATCGCCCACCCCTGTGCCTACTGTGCCATTGACGCCGCCTACAGGCAGGGACATTTCCACTGGCAGAAACCCATGTCCTGCGCACTCTACCCTGTGCGCCTCTCCACCGTGGGAGGCATGACCGCCCTCAACGTACACAAGTGGGACATCTGCCAGCCCGCACGGGAACTGGGACAAAAACGACAAATTCCTGTCTATCAGTTCCTCAAAGAACCCCTCATTCGACGCTTCGGACAAGCCTGGTGGGACGAGTGTCACCTCGCCGCACAAGAATTAAAAAAAGCCGGGTATATTTAACTACACACTTCAAAATCCACCCTAAAAGCACCAGAAAAAGACTTTTTCTGAAAAAAAAGACCCTAAATTTGCTTTTTTTGAAAAAATTATCATAAATTTGCACATCTGACACAAATCAGACACAAAGATTTGGCCTTTTCAAAAAGGCCATGGGATGTTATAACTAAACCTTATTACTGTATAATTTCTTTGCAAAATGATAACCATCCAAAACAACGACGGAGACAGAAGAGTGCTCCTGCTCGATAGTCCCTTTGCGCTCGACGAAAGCCCCGACTTTCCCGAATACTTGTTCGATGTCATCTTCATCACCAACAACTCGCCCAAAGAGGCTAAAGCCATCTTAAGCAGCATCAACCCCGTCACCTCCACCAAGTGCTGCTACAAACCTCTCTTCGTGTCCAGTTCCCTCAAGGGCAAGATGGGAAATCACGATGAAATCATCGACGGATATGCTGATGACATGAACAGCATGGAGGTGATGACACAAATCGAGAACATCATCAACTACAACACCCTCATCGGACTTTCGGCCACCGAAGACCCCATCCTCTCCTCCAACCAGTTCTTCATCCGACTTACGCGCTACCTAATTTCGCGCAAGAAGACCATCCTTGAGCCAAGACTCGAAGTCTCAGCCTCTACAGGCTATGTCATTCCCGTCTTCGACCTCTTCTACCGACTCGGACACTACGAACTCAGCGACTACTTCGTCTTCATGCAGTCCATGACCGAGAAAGGCCTCTTTAGAGCCACCAAGTTTGTCAACAAAGTCTATCTCTGCCCTAACTGCCTCCACTCACACGTGCTCCACATCCAGACGTGCCCTAAGTGCGGACAGTCATCCATTCAGACCGAAGAAGTCATCCACCACTTCCGCTGTGCCAATGTTTCGCCCGAACACACATACAACTTCGGCGGGCAACTGCGCTGTCCCAAGTGCCATAAAGTGCTGCAGCACATCGGACTCGACTACGACCGACCCTCTATTATCTACACCTGCAACACTTGTGGAAACACTTTCATCGAGCCCAAGAGCAAGACTCTCTGCACCAGCTGCAAGAAGACCTTCAACTCTGAGGAGCTCATTCCACAAGACTTCAACATCTACGAAATCACATCCGAAGGCAAACAATCCATCATCTCGCCTAACATCGGATTCACCATCTACACCGAGTTCTACGATAACTATATCGAATACAACCGCCTCATCAGCCGCATCCGGCTTCTGGCCGAGCAGAAATTCTCTGGCAACATACAAGGCGACCTTCTCGTGGGAAAAATCTGGATTCTCGATGCCGACGGCATCACCACTTCCATACGTCCCGAAGTCATCGAACTCGTGTGCCAATACTTCCCCAACAACAAGGTTTCTGCAGCCAACAACATTACCTATGTCGGCTCCGTCATTCGCGAATACAAAGGGACCGACACCGAAGAAGGCATCATCAACTTCCAGGTTATGCTCTCTGAGACCATCCGTGCAGCACTCCCCATCCTCAATCCGGGCGAGAAGATATGCTACACCTACATGAAGCTGCAAGGCAACCAATCCACCATCGACGACTTCATCAAGGACATGGGCTTCATCTCTCCCACTCCTGACGATAGTTTTGAATATAATGAAAAGAACTCTTAAAAAAACATACAACTATGAACGAACAAATCACACCTGGAATCAATGTTGAAAGTCTCAACGTTCTCGTAGTCGATGACGTGCCACTCAACATCTTGCTCATCAAAAAGATGCTCTCACAGTACACCTTCCAACTCCGCACAGCAAACGGTGGACAGGCTGCACTCGATGCCGTAGCACAGAAAATGCCCGACCTCATGCTTCTCGACCTCATGATGCCTGGCATCGACGGATTTGAAGTCATCCGACGCCTCCGTGCCGACGAAAAGACCAAAGACCTGCCCATCATCATCCTCTCGGCACTCAACTCCGAGCAGGATATATCCAAGGGTTTCCAGCTCGGAGCTAACGATTTCATCAACAAGCCCATCATCATGGAGAAACTTCTCAGCAGCGTCACCACACAACTTAACCTCGCCGCTGCCAAAAAGCAACTCAATGGTTAAAACACACAGTTTTCCTCCGAGGAAGGCATTTGATAAAAACAAAAAGAGCGGGACTGCATCTCATTAGATACAGTCCCGCTCTTTTTGTATATCCGTACCCCCCATCAACTACGATACAGCGTAGTCAAGGAGTACGACAATAAAGAAAAAATCAGAAACTTTTCACCAACTCTTCGGGGGTGAGCAGATGCTGTTCGCCAGTAGTCATGTCCTTGAGCATCACCTTCCCTTCGGCCATCTCGTTCTCGCCCACGATAGCGACGAAGGGGATGGCTTTGGCGTTAGCATAACTCATCTGCTTCTTCATCTTGGCGGCATCGGGGTAGATTTCGGCACGAACACCGGCGGCACGAAGTTGGGCAAGCAGAGGCAAGCAGAAATCCGTCTCAGCCTCGCCAAAGTTGACGAAGAGTACTTGGGTGGCATTGACCGCCTCCTTGGGATAGAGATTAAGCTGGTTGAGCACATCGAAAATGCGGTCTGCTCCAAAAGAGATGCCTACGCCACTGAGACCTGGCATGCCAAAGATACCTGTAAGGTTATCGTAACGGCCACCACCCGTGATGGAACCAATCTGCACATCGAGAGCCTTCACTTCGAAAATGGCACCCGTGTAGTAGTTCAGACCACGAGCCAGCGTCAGGTCGAGTTCAACGGCGTTGTGCAGTCCGTGAAGTTTGGAAAGGATGTATTCCATCTCCTCCACACCCTTCAGACCCACTTCGGAGTCTTTGAGCACTTGCCGCATGGTGGCGAGTTTCTCGTCATTCGTACCGCTGAGGCTGATGATAGGCTGCAACTTGTCGATGGCTTCTGCTGGGATGCCCACTTCGGCGAGTTCGGCATTGACAGCATCAAGACCAATCTTGTCCAACTTATCAATGGCGACGGTGATGTCCACTATCTTGTCAGCCTGTCCTATGAGTTCGGCAATGCCAGATAGTATCTTGCGGTTGTTCATCTTGATGCAGGCACGCACACCAAACTTGGTGAAGACGGTATCGACAATCTGCATGAGTTCAACCTCGTTGAGCAGGGAGTCGCTGCCCACAACATCAGCATCGCACTGGTAGAACTCGCGGTAACGACCTTTCTGCGGACGGTCAGCGCGCCACACGGGCTGTATCTGGTAACGCTTGAAGGGGAGAGCCAGTTCTTCACGATGCTGCACCACATAACGGGCGAAAGGCACGGTGAGGTCATATCGCAGTCCCTTCTCGCAGAACTTGGCAGCGAGTTTCAGGGTGCTGGTGTTCGCCACCTCGTCGGCTGTCATGCCATGGAGGAAATCGCCTGAGTTAAGTATCTTGAAAAGAAGTTTGTCACCTTCCTCGCCATATTTGCCCATCAGGGTGGAGAGGTTTTCCATGGCGGGTGTCTCTATCTGCTGAAAGCCATAGAGGGCATAGACCTGACGGATGGTGTCGAAGATGTAATTGCGTTTCGCCATTTCGACAGGCGAAAAGTCACGTGTACCTTTTGGTATGCTTGGTTTCTGTGCCATATTTAGAGTTGAGAGTTGACAGTTAAAAGTTTGGAGTTTTTTTGAATAATCAGAACATTTTCTGCACACGCCGAATACCAGCTACAAGAGCATCGACTTCGTCGGTGGTGTTGTAGAGAGCAAAGGAGGCGCGCACGGTGCCTTCGATGCCCAAGCGGTGCATGAGGGGTTCGGCGCAGTGGTGACCGGTGCGGACAGCAATGCCGAGACGGTCGAGAAGAGTGCCCATGTCAAGGTGATGAATGTTGCCCACAAGGAAACTGATGACGGCATCGTGGTGGTCTGCTGGACCGAAGATGCGCATACCTTCTATCTGCTGCATCTGCTGCATGGCGTAGAGAGTGAGCTGCTGCTCGTGGGCAAAGATATTTTCCATGCCCAAAGCAGTCACGTAATCGAGTGCCACGGCCAGTCCATGAGTGGCCACATAGTCGGGAGTTCCTGCCTCAAACTTATAAGGCAGTTCGTTATAGGTGGTCTTCTCAAACTTGACGGTCTTTATCATCTCACCTCCACCCTGATAGGGAGGAAGTTTCTCAAGCCATGACTCTTTTCCATAGAGGACCCCTACACCTGTAGGACCGTATATCTTGTGGCCAGAGAAGGCGAAGAAGTCGCAATCGAGGACTTGCACATCAACAGGCATGTGGGGCACAGACTGGGCTCCATCGATGAGAACGGGCACTCCGTGCTGATGAGCTATGCGGATAATGTCAGCGACGGGATTGATGGTGCCAAGCACGTTGCTGACATGGGTACAGCAAACCAACCGCGTACGTTCGGTGAGGAGTTCCTCGTAGGCTTCCATCTGGAGTTCGCCATTGTCAGTCATGGGGATGACTTTCAGCGTGGCTCCCTTACGCTCACACATCATCTGCCAAGGCACGATATTGGAGTGGTGCTCCATCGTACTGACAAGTATTTCGTCGCCTTGGCGGACAAAGGCTTCGCCAAAGGTGAAGGCCAAGAGGTTGATGCTCTCGGTGGTGCCACGGGTGAAGAGTATCTCAGAAGTGCTGCGGGCATGGATGAAACGGCGCACGGTTTCGCGGCTGGCTTCATGGAGATCTGTGGCCTGCTGGGAGAGGAAGTGGACTCCACGATGCACGTTGGCGTTCACGTTGTAGTATTCGTCAACCATAGCCTCAACCACCTGTCGAGGCTTCTGGGTGGTAGCTCCGTTGTCAAGATAGACAAGGGGCTTGCCATATATTTCTCTTTGAAGGATGGGAAAGTCTTCCCGAACCTTATTGATGTCGTACATAATTCTTTTTTTACTACTTGCACAGTCGGCAGTCCTCACACTTGTCGAGTTCGCCGCGGAAGCGTTTTTCCACTTTCACATAGAGCCGTTGGCGCAGAGGCTCGAACTTAATCTGGTCGATGACCTGCCCCATAAAGGCGTTCTTGAGCAGGGTGCGCGCCTCCACTTCGGGGATGCCTCGCTGCCGCATGTAGAAGAGGGCTGCTTCATCCATCACACCGACGGTGGAGCCATGAGCACATTTCACATCGTCAGCATAAATTTCAAGCATGGGCTGGGTGTACATACGAGCATCGGACGAGGCACAGAGATTGGCGTTGGTCTCTTGCGAGGTGGTCTTCTGTGCGCCTTTATCGACAAGTATCTTGCCGGCAAAGGCTCCGACGGCATGGTCATCAACGACATACTTGTAGAGTTGGTTGGACTGACAACGGGGCACCTGATGATGGATGAGGGTGTTGTTGTCAATGCGCTGGGAGGCACTGCCGATGGCACATCCATTGAGTGTGACTTCGGCTCCCTCTCCTTTCAGATAGACATCGCAGAGGTTGCGAGTCTGCCCATTGAAGAGGGTGATGGCATTGTGCTTGACGGAGGAGTCGCGTCCTTGCTGTATGTAGATGTTGGAAAAGCGTGAACACAGGGGGGGGGTCTCTTCTATCTCGTATAGGTCGAGATGGGCGTTGTCCTGCACATAGACCTCAACCACCTGTGTGAGGAGGAAGCGCTGCTTGTCGGCTGCATGGTCGTTGATGATGACGGTGGCACTGGCTCCTTTTTCTATCAGGAGAAGGATGCGTCGGTTGGTCATCGTGGGTGCAGTTCCACGAAGCCAGTTATCCACTACGATGGGGTCGTCCACCAGTGTGTTGGCTGGCACATGGATGAGGAGCGCGTCATGGACGAGTGCCGTATTCAGTGCCGTGATAGAGTCTTTTGTGTTTGCGACTCTGTTATAGTAGGGAGTGATGTCCAGAGGGGCATCTTTCACATTATATATATAGAGAGAAGGCTTAATGGTTAGAGGGGTGAGCGAGATGCCATAGTTAGGCGAGAAGGCTGCATCCACATCGGTGTATTTGTAGCGTTCTTCCTTCTTCGTGGGAAATCCCTGCCGCTCAAAGGTGGCAAAGGCTTCATCGCGCACAGCGTTCATGACAGCGCAACTCTTGGATTTGATGAGATCGCCTGCCTCCTGATATAGTTCTATGTACTGCCGCTCGCTCTTCATGCCTGCTCTTCCTTTATCCAGTCGAAACCTTGGTTCTCAATCTGCTGTGCCAGTTCTGCTGTGCCAGTCTTGACAATGCGCCCGCCAATGAGCACATGCACGAAGTCTGGACGGATGTAGTCGAGCAGTCGCTGGTAGTGGGTGATGACGATGGCAGAGGTCTCGGCGGTGCGCAGTTTGTTGAAGCCTTCGGCCACAATACGGAGGGCATCGACATCCAGTCCCGAGTCAGTCTCGTCAAGGATGCAGAAAGTAGGCTCCAGCATCGCCATCTGGAAAATTTCGTTGCGTTTGCGCTCTCCACCCGAAAATCCCTCGTTGACGGAACGGTTCATCAGTTTCTGGTCCATCTCAACGAGTTTGCGCTTTTCCCGCATGATTTTGAGGAAGTCGGTCGATTTGAGGGGTTCCTTACCCAAAGCCTCACGCCGCGCATTCACAGCAGCGCGCATGAAATTGGTCATGCTCACCCCTGGAATCTCGATGGGTGCCTGAAAGGACATGAAGATGCCGGCATGGGCACGTTCCTCCGTACTCATCGCCAAAAGGTCTTGCCCATTGAAGGTGATACTGCCCTCGGTCACTTCGTAGGCAGGATTGCCCACAATCACATTCGAGAGGGTGGATTTGCCTGCGCCATTGGTACCCATGAGGGCATGGATTTCGCCATCACGTATGGTCAACGTGATGCCTTTGAGTATTTCTTTGTCGCCTACTTTGGCGTGAAGATTCTTGATTTCTAACATATTATCCTACAGTTCCTTCAAGTGATACAGATAAAAGTTTCTGTGCCTCGACAGCGAATTCCATCGGGAGTTTGTTGAGCACATCCTTGGCATAGCCATTCACAATCAGCCCCACAGCCTCTTCAGTAGAGATGCCACGCTGGTTGCAGTAGAAGAGCTGTTCCTCGTTAATTTTAGAGGTCGTGGCTTCATGCTCCACGGTGGCGGTATTGTTGTGAATGTCCATATAGGGGAAAGTGTGAGCACCGCACTCGCTGCCCAGCAGCAGGGAGTCACACGAAGAGTAGTTTCTGGCTCCGTCGGCCAGCTTGCCCACTCTGACAAGTCCTCGGTAAGAGTTCTGCGACTGTCCTGCCGAGATTCCCTTGGAGATGATGGTGGAACGCGTGTTTCTACCCAGATGAATCATCTTGGTACCCGTGTCAGCCTCCTGATGATGGTTGGTGACCGCCACACTATAGAACTCTGCCTGACTGTTGTCGCCTCGGAGCACACAAGAGGGATATTTCCATGTGATGGCAGAACCCGTCTCCACTTGTGTCCACGAGAGTTTGCTGTTCACACCTCTCAAGTCACCTCGCTTTGTCACCAGATTGAGCACACCGCCACGCCCTTCAGCATCGCCTGGGTACCAGTTCTGCACCGTCGAGTATTTCACCTCCGCATTGTCCATCACCACAATCTCCACGATGGCGGCATGGAGTTGGTTCTCATCAC
This sequence comes from uncultured Prevotellaceae bacterium, assembly GCA_947167515.1. Classification (GTDB taxonomy): domain Bacteria; phylum Bacteroidota; class Bacteroidia; order Bacteroidales; family Bacteroidaceae; genus Minthosoma. Next base: position 56,365 of record CAMVIM010000010.1, on the reverse strand, counting down.
GCATCGGCGCTGTGCATCCTTCAAGATAGGACACATAGGAACCTTCGTCACACACAATGAGGGTGCGCTCAAACTGTCCCGTGTTACGGGCGTTGATGCGGAAGTAGGTGGAGAGTTCCATCGGACAGCGTGTATTCTTCGGGATATAGACGAACGAGCCATCGGAGAACACCGCGCTGTTGAGGGCTGCGAAGTAGTTGTCTTTCGGAGGCACCACACTGCCCAGATACTGCTTCACCAGGTCGGGATAGTTCCTTACCGCCTCGCTAATGGAGCAGAAGATGATGCCTTTCTCAGAGAGCTTTTCCTTGAAAGTGGTCTTCACCGACACCGAGTCCATCACCGCATCGACAGCCGTGCCAGACAAAGCCAGCCGCTCTTCAAGAGGGATGCCAAGCTTGTCGAAGGTCTTCATCAGCTCAGGGTCAATCTCCTCCACACTTTTAGGTCCCTTCTTGTTGCCGGCAGTGGGGTCGGCATAGTAGGAAATGGCCTGATAGTCTATCTCTGGCAGATGCACGTGCCCCCACGAGGGCTGTGTCTGTGTGAGCCAGTAGCGATAGGCTTCCAGACGGAACTGCAAGAGCCAGTCGGGTTCTCCCTTCTTTTGCGAGATGAGACGAACCACCTCCTCGTTCAGTCCCTTGTCGATAATCTCGGTATGCACATCGGTGGTGAAGCCAAACTCATACTTCTTCTCCGCCACCTGACGCACAAACTCGTTTCCTCCGTTGTCCGCTGTCCGTTGTCCGATATCCGTTGCCTTTTCTCCGTTGTTCATTATCCGTTATCCTTCCTCGTTGTCTGTTATCCTTCCTCATTTCTTCCCCTTCACCTTCTCCACCACAGGCTTCAGCCCATACTTCGGCTCACAGCCGTTGGCCACCTCGGTGGCATCGGTCACCAGCAAAATGTCGGGAATAACCACCTGAGTAGCATGCTTCACCTTGTAAAAGAGGGCAGGACGTGGAGTGAGCCGCTGAGTTTTGAAACCCGCATTGCTGCTCACGAAGTCAAAGAGGTTGAGTGCCACGCTGAGAATCATAGCATAGCACACCACTCCCACCACGGCACCAATCAAGCGGTTGAGAAAATTCAGTTTTAGTTTCTTGAAAAACTCTGTGAGGAAGGCGGCAATCCAACCCAGCGCAATCGGCACCACGATGACGATGAGCACGAAAGCGATGAGACGGCCAAAGCCGATGCTGGTTCCCGTCTTGTCAGCCAAGAAGTCGCCAAACTGGTGGTAAAGGGTTGCGGCAATGAGCAGACCCATCGCCACACCCAGAAAGTGAGCCACCTGCTTGAATGCGCCCTGTTTGAAGCCGATGATAGCCCCTACAATGAGCACGATATAGATGAGTATATCCATACCCAATTACTAATTATCAATTATCAAAGTTTAGCCTTCACTTCCACTTCCGTGTAGGTTTCGAGCACGTCGCCCTCACGAATGTCGTTGAAATTGACGATGGAGATACCGCACTCGAAGTCTCGACCCACCTCCTTCACATCATCCTTGAAACGCTTCAGTGCCAAGATTTCTCCTGTGTGAACCACGATACCATCGCGCACCACACGCACCTTGTCCGTGCGATGCACCTTGCCTTCGGTCACCCAGCAGCCAGCCACGGTGCCGACCTTCGTGATGTGGTACACCTGACGCACATCCACCTGAGCCGTCACCTCCTCCTTCAACGTTGGAGCCAACATGCCTTCCATGGCATCCTTCACCTCCTCGATGGCATCGTAGATGATGGAGTAGAGGCGGATATCGACGCCATACTGCTCTGCCAAACGACGGGCAGCAGCCGATGGACGCACTTGGAAACCAATGATGATGACATTCTCCGAAGCATGTGCCAGCTCCACATCGTTCTCGCTGATTTGACCCACAGCCTTGTGGATGACATTCACCTGAATCTTCTCCGTAGAAAGCTTGATGAGCGAGTCGGATAGTGCCTCGATAGAACCGTCCACGTCGCCCTTTACAATCAGGTTGAGTTCCTTGAAGTCGCCCAGAGCGATACGACGACCCAACTCGTCGAGTGTCAGACGTGTCTGGGTGCGAAGTCCCTGCTCACGCTTCAGTTGTTCACGCTTGTTACAGATTTCGCGGGCTTCCTGTTCGGTCTCCATCACGTGGAAGGTGTCGCCAGCCGTTGGTGCGCCGTTCAGACCCAGAATCACAGCCGGTTCGGCCGGCAGAGCCTTGTCGATGCGCTGTCCACGTTCGTTGAACATGGCCTTGATGCGGCCATAGTGTGTGCCGGCCAGCACGATGTCGCCCTGATGGAGTGTGCCGTTCTGCACCAGCACCGTAGCCACATAACCACGTCCCTTGTCAAGGGTGGATTCGATGATGGAACCCGTAGCCTTACGGTTGGGGTTCGCCTTCAGGTCAAGCAATTCGGCCTCCAGCAGCACCTTGTCCATCAGTTCCTCCACGCCGATGCCCTTCTTGGCACTGATATCTTGGCTCTGATACTTACCGCCCCACTCTTCCACGAGCAGGTTCATGTTCGCCAGCTGTTCCTTTATCTTCTCAGGATTAGCTCCTGGTTTATCAATCTTGTTGATGGCAAACACCATCGGCACACCAGCCGCCTGAGCATGGGCGATGGCCTCCTTCGTCTGAGGCATCACGTCATCGTCGGCAGCCACAATGATGATGGCGATGTCCGTCACCTTGGCACCACGGGCACGCATGGCGGTGAACGCCTCGTGACCAGGCGTGTCGAGGAAGGTAATCCTGCGACCATCCTTCATCTTCACGTTGTAAGCACCAATGTGCTGAGTGATACCACCCGCCTCGCCAGCAATCACGTTGGTCTTACGGATGTAGTCGAGCAATGAAGTCTTACCATGATCGACGTGACCCATCACCGTGATGATAGGCGCACGGCGTTCGAGGTCTTCCTCGTTGTCCTCAACCTCCTCGATGGCATTCGACACTTCTTCCGACACATAACTGGTGGTGTAGCCAAACTCTTCAGCCACGATATTGATGGTTTCCGCATCCAGACGTTGATTGATGCTCACCATCATACCGATTGACATACAGGTTCCGATGACTTGAGTGACAGGCACATCCATCATGGTGGCGAGTTCATTGGCAGTTACGAACTCTGTGAGTTTCAGCACCTTGCTCTCAGCATTTTCAGCCATCTCCTCTTCCACCATACGCTCATGGATAGCATGACGCTTGTCCTTGCGGTACTTCACGCCCTTCTTCTCCTGCTTGGCGGTCAGACGAGCCAGCGTCTCCTTCACCTGCTTTGCCACCTCCTCTTCGCTCAGTTCCTGAGGCTTCGGAGGCTGCTTCTTCTTATTCTTCTTACCCTGTCCGGGTTGGTTGTTGTTCGGCTTATTCTTCTGCTGCCCCTGCTGAGCACCGCCAGCATTCGCTTTTCCGCCCTGCTTCTTGCCCTGAGCATTGTTGTTCTGCCCGTTGTTCTGCTTGGCAGCAGCGTCGATGTCCACCTTATTATTGTTGATGCGGTTGCGCTTCTTCTTCTGACCCGAGCCCTGACCCTGCTGGCCCTGCGCCTCGGCAGCCTGACGCTCCTTGCGGCGTTCAGCCTTGCTCTTGCGGTCGGGACGTGTCTTGCTGTTCAGGCTCGACAGGTCAATGAAGCCCACCTGCTTGAACTGCACACTGGCTTCGGCAGGAGCAGCGAGGCGATACACGCCATTCTCGTCCTGTTCCAGACGGTCAGCGGGCGAGAGCTTGCCCGACTTTGCCTTCGTCTCCTTGGGAAGTTCCTCTGCAGGAGTCTCCACAGAGGGGGGCGCAGGTTCCTTCTTAGCCGAAGGCTCTTGCGGCACATTCTCCACGGTAGGAGCCTTCTGCTCCGCTGGCTCCGTCTTTGGAGTTTGCTTTTTCGGAGCGGCAGGTTTAGGAGCCTCTGGAGTCGGCTCGGCAGGCTTGGGGTCAGCAGCCTTAGGAGCAGCAGCCGGTTTCGGAGTGGCAGGCTTCAAGTCGTTGATGTTTCCGACAATTTTCAGCTGCGGCTTCTTGGCAGCCTTTTCCGCCTTCTCCTTCTCCGCACGTTCCTTTTCCTCCCGTGCAGCTTGCTGACGTTCCTTCTTCTCCTGCTGTTCCTTCACTTTCTGGTTCTGTATCTTCTGCTTCGTCTCGGCATTCTGCTTCTTGTCCTCGCCAAACGCCTGCTGGAGCAGTGCATACTGCTCGTCCGTAATCTTTGCATTGGGCGTGGCATCCTGCAATGCCGCCCCCTTCTTTTGCAGGAATTCAGCCACCGTGTTGATTCCCACATTCAGTTCTTTTAATGCCTTATTCAGTCTTACTGCCATATAGACTTATTTAATTGTACATGAGATTATTCTTCAAATTCAGCCTTCAGGATGCGGAGCACCTCATCCACCGTGTCCTCCTCAAGGTCGGCTTTCTCCACCAGCATGGCACGTGGAGCACTCAGCACACTCTTCGCTGTGTCGAGTCCGATGCCCTTGATGGCGTCGATAATCCAAGGCTCAATTTCATCGGTGAACTCATCCAGATAGATGTCCTCCTCGTCAGGTTCATCGCCGTTCAGTTCGCGGAACACGTCGATGGTGTAACCCGTCAGCATCGAGGCCAACTTGATGTTGTCACCATTCTTACCGATGGCGAGACTCACCTGGTCAGGTTGCAGATACACCTCAGCCTTCTTCTTCTCCTCGTCAAGCGAGATGGAAGTGATGGAAGCAGGGCTGAGCGCGCGCTGGATGAACAGTTTCGTGTTGTTCGTATAGTTGATGACATCGATGTTTTCGTTGTGCAACTCACGCACGATGCCATGAATACGGCTACCCTTCACACCCACGCAGGCACCCACAGGGTCGATGCGCTCGTTGTAGCTCTCCACCGCAATCTTGGCCCTCTCGCCAGGGATGCGGGCGATGCGCTGCACCGTGATGAGCCCGTCGTTGATTTCAGGCACCTCCTGCTCCAGCAGACGGCGCAGGAAGTCGGGCGACGTGCGCGAAAGGATAATCTTCGGGTTGTTGTTCAGGTTATCCACCCTCAGCACCACCGCACGAGCACTTTCGCCCTTTCTGAAGAAGTCGCCAGGAATCTGCTCGCTCTTCGGCAACAAAAGCTCATTGCCCTCATCGTCCAGCAGCAGCATCTCGCGCTTCCAAATCTGATAGACCTCACCGCTCACAATCTGGCCCACCTTATCCACATACTTGTTGTAGAGGTTATCGTGCTCCAGATCCAGAATCTTGCTTGCCATCGTCTGGCGCAGCGTCAGGATGGCACGGCGGCCAAACTTCGCGAACTCAATCTTTTCGCTCACCTCCTCGCCTATCTCGAAGTCCTCGTCAATCTTCCGAGCCTCCGAAAGTTCAATCTCCGCATTCTCGTTCTTCACCTCCCCGTCGGGCACCACCACGCGGTTGCGGTAAATCTCGAAGTCACCCTTATCAGGGTTCACAATCACGTCGAAGTTCTCGTCAGAGCCATACGTCTTCTGCAGCACACTGCGGAAGCTGTCCTCAATCACACTCACCAGCGTAGTTCTGTCGATGTTCTTCGTCTCCTTAAAATCCTTGAACGTCTCAATCAAATTCACACGTTCCGTTGTTTTCTTTGCCATTTACGTTATGTAGTTTTTTAATTTTAAAATTCTCCCGTCTTACTTAAAGTCAATGATGCTCTTCACCCACTTCACATCGTCATAGCCGAAAGCCTTGTCCACCTCCACCATCTGCGGACGCTTCTTCCCCTCCACGCGCTGCTTCTCCAGCACCGTCACCACAAAGCCCTGCTCATCCGCACTCTTCATCGCCCCCTCCATCTTCTTGCCGTCAGCCGTCAGCAACTCCACATCATAGCCGATGGAGTTCACATACTGCTGCAACACCTTAAACGGCTGTCCGATGCCCGCCGAACCTACCTCCAGCTCAAAATCCTCCACATCGCGGTCAAAGTGCTCCTCGATGAAACGGCTCAGTTCGCAGCAGTCCTCAATCCACACACCATCCCGATGGTCAATCTCCACCGTGATCTTGTTCTGCTCATCCACTGTGGCATCCACCAAAAAATACTCCTTGCCCTCCAACCATTCGAGAGCCAGTTCCTTCACTTTGTTCTTGTCAATCATACATTATAAGATATTAAAATGAGGGAACTTTTCAGCCCCCTCATTCATTTTTCGCTGCAAAGGTAACACATTTTTTATATATAACAAAATAAAAAAAGCTGAAAAACACATTTTTATCCCATTTACACCTCTTTTCCCTCCTTTTCGGCCCACTTTTGCCCCCTCCAGCTGCAATGTCGTTCCGCAACGCTTGGAAAAGTCCTCCTTTTTCCCTACCTTTGCAAGCACAAAACACATACAGCTATGATAACAGGAGGAGAAAAAGAACTTCAACTGTAAATAGTCATTGAAAAGTATAATCTCAAAATAAGCTACTAACTTTGCATTACATATCCAACAAAATGAAAGCTCGATTACTTATATTAGTGTTGTCTATTGTAGGATTCCAGCGTGTTGCCAGCCAGACGATAGAGGATGTTTTTATGAATCCTCCTACCGACGCCAAGCCTATTATGATATGGCAGTGGATGGACGGCCTGATATCAAAAGAAGGAATAACTGCCGACCTGGAGGCTTATCAAAAGGCAGGTATCGGTGGAGTGCAGAACTTCCAGGTGGGCGGTACCGCACAAGGACTGGTGAAGGATACAACCAATGCCATTGGCTCCGAGCGATGGCAACAGCTGATGCGATTTGCTATCAGTGAATGCCGCCGCTTGGGTCTTACGTATGGTACCCACAATTGTCCAGGATGGTCGTCGAGTGCCTATCCGACTGTCAAGCCCGAATTTTCCATGCAGAAACTGGTTTGGACCATGGTTGAGTCACAGGGTAGGCAGCATGTCAGACTGATGCAGCCTGAGACCAATTTGGGCTATTATGAAGACATCGCTGTTGTTGCAGTTCCTGATGACAGCATGGTGCAGAAAGAGCAAATCATCGTTTTTCCTGATGTTGCCGCCGTCCGGCTCCCAAAAGGAAAGTGGAAAGTCTATCGCTTCGGCCATACGGCTAATGGCAAGACCAATGGCAGCACGTCACCCGAAAGCGGTACAGGCCTGGAGTGCGACAAGATGAGTCGTGAGGCTGTTGCCCATTATTGGTCGGGCTATCCTGCCATGCTGCTAAATCTGGCTGGTGAAGAGGCTGGCAAGACGTTCCAACGACTGGAGATTGACAGTTATGAGGCAGGCGGCCAGGAATGGACCAAGCGGATGCCAGAGGAGTTTTCACAACGAAGAGGATATGATATGCTTAAATGGTTGCCTGCCTTGGCAGGGGTGGTCATCGACAACCGTCAGACGACGGAACAGTTCAAGCGCGACTGGCGTGAGACGGTATCGGATCTCTTTGCTGAGAACTATTATGGCTATATGAGCCAGCTGGCACATGAGCACGGCCTGCAGTTGTTGGTGCAGCCCTACGGCACTGGTTCTGCCAAGCCGTTCAATCCCATCAACACCGATAAGATTGTTCGCCAATTAGCCGCAGACGACCCTATCTGTGCTGAGTTCTGGGCAAGCCCCACCAATTGGGGTTGGAAGGACGTTCCCCGTGTGGTGAATGCAGCAAGGAGGGCTGGACATGAGACGGTATATGCAGAGGGGTTCACCTGCTGGCCGCTTCATGCCTGGAGGGATGACCCAGCCCGTCTGAAAGCCATCGCCGACTCTGCCTTCTGTCTTGGCATCAACAGGTTGATGCTTCACGCAGCAGCCCACAATCCTTGGGTGAATGCCAAGCCTGGCATGACTTTCGGCATGTGGGGCACATGGTGGACACCAGGACAGACATGGTGGAAGGATGGTGCAAAGCCACTATTCTCCTACTTCGCCCGTTGTCAGGCCCTCTTGCAAAGAGGCCGCTTTGTCGATGACTTCAAGAGCGAGAATCCCTCGTTGACTGCTGATGAAAACGGTGTTCAGTGGATACATCGCAAGGATGATGGAGCCGACATCTATTTCATTGCCAACACCAAAGATGGCGACCTTGCCACGACACTTACCATAGAAGGGGCAGGCAGAATGCCCGAGGTGTGGAACCCAGAGACGGGAGAGACATCCGTTGCCGAAATATGGCAGATGATAGACGGGAAGACACATGTGAAATTGAATCTTACCACCCGACGAGCCGTATTCCTGGTATTAAAGGATAAGACAACAGAAACAGCATCTAACGCAGATGGTATCCCCTGTGATGTGATAGACACGCTGCCTATCTATGGCAAGTGGACCATCCAATTCGCCGATGGCAAAAAAGTAGAGTGGACATCGCTTTTGCCTTGGAATGAATCAGCTGACAACGACATCAAGTACTTCTCTGGCACAGCACACTATTCGCAGCATCTGTATCTGAAAGAGTTGAATCGCAACTACAACTATGCGCTTGATTTGGGCGAAGTGAAGAACCTCGCTGTGGTCAAGGTGAACGGAAAGATATGCGGCACACTTTGGCGACCACCCTTTACCATCGACATTACCGACGCTTTGCTTGGAGGCGATAACACGCTGGAGATAGATGTCACGAACCTATGGGTGAACCGAATGGTGGGCGATGAGCTGGAACCAGACGATGTGGAATGGTCAGAGCCTGTGACCTTTGGTGCCGCCCCAAAATCGCCAAGTATCGGTCGGTTCATGAAAGAAGTGCCCGAATGGCTCAGCAAGGGTATGCCACGCCCTACAAAGCGCAAGGCCGTTGTCTCCATGAAATTCTTTGAGAAAGACACACCGCTACTTCGCTCGGGTTTGTTAGGGCCAGTGGTGTTGCAGAAAAGAAAAGCAAATCCGAACTGCCATCCATAGAAGAAAGAACGATGGGTAAAACAAGGCAAGCATCAAATCTATGGATGAAGGTGTGCGTTCGCGGTAGATGTGGAACCATCCAGAAAGGACTCATCAACATCAACAAACAGACGAATATTAAAATCGAGGATTTTTTTTTGGAGTTCTAAAGGAAAAGTTGTACATTTGCAGCCGTAAAACCAATCATGTCAGGATTATGGAAGCAAGAACCATCAATGTGCATATCAGCGTACCCCGTTCGTACCGCATTGACCTGTTGGAACGACAACTTACGGCTTATGCCGAGCAACTCGTTGCCCAAGCCCAACCCATAAGCAAGAAAAAGCGTCAGCACCGCCACGAGGCACTTTGCGGCATCTTCAATTCAGATGCTTCAGAGGAAGAACTCATTGAAGACTACATTAAAGACAAGTACCAATTATAAAAAAGGGAAGAACGAACATGAAAGTCTTTCTTGACACCAACATCTTCCTTGAATATTTCGAACGGAGGCGGCAGTACCAAGCTGTGAGCCAACTGCTTAGTGCCATTGAAGAAGGTCGATTGAAGGCCTTCGTTCGGCTGGCTGTATCTACACACTAACCTAACGTGAGTTCGATATAAGAATTACGCCTTCGGCGGCCCCCCAAAAATAAGAAATTCAAAAACAGATTATGAAAGAAATACAAAAAACGAAATGGAGAGTATGGCTCCTTCTGTTCCCCATTATCTTTGGTTTGTCATGCAATCATGCTGAAAAGAAAAATGCTAAGTCTGAAACAAATGAGAGGTATTTAGACGAACAGCGCGAGAGGCATTGCAAAGCCATGCGTTTAGACTCCCTCCTATGCAATCGGGCTTTCGGTGAAGCCCTCCTTTTTCTTGATTCACTTCACCAGCAGTATCCTCAAGATCCGCAGTTCTATTTCGGCGAAGGTTGGGTGTACGATATGCAAGATGACAGCACAAATGCTCATGCAGCATTTAGAAAAGCAAGAGCATTATATGATTCACTCATTTTGAAGAATGACGACTTGGGTGACAAAATCAACCGTGCTTTCATCACCCAAATACTTGAAGGCAAAGAAGCCTACGACTTAGAACTGAATCAATTAGCCAAATCTGTAAAGGACGATAAAGATTCTCTCTATGTTGAAAGTTTCCATAACTATATTTATGAAAAAGAGTTCCTTTTCCGCGAAAAGGTGAATGGGATTCGCTGACTTGACCTTTTATGCACAGATGTGTCCCCCTTCATGTCCAATCGCAAGAAAGATGACTCACCATGATAAAAGAAACCGCACATGAAAAAGTTCGTTTTTTTATTCTTAGGATGCCTGTTGCTCTCATCCTGTTTCTATGTAGCCATGTATCACTTTGATAGTGATGACCGTGTATGGCTCTCACCATACGAACAGGGAGACACCATTCTTTTCAAGTCGCCAGAGGACATTGATACAGTTATCGTCAAAGAGATATTTGTGAAAGACAGGTATAATCCGCTCATGGAAAATGAGGCACATCAAGTGATGGAAGCACATGGTTTCTTAGATTTGGAAGTTCTTCATCGTGGACAAATTCTTAGTGGTGGAATAGAAATTAGAAAAACTGGATTTAATCGATTAAGACTTTTTGTCGCATTTGCCGACAGAATCGTGGAATGTGATGAGTCAGAACTTTCCTTGAAAGAAGAAACGGTCGGGGGAAAGACTTATTCTGATGCCTTTAGTGGAGAAGGCAAGCCTCCAAAGGCTCCCATAAGTAAAAATCGAGCCGTAGCCAAGCACTTCATCTGGAGCAAGTCACAAGGCCTACTTCAGTACACCTACAAGGGTGGAGAGACCTATACGCTCTACAAGAAATTGCCGCATAAGAAATGAAAAGAAAGACAAAAAGACGAGTGTTGACAATGGGAGGATGTGTGGTGGCCACATTCCTCGCCATTGTCATTCTGCAGTTCTACGGAGAAAAGCAGTATCTGGACTATCAGATTGAAAGTGTGACGATTGAGGAAATCCAGATGGAAGATTCCGCTCTCGCAGACTATCGCCACTATTTGCTGACATTCCACGTTGTGCCTTTCCACTATAAGCATGGGCTTTTCGTCAGCGGAACCCCTCCGTATCCCAACGGATGTGCTGATAGCATCGTGGACTTCTATCTTGAGTCTGCTACGCATGAAAGGATGGAGCATAACTTGGTGCCTTTGAATATTGGCAAAGGCCATATGGTAGAGGCACTTACTTTATGCAACTCCGTAAAGAACACCCCCGACAGCATCGAAGTTGACCATTACTCAGACATGGCACATCTGAAGGAGGTGTTACAACGAGGTTGGGATGACCCTTATGGCAACCACAAATCCAGGATGAGGGGATGGAGGGCTTTCATGGTGTCGGTGGATAAAGATTCTGTGCAGCCACAACAAATCGTCATCCGATTCAGCGACAGAGAAATACGCAGCACCTTGAAGAACCTCCCTGCTCTTCGGTTTACCATCCGAAACCTCATCTGTACGGACTCTGCTGAAGTCATTTACCTTGGAAAGCCATCAACATAAAACAATTACTTTTTTCTTTTCCATCATAAAAAATAAGCCACCCCTTTTCAGAGGCGGCAAGCCTTAGCCTTTTTCATCTAAGGGGGATAATTTCTGCTACAAAGGTAAGGGATTCTGAACTATTAAACAAACAAAAAAATATGTTTAAAAACATCTTAGCATATAAAACTCTACGATAATCTTTCTTCGGAGAAAAAAGTCTATCCACTTCTTGGTGAAGGGGGAAGAAAGTCTTACCTTTGCAGGGAAATGAAAAGACTGGTGTACATCTTCGTTCTGCTATTCCTCCTGTCGGCCTGCACCGACGACAGGAGGGTTTTGTCATTGCTCGACCGCGCTGAGGCCCAGATGGAGGCATCGCCCGATTCGGCAAGCCTCCTGCTCCATGCCGCCGACAGCACCATCGCCCAGCAGTCGGAGCCAACACGCATGCGCCATGCCGTCCTCTTGGCAGAAGCCAACAACAAGCTCTACCAGCCCCTGCCTCCCGACACCATTTTCCAAGAAGTGGTCGATTACTACGACCGCCACGGCACCCCCAACCAGCAACTCCGCGCCCACTACTTGCTCGGCTGCATCTACCGCGACCGAAACGAGGCACCCCAAGCCCTCCAGTGCTACTACGACGCTATCGAGAAGGCAGATACACTCAGCGAGGACTGCGACTACACGACCCTCTTCAGCGTGTATGGACAGATGGCAGAACTGTATAGGGCACAATTCATGGCAGAACGAGAACTGCAAGCATGGGAACAATACCGACATTACGCTCTGAAAACTGGAGACATCCGCAACGCTATCAATGGCCTTGAACAGACCGTCATTCCCTACTTCTCACTAGGCGACACAGCCAAAGTGTGGAGCATCACCGACACATGCGCCCGACTCTATCGGAAGTACAACATGCTGCACGAAGCCGGAGGAATCTACCCGACAGCCATCCTTACATGTCTGAATGCAGGTCTGTACGAAAGAGCACACCAGATGATGCAGCTCTTTGAACAAGCCCCTGGAATGCTTGATGCACAAGGGAACATCGAGAGAGGCAGAGAGCACTACTACCACAGCAAGGGACTTTACCATTTAGGCATCCATCAGTTAGACTCAGCAGAACTCTATTTTCGGAAACTCCTTCATTACGGCTTCGACTACGATGCTTACAGAGGGCTGCTGAGAGTATATCAAGCCAAACACATCTCCGATTCCATCTACCACTACGCCACACTATGCGAACAGGGACTGGAGAAAACCTTGGCTGAAAACCAAGCAGAAATAGTTTCGCAACTCTCTCATTCCTATGACTACACACGCTACCAGAAAATGGCCGAGGTAAAAATGCGTGAGGCTGATGCCGTGCGCCACACCATGTGGGGTATAACCATCTTCACCATCCTCTTGACAATTGGCGGCGGTTGGTGGTATGTCAACTATAAAAAGAAGAAAACGCAAGAAATCAGGCAGTTGAGTTCTAACTACCTGACAACAGTAGAGAAACTGACCCAAGCAAGAGACGAGTTAACCGTGGTCAGAGAGTCCTATAGTAACATGAAAGAACATGTGCTTGCTGCCAAAGAAGCCGAGATTGAAGCATTACACACAAAAATGCTGACTTTTCAGGCTAAATACGATGCCATGAAGACCTACGAACGGGAAGATGCCTTGCGTGGAAGTGACATCTTCACATCTTTCAAGAAGATGGCACACCCCACTCTACATTCACGCCTTCCCGACAAGACTGATTGGGAACAAATCATCACCCTCACCCGACAGTGCCTCCCCCAGTTCCATCGAAACATCACACAAGACCACACGCTCACCGATCAGGAACTGCGCACCGCCATCCTCATCCGCCTCAACTTTCAGCCTGGCGAAATAGCCGTCCTGCTCGACACTTCACCCCAAAGAATCGCTATCGTCAAGCGCCACATCAATCAAAAACTCTATGGAGAGGACAATGCTGCAAGCCTCTATCAGAACATGAAAAGGGGAATAATCACGCCAGCGTAATATATATATTCAATCTTCTAAAAAACAGAAAGTTCCAGCCCCGAATAAAACCGAGGTTAAAAATAGGTTAAATAAAAGAAAGAACACAATTCCACCTCTTCGAGAAACTTGCCATAACTTTGCAGCGCATTTCAAAAACAAAAATTAAATTCAAGTTATGGCAAAACATCTATTTATCTTTATCGCATTCTTGTTGGCATCATTTTCAGTCATGTCAGCCACTGAATCACATGATTCCCAAACAGTCAGATTAACTCGTAAAAAAACCATTCCCCAAAATGAGCAGAATCCTCCTCACCGCAGTCCTGATACAACCATAGAAGCCTACCTTGACGGCTACACTCTGACCTTTGATGCCAGTTGCATCGGTTGTCCACTCACTCTTGTGGATGAAGAAGAGAACATTGTCTATGCAACTATCATAGACAATACTGGCATTGTGGAACTCCCTGACACCCTTTCTGGCATCTTCGAGTTGCAGATTATCAGGGGAAACATCACTTTCGTGGGAGAAATTGAGTTGTGAGAATCATTTATTATTTTTTCCTTTATCTAAATCATATAAATCCATTAACTTTGTAAAGTATGGTGTTAGTTCGTAATATGAATAGACTTTTACACATTTACACATATCTCTTATTATGCTTGCTTGCAAGTGCCCAAGACAAGACTGGTACTATGCCAGGCACATTTTCTGTATCCTCTAATGGTGCAGCCACCTACACCATCCCCATTGTTCTCCGAGACGGATATAGTGAGTTTACCCCAAAAATTTCTTTGACATATAATAGCCAAGCAGGAAATGGTGTCGCGGGATATGGTTGGAACATATCGGGACTATCCTCTATAACAGCCATCCCGCATACCGTATATTTTGATTCCAATGCCAGCAGCATCAGAATAAACAGCAATGACGCATACGCCCTTGACGGACAGCGACTTCTGCTGAAGTCAGGAACAAATGGGAAGAAAAATGCCGAATACACTACAGAAGAAGAGTTATACTATAAGATAAACATTGACAGTGCTTTCACGGCCACTCCCAAGTCTTTTGTGGTAAAACATCCCGATGGAAGCATTTTCAGATATGGCTCCACTTCTAAAGGAATCTGCCGTTATCCATCATCATCCAGTAAAAAAGCATTTGGCTGGTTGCTCGATTATGCAGAAGATGCGAATGGTAACTATATCAAGTATATCTATGCATACGACAACAACACCCCCTATCTCACACAAATAAGATATGGCGCAAACAAAAATATCAGTACAGCATATTGTGCTGTTCTTTTCACCTACGAAGACCGGACTGACACCATAACCTCCTACTTGAGAAACACAAAATATCTCTTCACGAAGAGACTCGCAAGCATCACATGTCAATACTTTGGCACTCAATACAGGAAATATGTCTTGTCATACGCCGCCAATTCGTCCCCTTATTCGCGCATCACATCCGTTAAAGAATTAGGTAATGCCGAGACAGGCTACCCTGCCACTATTTTTACATGGGAAGACCTTCCTTCCATCAGCATGGCACGACAAAGTACGCAAGTTCCGAAAATGCAAGGGACAAATTACGATGAATACTGCTATTTTTCTGGAGATGTGGACAATGACGGGAAAAATGAATTAATAGGTTTACGACCCAGTTCTTCATCCTCCAGCGACCTGCTCATTTGCAAACAAACTAATAACCATCATTTCAGCAATATTCATTCATACACACTTTCCAGTTTTTTCGAGGATGATATTAGTGGAGTTAGCAACCGGCTTAGAGGAGGCATTATCGCCCATTTTCAGAGGTCTCAAGAAAATTCCATTGTCATCCCAACTCTCTTCAAGAATTCCTCCAATCAGTACATGGCACACTTTGAGATGCCCAAGGACGGTGTCTCATGCAATCTCCTTTTGGCACATACCACAGAAATGCCGGCATATACAATTGCCGATTTTGACAAGGACGGCATTGATCAAATCGTCACTTTTGAAAAGACGAAACCTTCCAGTAAGAAACTCCGCTTCACGTTGATTGATGTCAACATGCAGCAGACGACCCTCATACAGAACAGCGAACAAGTCTTGACACTTTCATCACTCACCACAACACAATGCAATGAAAAGGTGAAAGACTGCCTGGCCGCCGATTTCGACGGAGATGGAATGACAGACCTTCTCGTCCTGTTCCCCAATTACAGCATATTGCTATGGAACGAAAATGGTCTTTTCAATGCCACGAACTCTACTGTGCTGACCAACATAAAGAGCGGTGATACCATGCAAATCGCTGATTTCAATGCCGATGGATTACCAGACCTTATCATGAATGAAACATCATCTACCACATGGAAACAGGCCATTAACCAAGGGGTCAGAAGCACCGCCATCTTTGTGTTATCCAATATCAGCCCTCTCAACTCCTTAGGGATCAAGAAGCAAGGTAGTGATGACGATGGGTATTTTTGTCTTGTGCAGGACATCAATGCAGACGGTCTAAGTGACATGGTCATTGGCTATAAGAACGGCAATGCGTATAAGACATGTTGGGTTACGCTCGATCACAGCGGAATCTTCAGTGTCACTCACCAACATGCTGTACAGAACCCTTCATACAGAACAATTGGTTACCAACTTGTTACAGGTGATTTCGATGGCGATGGGTGTCCTGAAATTGTTAACTTTGGCAGCAATCTCCTGACAGGGGAATCAGCCACAGAACGTTGGTGGCACATCTATTCCAACCAAAGTTTCGTGCCTGATTATAACAAGATAAAAACTATTACCGATGGAATCGGCAAGACCACTTCCATCATCTACCGTTCACTGCTTGACAACTACTCCAACAACAAAACGACAACTTTTCCACTCATGAAATTCTATGCACCTATATCTGTCGTAGATAAAAGCATTGTTTCATGGAGAACGACCAATTATCAGACAATATATGGTTACACAGACGGCATTTACCATGCCCAGGGAAAAGGATTTCTTGGATTCATGAACCAAAGCCATAAAGCAGAAGGCCTTACTACGATAATCAGCCACGATATAAACAACACATACCCTTCTCCACATCTTGTACAGAAAAGGACCACTGATGCTACTGGCCATTTGGCTTATCAACACATCTATCAATACTCATACGGAAATGGAGATGTGCCCAAATCCTTCATCAGACATCTCATTCGTGAAGATGAAAAGGACATCATCGGAAACAAGGAATCCCATGTTTCTTACTCCGACTTTCATCACTCCGCCCCTGAAACCGTATCGTCTGGCACCAACATAAGAACCTCCATCACAACCACCTACACAGACATCACCTCTGACGGGAAGTGGATATTAAGCCTGCCCACAACCATTGAAACAGAGAAAGAGACAGACGATTTTGACGGAAACACAGACACCTCTGCCGAAAGAGTCACCTGCACCTATGACAATAGCGGGCGGTTGAGCCAACGCCAATCCTATAAAGGGTTAGCCCTTTCCACATGCTCCCATGTGAAAACAGAACTCTTTCAATACAACAATGGAGGAAAACTCATCAGCACAGGCACAAAAGTTTTCACAAGTTCAGACACTCTCACTTCGTCCAACACTTACAATACACGAGGACAACTCACCAAAACGGTTGCAGCCGATGGTCACCCCACCCAGTATGCCTACAACACACTGGGGCTGCAGAGTTCAGAAACTGATGGCTGGTTTTCCACCAAAAGTTTCTTCTCTTACGACACCGTTGGCAGACATACCCGAACCATCAGAAAGTCAACCGCCAACGCCTTCACTCCCGACACACTGTCTATCTCATACAGCCTATCCAGCCTTCCGCAATACGCCTATCAAGTCAAGACGACACACACACACCAGCCCACGACCATACAATATTATGATGGATTCGGAAGAGAAGCGGCCACGGGGGAAATCCATTTTGATGGCAGGGAATTTGTTGCCGATCGGCACTTCGCGACAGCCGATGTGGTCGATTTCGAGACCGTTCCACACCTTAAGGGTTCCTCTACAGACATTGGCACCACTTATATATACGACTCTTTCTTCCGTCCTGTAGAAATCATAGACCCTGAAGACAAAACCACAGAATATTCGTATGATGAAAGATACAAACAAGTGATAGAGAACGGTGTCTCCACCGAATACCTCTTCAACGAAGACGGCCTTCTGTCCAATAGGTACGACGACAAAGGAAGCATCAACTATTTCTATAAAGCCACGGGTGACTACGACAAGATCGAACTGGACTACATGGAAGGAAATCCTGTCTATGCCACATTCATCTATGACAAGTATGGAAGACTGAAGCAACTGACCACCCCCAATGGCGATGTGAGGAAATACTGGTACAACAGTAAAGGGTATGTATCCCAACATAATATAGGAGGTGGCAATGAAACTTTCACCTATAATAAATATGGTGACATCACCCGCAAGACATATTATCCGCAAGGTACCTCAGCAACTGCCACCTACACCTACGACAGCAAGAGGCAACTGCTCAGCGTCAGTGGCCCGCACTTCAGCGAATCATACTCCTACAATGCTTCGGGGCAGATGACAAACAAGCAGAGGTCAGTCACGGTGGAAGGAGAGACCTATAGTAAGTCCTCTTCCTATGCATACAACGGTGAAAACCAATTGCTATCCATCACCAACACACTGGGAGGGGTTTCCTTCCCTGTTGTGGAGAACTATGGCTATAGCCGTGGGTGGAGAACGAACATTCATTTGAACAACCACTTAGTCTGGCAACTGAACAGCGAGGATGCAAGAGGACGCACGGCCTCCACCTCCGACAGACTTGGAACATCCACCTACACTTACGACAACTGTGGCAGAATCACTTCCTCCCACACCTCCGTGTCCTCCACCACTACAGGAGGCAACGAGTCCTTCTCCCACACATACGCCTATGATGAATACGGGCGCATAGCCACCAAGGATGGTAAGGATTTCACTTACGATGACTACAACCAACTGGAAACATGGAACGGAAGGGACTATTCGTTTGATGCACGAGGGAACATCACCATGGAAGGAGCGCAGGGAGGCATTACCTACGATGGCTACAAACTGAAGAAAGTCACATCGCCCACTACAAATGTTTGGGGAAATTTCACTCTTGATTTCATCTATAGCAGTAGTTTGAAGCCTTATTGTATAGAATATAAGAGGCAATCCACCCCTTGGGGACGCTCCAACATTGACTACGATGCAGAAGGAAACCGCATCAGCATGGTGAAGAATGGCTATTTAGTTCCCGAAATGGTGGAGAATGGAGAACTTGTGCCACCAGTCGAGGAGAACGATTTCATCCGTGCCTATATAGATGACAGATATGATATGGAAACTTGGGCACCATCTTACAAACCCACGCATTACTATTACGTGGGTGGTGACCCACTTACCGCCTGTGCAGTCGCCCAGATATACAACAACCAACTACGCCTCCGGCAAATCTACCGTGATGAGCAAGGCAGTATCACCGAACTGGCCGACTCTATCGAGGTACAACGATACCACTACGACCCATGGGGGCGGTACTGCAATGCATCAGGCGACATGTCGAACAGCATTTACGGCAAGGGAGGCGACATGGACAATCCCTTTTATCGTGGCTACCTTGGTCAAGAGTTCATTACAGGCTATGGCCTCTACAATCTCAACGCACGTCTCTACGACCCCTTCACAGGTCGCTTCCTCTCACCCGATCCTGTATTTGACACTTCTGGCTCCATCTTCGGTTTCAATCCATATATCTATGGGAATAACTGTCCGAGCGTGTACGTGGATCCCGATGGAGAATTCCCATGGGTTTTAGTAGGTGCTGCCCTGATTGGTGGTGGCATAAATCTGTATGCCAATTGGGGGAATGTGGACAACTTCTGGCAAGGTCTCGGCTACTTCGGCGTCGGTGCGGCTGCAGGTGTGGTAAGTGTTGCTGTTGCTCCTGCTGCCACGGGCATCCTTACTGGGCTGGCTACCGGTGTGGTTTCAGGCAGTCTTATCGGAGGTATGACAGGAGGATTTAATTCGATGATTGCAGGTGAAAGTTTTAGTGATGGTTTCTGGGATAATGTCGGAGAAGGTGCCATTTGGGGAGGAATATTTGGTGCCGCCTCTGGAGCCTATAACGCATGGCGACAGGGCAGAAATATTTGGACGGGGGCTACTAAAAATACGGCTTATGATCGGACACATCATATTCTTTCTCAATATAGCAATGAGGTTGCAAACGAGAAGGCTTTTCAAGGTAGTATTCCTTCTGAAATAGAAACCCCTCATGCCCCTACTGCTCCCTTTCAAACGAGTTCCCCTCAAATAACTTATGACAAGTTACTGCCAGAAGCTCAAATGAAATACCCGAACAAAGCTGGTAAAATTGAAAAGCACCATGTCCATCCCAAATACATTGGTGGTAGCCCGAATGGTGAAGTAGTTCCAATTGATGCTGCATACCATCAAATGATTACGAATGAATTTAGAAAAGCATGGAAATATGGTCAAGGTTTTCCTCCCATTTGGCAACAAAAAGAGATAATAAAGCAAACATATCAATCGTATCCTCTTCCACATCAATAAGATGCCCATTAAAAAATCACATATAATAGAAGAATGAAAGAACTTTTAGAATTACGAGTCAATTACAAATATGCCCATCTCCTTTTCAAGGAAGATGAAGGGGTGAATCTTGGCAATCCAGTTCGTGGATACACCATTAAAGTAGTGAAGATAGACACGAGTTCCTCCCTATTTGCAGAAGTGGAAAAGGTTAGTAAGTCTGTTTATGAGAAATATGGGGAATGCTTTTTCTATGGTTGGGAATACCAACGTAAATATTCCTCAAAGGAACTACACGATGCACCACTTTTCAAAATGACAGTCCGCAAGTATTTTGAACCCTCAGGAGAGGAATGTGGGACGGAATACGATGACAATTGCGCATGCAAATTATGCGGTTCTGGACGTAAACAAATCTCTCCTCTACGAATCCATAAAGGAAGGTTCTTAAACAAAAGAGATGTTGCAACCACCCTTGCTGATGAGATTGTAGTATCGAAGAGATTTGTGGAAGTGATAAGAGAGAATGACATAAAAGGAATCTCTTTCAGTCCTGTCTTTTTCGGAAAACAAGAGAGTGAGGACTGTTTCCAACTGATGGTAGAAGGTAATCGTCTAAAAGTGGATGAACGCACCAAGTTCGGTGGCGAACCTTTTGAAGTTGTTCAAGACGAAGAAAACACACAATATATTTCTCCATGTCCCAACGGAGATCATTTAGGCCTGAATCTCCTTTCCGAGGTATATGTAAAATATTCCCCTATCATCAACCAATATGATTTCTTCATCAGCCAACAGACTTTCGGCGTAAAAAATGATGGTGGTCCCAACCGGCCTTTGTTACGTCCGCATCATATTCTTTTTTGTTCCCCAAAACTCTACAGGACTATCCAAGAAAACCACCTGAGGGGCTTCAACTTCGAGGTGGCGCACATTGTGGACTAACATCATCAATCCAAGACTACAAACACAAAAACAATTTGGGACGAAACTTCCCACAAATACGAAATATACTATTTGGGACTTCCTAATTTTATAATGATAAGAAATGAAACTTATGAAAAATCCATACGGGAAAGCAGGATACCTGCTGGCAATGATGTGTTTGACATCGTGCGCCACGGTCTTCACGGGCACCAAGGCGCACATGGTGCTGGAAGGAGAACTGGAAGATACGCTGACCATTCAGACCCCTCAACAGACTTTGAACCAAGTCACCCTGCCGCAACAGTTGGACCTAAGGAAGAAGCAACTGCGAAGCCCCGTCGTCGTGTCGAAGAATGGAGAGGAAGTGGCCCGCATCGTCCCCCATCGGAAGATAAGCCCTTTCTTTTGGAGCAATCTCATCAGCATGCCCACCGTGCTGGGTCTTCCCATAGACGGGCTGACGGGCAGCATGTGGAAGCCAGGCGACACAGAAGTGAATACCCCACTCGGCCCGATGAGACTGAGAGTGCTCAAGCCCCAGTCTCAGTTCTATCGGCATGAAATCAGCGCAAGTGTGGGTTTGGGCTTCCAGTTGAATGTAAGAGACGGTGTCTATGACGACCTGTCGGCACAGATTTACAAAAAGACGAGTTACATCGATGACAGGTTGTGCAACTATTGGGGACCTGCCACACTGGGACTCCGCTACTATTATCATCTCAATCCCTCATGGGCCATCGGCCTGCAATATGGTTGGCTGGCAGACTATCGTCCCTTCATCCGACTGAACAAGGACGAGTCGGGCGGCGACCTGCGCCTCCACTCCCATTTCCTCATGCCATCCGTGAAGTGGAACTGGTACAGGGGTGAGTCGTGGGGACTATACTCGCGCGGCAGTTTCGGCATCCAGTTTCGCCGCATCTTTTTCGATGCCTCCCACAAATATGCTGACTATCAGAAACTGGAGAAAAAGAAATGGTTGCCAGCCTTCCATTTCTCCATCGTCGGCGCAGAGTTTGGCAAGAGACATTTCCGTTTCTTCACTGAAATGGGGTTCGGCATGAACGGCATTGTCAACTCAGGCATTAGTTACGGTTTCTGAAACCTTAAACCATAGACCTCCGCCATTGGAGATCGTTCTGAGAGATTTCAATATACCACAAAAACAATCAACATTAAGAATGAAAGAACTTTTAGAATTACGAGTGGATTATGAATATGCCCATCTCCTTTTCAAGGAAGATGAAGGGGTAAATTTAGGAGATTCCATATATGGGCCATCTATCAAGGTGGTGAAGATTGACACGCATTCACCTATTTTTGAAGAGGTGGGAAAAATGGATAAATATATCCGTGAAAAGTATGGCACCTTTTTCTTCGCTGGCTGGAATTACATTCGCACATACACCAAGAAGGAGTTGGCTGATGCACGACTCTTCCAGATGTATGTCCGCAAGTATTTTGAGCCAACCGGTGAAGAATGCGGCACGGAATATGATGAAAGTTGTGCTTGCAAACTTTGTGGAGCAGGGAGAAAACAGATTTCTCCCTTGCGAATCAAGAAAGGCCGGTATCTGAACAAACGGGATGTGGCCATCACGATTGGAGGGGAGATTGTCGTTTCAAAGAATTTTGTGGAGGCCATACGAACAAACGGGATAGAAGGAATGATATTTGGAGACGTTTACATCGGGAAATCCAAGTCGGAAGATTGTTTCCAACTGATGCTGCAAGGTGGGGAACTGGACGTGTCGGAAGAGACCATCTTTGGAGTCAACCCTTACGACTTCTCAGAGAAGAGTCCTACGGAGGTGTTCAAGTGTCCCAATGGTGACAATCTGGGACTCAACATCATATCTGAAGCATACGTGAAGAACTGCACTGCCTTATCACAAAAAGATTTTTTCATCAGTAAACAGACCTGTGGGTTCAGAAGCGGACTTCTGGCACCCCATCATCTCATGTTCTGCTCCCCAAAACTCTACAGGACTATCCAAGAAAACCACCTGAGGGGCTTCAACTTCGAGGTGGCGCACATTGTGGACTAACATCATCAATCCACGACTACAAAATAATGAACAATTCGGGAAACAACTTCCCACTAATCCGAAATTTACCATCTGGGATTTTTTAATTTTATAATCTTAACATCATAACATGAAAAAAATTTCAACATTCATCATTCTATCTGCGGTTTTCGTATTGTGTACATCCATGAGTGGCTGTGAGGATTCATCTTATCGGGTTTTTAAAGTGACTATCGAGAATGAATCTGATGATTCAATTTATTATGTCATTAATAACTGGCTGGAGCACTCGCCACTAAGTCCCCAAGTCTGTTTTGAAGAAATACCCATACTGGGGGAACGGATGCGCTCTTTAGCAGCAGGAGAAAAGGATGAGGACTTCAAAGTTCAAGACAATGGAGTTAATGATTTCTTAGGAATACTCATTTTCAAGAAAAGCACCATGAACAAATATACGAAAAAAGAACTGGTGGAAAAAAACATTTACGATAAACAATACACCTTGTTTTACGAAGACTTGAAAAAGATGGACTTTAGAATC
The DNA here is from genome assembly GCA_947167515.1 of uncultured Prevotellaceae bacterium. Taxonomy (GTDB): domain Bacteria; phylum Bacteroidota; class Bacteroidia; order Bacteroidales; family Bacteroidaceae; genus Minthosoma. Next base: position 32,894 of record CAMVIM010000010.1, on the reverse strand, counting down.
ATTTACACAGGAGAATAATATGAAAAGAGACGTCAAAAAGAACATATTGAGCATCGGCATCGCTGGGACACTTGCGATGCTGCCGACTCTTTCGCATGCCCAAGACACGCTCCGAATCAGCATGATTAGTTTTGAGTACGGAGAAGGCGGAGCCATCGTGAAGGAGAATGTCATCACCGATGAGGGAAAGAGCCGAGAAGATAATGCCGAGAAACAAAGGCAGACCCAACAAAAGAAATCACTCGGCATGATTCCTGACAGCCACCTCTCCGTGGGGACTGGAAGCGACGCAGGCATCCTCAAGGTAAATCTTCCCAATTATACCGACTACTGCCAACGCACACTGACTGTATATCATCTTTCCGGCATCCAACAAACCTCCCTCACCCTCAATGATGCCTTTTCCACCATCGACCTACGCCACTTGCCCCGAGGCACTTATGTGGCCGTGCTCACCCTTGATGGAGAGAGGGAAACAAAGAAATTTGTACTCCCATAGCAGAACAATAAAAATAGATGCCCAAAACACACTGCATGAGGAAAATATTCCGTAACTTTGTGGCAATTCTTCAAAACTGAAAGTAAAAAGTTTATGACACGCATTCTCATCACTTTCATCTTTCTGTGCTTCCACCTCATGGTGGTGGCGCAGAATCAGTATGTCCGGCCACTGGTGGAGCATGCCGGAGAGTTCAATCGGGTGCTGCCGCAGGAGACGGTGTATCTGCACTTCGACAACACGGGCTACTTCGTGGGCGAGAAGATATGGTTCAAGGCCTACGTGGTGTCATCGACGGCTGACAGCCTGTCGCAGAAGAGCGGGGTGCTGTATGTGGAGTTGGTGGATCCTCTCGGCTCTGTGGTCGATACGCGCATTCTGCAACTGAAGGACGGGCAGGGACACGGGGAGTTTCGCATCTTTTCGCATCTGATTGGCGGCTTCTACGAGGTGAGAGCCTACACGCGCTACATGCTGAATTTCAGTCCCGAATGTGTGTTCTCCCGGGTGTTCCCTGTGTTTGATAAGCCGAAGGAGGAGGGCGACTACAGCCGTCAGGTGCTGAACCTGACCAGCCGCGAGATGATGAGGGCAAGCAAGCGTGGCAGCGGCACGGAGGAGAACGAACGGGTGAATGTGGCGGTCTATCCCGAAGGCGGTCATCTGGTGCAGGGCAAGCGATGCCGCGTGGCTTTCGACGTGTACGACCGACGGGGCATGCACAGCCCTGCCGAGTGCGCCCTGCTGCAAGGCAAGGACACGGTGCTGACGGTGAGTTGCGACAGCATGGGGCGCGGCACGTTTGAACTGGTGCCCAACACCCTGCCCTACCGACTGGTGGCGAGGGTGGATGGACACCGTGGAGAGACGGCTCTGCCAGCCGCCATCTCGTCGGGTTGCGGACTGCGGGTGGATGCAGGGAGCGAACAGACCCGCATCGCGGTGATGCCTTCGGAGAATCTGAAGGGTATGAAACTGGGTGTGGCGGTGTCGCACCACGGGCAGATGGAGGTGTGCGACAGTCTGGTGGTGGATGGCAAGGACTTCACCACCACGCTGAGCAACGAGGCGTTGGCCGACGGGGTGAACAGCGTGACGGTGTTCAGCACTTCGGGCACGATTCTGGCCGAGCGTATGTTTTTTGTCTATCCACGCAAGAGGATACAGCCTATTGGCATCAAGGTGGAAAGCCTCACGCTGGCACCCTACGACACGGTGACCATCGCTGCCCACACGAAGATGCCGAACACGACTTTCTCCATTGCCGTGCGCGATGCTGACACGCAGGTGCAGGGCAGCAGCACGGATGCGGCCACGTGGCTGTTGCTGGCTTCTGACCTGAAGGGCTACATTGAGCATGCGGAGCGTTATCTGGAGGCTGACGACGAGGAACACCGACGTGCCACCGACCTGCTGATGATGGTGCAGGGATGGCGGCGATATGACTTCGAGACGATGAACGGACTGCATCCGCTGCAACTGACGCAGCCAGCGGAGCAGAAACGCTTGCTGATGGGGCAGTTGCATCCTCGCAGGAAGGGCGACCCTGTGGGAGGAGTGGATTTGAACGTGGTGCTGCTCCACAAGCATGACGTGCTGAAGGGCACGAGTGTGACCGACGAGAATGGATACTACACGTTTGAGATGCCCGACTGCTGGGGCAACTGGCACATGATTATGCGCACCAGCATTGAGGAGAAGAACAAGAACTACTATGTGGGGGTGAGCCGCAACTTCTCGCCCCGGCTGAAGGCTTACAGCCCCTACGAGATGGTGGAACTGCCGCCCGACAGGCCACGCTTCTGGATGGCCATGGGCGAAAGCAATCTGCCCCAGCAGTGGAAGGAGTCGCGGATGCTGAAGGAGGTGACGGTGAAGGCACGGAGAAGGGAACGTGTGGGCTGGGCGAGCGAGTCGTTTGGTGCATGGAGGGCGCAACTGATGTACAACTGTGTGCCTGCCGCCGACTACTATGCCGACCAAGGGCAGGTCAGCCCCACGCTCTACGACTGGCTGAAGGAGCAGAACCCGCTCTTTGCGGGCAATGACAACATCAGCGGCGAGTCGTCCTTCAGGCGGAAACTGTACAACTTCCACGACGATGGGCCTTCCTACGATAACCGCCCGATTCTCTGGATTCTCGACAATAAGTTCATGTTCGGAACCAGTGTGTCGCCCCGGTTGGTGCAGACTCCCAAGAAGTCGGAGCAGAACAACTTGGACACACAGGTGTTTCCGAGCAGTGTGGACGAATGCCAGACGGTCTATATCAGCACCGACGGCGGCAATCTGCGCCACTATGCCAAGGAGTTGGGACTGGATGCAGGCACTTACGTGGGCGTGTTTGTCTATACGCGCAATCAGCAGTACCATAACTACAAGGGCTTGCGCCGCACCTATTTCGACGGCTTCAGCCTGCCCGAGACGTTCCAACACAACAACTATCGCCTGATGCCGCCCGAACCAGACTTCCGACGCACTCTCTACTGGAACCCCGACGTGAAGACCGACGCTCAGGGCAATGCCAAGGTGGGCTTCTACAACAACTCCACCTGCCGACAGTTCATCGTCAGTGCCGAGGGGGTGACGCAGAACGGCACGGTGCTCATCTACAAATAGAAAGCAAATTTCCACTTCAGACGCAACGCCGTACAATATGCAATTGGTGTGCCGTACCAATTGCATATTGTACGGCGTTCCATTTGAATATACAACGGCGTTGCACGTAGGGGGGAAGGGGAGAAATTGACTGACTGGTAGCGAAATTGGGTGGCAAAAGAGAGTTTTATGATGGCAAAAGGTGTTTTTTTTTGTTAAACAGAGTGGTTGGTTGCAATTTTATCCCTACCTTTGCCGCGATTTTTTCTCGCTTTACTCACATTCGTTACTAACCAGCCCCTGCATGGGGTCACATAGAGCATAGAGCACAAACAGACTGACATCATGTATAATCAGAGCCATGCAGACAGCCGCATCAAAGGCTTACTGGATTCGATGACTCCCATCTCTCTGGAGGAAATGGGGGGCATCAAACTGATGAACCGCCTCGACACGAAGTATGTGGCGAGCAAGGAGCAGCTGGTGCAGTTGCTCGGCATGGTACAGGACAAGTACTATGTGCAGGAAACGCTGGAACGACGCATCATCCCCTATCTGACCACTTACTACGACACGCAGGATCACCTGATGTACATGATGCACCACAACGGATGGGCACGGAGGATGAAGGTGAGGGTGAGGACGTATGTGGCGAGCGAACTGACGTTTCTGGAGGTGAAGAACAAGAACAACCACGCACGGACGAAGAAGAAGCGGATTGAGGTGCCGAGCCAGGACGATTTCCGCCAGACGGAGGGAGCGCATGAACTGGTGCAGCGGAAGACGGGGCTGGACCTGGACAGGCTGAATGCGGTGGTGAGGAACCGGTTTGACCGTGTGACGCTGGTGAACAAGGGGAAGACGGAGCGGCTGACGATTGACTTCAACATCGGGTTTCACAACTTCGAGACAGGTCACGACCACGGGACGGACGAACTGGTGATTATCGAACTGAAGAGGGACGGCAATGTGTTCTCGCCTGTGTGCAACCTGCTGAGGGACATCCACGTGCATCCTACGGGATTCTCGAAGTGTTGCATCGGCATGGCTCTGACCGACCCGGACTTGAAACAAAACAACTTCAAACCGAAACTGCGCCGTCTGGAGAAAATCAACGGACGCTGCTTCATCGACCACGAACTCTAACCAGCCCACGCGCTGGGCGACTTTTCTTCAAAATTGTAAATTGTAAATCGTAAAATAGTAAATACATGGATGCTCTCAACGACTTTTTCGCGGTGCTGTCGAGCGACACTTGCAGGTTGCTCGACCTCTTTCTGCGACTGATTATCAACACTGTGTTCACCATCCTCATCGCCCGTGCCTTCTACTTTCCCAAGGCCCGGCGCAAGGACTTCTTTTTCACCTACATCTTGGTGGGCTTCTGCATCTTCATGCTCATCCACCTGATGGGCGACGCGAAGATCAAGACGGGCATTGCGATGGGTCTTTTCGCTATCTTCTGCATCATGCGCTATCGCACGGAGTCGGTGCCTATCCGCGAGATGACGTACCTCTTCCTCATCATTTCGCTGGCTGCCATCAACGGTCTGGCTTGGGCTGCCGACATCAGTCCGAAGCATCCTGAGTTTGCAGGGCCTCTGATGACGAGCATGGGCGAACTGGTTCTCACCGACCTCATCTTTGTGCTGGGCGTGTGGATTGCCGAGGCCAACAAACTGGTGAAGAGCCTCTCGTCTAAGTATATCAACTACGACAAGATTGACCTCATCAAGCCTGAATGCCGCAAGGAACTCATCGAGGACCTGAAGGCGCGCACGGGACTGGACATCACGAGTGTGTCCATCGGCTCTATCGACTTCCTGAAGGACATGGCCCTCATCAAGATTTACTACAACACCGAGGAGGAGGACGAGACGATGCTGAAAATGCCCAAGAACTACACCTAAGCCGCCACCAGCCCACGCGCTGGGCGACTTTCAACTTTCAACTTTTCAATTATCAATCAATGAAAAAAATATTAGCACTTTTCATTCTCGGTTGTTCGTTCTTCACGGCGTTTGCCCAAGATGAAGGTTACAAGCACGAGACATTCGGAATGGACTTCACTTTGAGTGCCGAGAAAAAAATACGTAGCGGCATGAGTTTCACCCTGGAAGGCGAAGCGCGCACCCAAGACAACACACGCAAGATGGAACGCTGGACGGTGGGCGGAGAGTTTGACATGCGGCTTTTCCAGACCTCCGACAAGAAGTTCAACCTGAAAGCTTCTGTCGGATGGAAGTACATGTGGCGATTCAACATGTCCAAAAACACGCCCAAGTATGAAGAAGAAACCAAAGTGACTCCTACTGGAACGACCACAGAGACTTACTACGAAGGCTATAATGACAGGAAGGGGTACTGGCGTGGCCGTCACCGCACCAGCATCAGCCTTGCAGCCAACTACAAACTCAACAAGCGATGGAGTTTCCAACTGAAAGAAACGTTCCAATACACTCATTTCTGCAAGGATTCCACCACGGTGGATAAGTATCGTCTGGAGGATGAAGACGACCCCGAATCGCTCTATCTGAGAGAGACCACCACCAAGGTGTATGAGCCTCAAGACAGAAGCATGCTGCGCTCAAAGTTGACGGCACAATACAACATCCGTCATTGCCCCGTCAATCCCTACGCCTCTGTTGACTACGGCTTCGACTTTACCTACACGGTCAACAAGTGGAAATTCACCTTGGGCACAGACATCAACCTCGACAAGAACAAACAGCACAAACTGGATGTGTTCTACCGATACACCACCCAAAACGGCGATGACGACCCCAACGGTCACCTGCTCGGCATGGGCTACAATTTCAAGTTCTAACCAGCCCACGCGCTGCCAGCCCACGCGCTGGGCGATTTCAATTATCAACTGTCAACTTTCAACTCTAAACTTTTAATCATGAGAAAATATATCACCCTGGCCGCCGCCTGCATGCTCAGCATGACAGCTCTTGCCGACGATTTCAACCTATACAGCGCAACAGCCACATCGGGGAGCAACAAAATCGAGTCGGTGGAGAACCTGCAGAAACTGACCTTCGAGAACGGCACGATGGTGGTCATCCGCAAAGACGGAACCACCTCGACCATCAATCTCTCCAGCATCAGCAAACTCTACTTCTCCACTGAAGAAGCGGTGGGCATTGAGGACGTGACGGCAGAGGATGACGCCACTGCCACGAAAGGCGAGGTGTATGACTTGACTGGACGAAAAATCAACATCGCTCCCAACAATCTCCCCAAGGGGCTTTACATCATAGACGGGAAAAAGAAATTTATTAGATAAGGCTATAGAATGAAAAAAGTACTCTTACTATGGGTTCTGAACTGCCTGACGATGCTTGTCTCAGCTCAGAACATCTACATCTGCAAGGATGGTAACTACACCAAAACCAGCATCACCAATGGGTTGGAAATAGACCTGAGCGCAGGCATCGATTCCATCACGTTCAGCAAGCCCGACTTGCTTCCCACCGTGAAGATTGTCTATTCTGGCACCAGCGCCACCGTGACCATCCCCGAGGGCATCATTGAGTATGTCACCTGCTCCAGCGGCACAAGTTCCAACGTGGTGCTGACCAACACCAACACGACCGACGAATACGCCTATGCCGTGAGTGGCAGCAGCACCGCAGGTTCCCTCACCATTGCTGCTGACTATAAGATGACCGTGAAACTCAACGGCGTATCGCTCACCTCCACCACCGGAGCAGCCATCGACCTGCAATGCGGCAAGCGCATCGACCTCGTCTTGGGCAATGGAACCACCAACACATTGGCCGACTATGCTGCTGGCGAACAGAAGGGATGCCTCACCACCAAGGGACACCTCGAATTCTCTGGAGCTGGCACACTCAACGTGACGGGCAACCTCAACCACGCCATCAGAGCCAAGGAATATATCCTCGTGAAGAAAACCACCGGCACCATCAACATCGTGAAAGCGGCCAGCGACGGCATCCATGCAGGACAATACTTCCAGATGAACGGAGGTACCATCAACATCGACGCCAACACCCTCGGCGACGGCATTCAGGCGGAATACAAGACCGATGACAACGATGTGGTTATCCCCCTGGCCGAAGATCCTGACAACACGGGCGGCATCATCATCAAGGGCGGCACGTTCAACATCACCATGGGCGGCAGCGAAGACACCAAAGGCATCAAGGCCGATGGCAACATCGCCGTGAGCGGCGGCACCTTCGCCATCAACGCCAACAAAAACGGTTCGAGAGGCATACAGACCGATGGCAACATGACCATCAGCGCAACCGACGGCACCACCCGCATGGTCATCTATGCAGCAGGCGGCAAATGTACCAACACTGAGCACAAGGCCGACCCCCACAAGTGCATGGGCATCAAGGTAGATGGCAACTTGACCATCAGCGGCGGCACCATCACCGTCTATAACACTGGCAACAAAGCCAAGGGCATCAAGATAGGCGGCATCTACACCAAGACTGGCGGCACCGTCACTGCAGCCATTGACGAGCCAGACTGATGAGTGAAAAGTGAAAAGTGAAGAGTGAAAAGTGAAGAGTGAAAAGTGAAAAATTTGCTACCGCACTGGTAAGTCAACTGAATGACAAACAGCTGCGGTAGCAAATTTTTCACTTTTCATTTTTCACTTTTCACTTTTTTTCGTAACTTTGCAGCGCATTTGGTTCTCCCCCACTCTTCTCCCCATGAGAAGGTGGCGACGGAGCTAAGATGGGAACGCGGTGGAAATCCGCGACATTACCCGATGCTGTGAGTCCTTATGAGAAGAGATGCCAACACAGTGTCACTGAAGTCAAAAGCAACAGCCAGACAGGTTCATGCTTTTGAAATCTTCGGGAAGACCGCGCACCTCAGGACGAAGTCAGAAGACCTGCCATTTGCCAGTTAACGCGTGTCTGCGGGACTACGGACATCGACGGAAACAGAAAAAATGTTCACAATCATGTACAATGCAGGACAACCAGATGGCCTGTGTGGGGTGTGGGGTTCTCCCATGCCTCGGCATACCTTGTGGCTTTTGTTCCTGCCCCAGTGAGAAAAGACAATAATCAATTATAAGCATTAGAAAAAAGTGTTGTAACTCCGAGTGCCCCAACAGTGATGTCCGGGCACTCTCTTCTTTGATGATTCATTCACAGGATATATAATATATGATTAGGAAAATCTTAGTAGCAAACCGTGGCGAGATTGCCATCCGCGTGATGCGCAGTTGCTACGAAATGGGCATCCGATCTGTGGCGGTCTATAGCACAGCTGACCGCCTGTCACGCCATGTGCTCTTTGCCAACGAGGCTGAGTGCATCGGCGGGGCGGCAAGCAGCGACAGCTATCTGAACATCGACCACATCATCGAGGCAGCCCATAAGCACAAGGTGGATGCCATCCATCCTGGATATGGCTTCCTCTCCGAGAATGCAGAGTTTGCCCGCCGTTGCGAGCAGGAGGGTTTCATCTTCATCGGTCCCCGACCTGAAACCATGGAAGAAATGGGCGATAAAATCAGTGCGCGCCGCAAGATGATAGAGGCTGGTGTGCCTGTGGTGCCCGGTACGGAAGAACCACTCAAGTCGGCAGAAGAGGCGGTGGAAGTGGCAAAGAGGATTGGTTTTCCCGTGATGCTGAAAGCATCGATGGGCGGCGGCGGCAAGGGCATGCGCCTCATCGAACGGGAAGAAGATGTGGTGGAGATGTACAATGCAGCTCGGAGTGAGGCGATGTCGGGTTTTGGTGACGATACCGTCTATATCGAGAAATTTGTGGAAGAACCACACCACATCGAGTTCCAGATTTTGGGTGACAAGCATGGCAACGTGATTCACCTCTTCGACCGCGAGTGCTCCGTGCAGCGGCGGCACCAGAAGATTGTGGAGGAAAGCCCTTCACCTTTCATCGACTACAACCTGCGCATGGAGATGGGTGCCAAAGCTGTGGCTGCCGCCCGTGCCGTGGGTTATGAAGGGGCTGGAACGATTGAGTTTCTGGTGGACAAATACCACAAGTTCTACTTTCTGGAGATGAACACACGCCTGCAGGTGGAGCACCCCATCACGGAGGAAGTGGTGGGCATCGACTTGGTGAAGGAGCAAATCCTTGTGGCTGACGGACAGCAACTGCGCTACCGCCAAGAGGACATTCGCCAACGTGGTCATGCCATCGAGTGCCGCATCTGCGCCGAGGACACAGAGCATAACTTCATGCCTTCGCCGGGCGTGATTCAGCAACTCACGGAACCTCATGGCATTGGCACACGCATCGACTCGTATGTGTATGAGGGTTATGAAATTCCTGTGCATTACGACCCGATGATTGGCAAGCTCATCGTGTGGGCGACCAGCCGTGAATATGCCATCGAGCGTATGCGCCGTGTGCTCTACGAGTACAAGATTACGGGCTTGACCACCAACATCCGCTACTTGCGCCGCATCATCGATGTGCCCGATTTCAAGCAGGGCAACTACAACACCTACTTCATCGAGCGCAACCAAGACCGGCTGCGTCCACGTCCAGGCTTCAAGAACGATTCGGAGCCGATGGCGGTCATTGCGGCCTACATCGACTATCTGATGAACCTTGAGGAGAACAAACCCACCACACCCACAGCGGAGAACACGGCAATCAGCCGCTGGAGGGCTTTCGGATTGCAGAAAGGAGTATTGAGGGTATAGTTATGGAAATACAAGTTGGAAATAAGACCTTGGAAGTGACCCTGCTGAGCAAGGAGGGCAACCAAGTGAAGATAGACATTGACGGGAAAGTCTATGATGTGGATGTGGCGATGCTTCAGAACGGCACCTGCTCCCTCATCTACGACGGCAACTCGTACAATGCAGAACTCATCCGTGAGAGTGGCGAGAAGCACTACCGTGTCAACCTCAACTACTCTACCTACCAGATTGATATGCTCGACTCACAGGCGAAGTACATGAAGATGCGTCGCGGAGGCTCTTCCGACCCCGTGCAGGCAGATGTCATCACGGCACCGATGCCCTGCAAGATAGTGAACATCTACGTGAAGCCTGGCGACACGCTCAAGGCTGGCGACACCGTCCTCACGATGGAAGCCATGAAGATGCAGTCGAACTACAAGGTAAATGCGGACTGCACGGTGAAAGAAGTGTTGGTGAATGTGGGCGACAACGTCCGTGTGGAACAAGCGCTTATTAAATTGGAATTAAATTAGAATTTAATTAGAGAAGTTAAAGAAGTTAGAGAAGTTAAAGAAGTTAAAGACGATACTCTGTCAATAGCATAACATACGTCTCTAACTTCTGAGCGTAGCGATAACTTCTATAACTTCTAAGCGAAGCGACAACTCCTAAATAATGAATTCATGAATAAACTTACAGCAAGAGAAAGAATAGAGACATTGCTTGACCGTGGCACCTTCGTGGAAATGGACAAGCATGTGGTGCACCGATGCACCGACTTCGGCATGGAGAACAAGCGCATTGAGGGCGATGGCGTCATTTCTGGTTATGGTAAAATAGACGGACGTATCGTCTTTGTCTATGCTTTCGACTTCGCCGTGCTGGGCGGCTCGCTGTCGGCTGCCAATGCACAGAAGATTGCAAAGGTGCAGGACTTGGCACTGAAGAATGGCGCCCCTATCATCGGACTGAACGATTCGGGCGGTGCCCGCATTCAGGAAGGCGTGGAGTCGCTGACCGGCTTTGCGCATATCTTCAGGAGGAACGTGATGGCCTCGGGAGTCATTCCCCAGATTAGTGCCATCCTCGGCCCTTGTGCCGGTGGTTCCTGCTACTCGCCTGCGCTGACCGACTTCATCCTGATGGTGAAGGAGCAGAGCCAGATGTTTGTGACAGGGCCGAACGTGGTGAAGGCCGTGACCAATGAGGATGTGGATAAGGAAACGCTGGGCGGTGCCTTGACGCACAACTCGGTGAGCGGTGTGAGCCACTTCATCTGCAACAGCGACGAAGAGACACTCATGACCATCCGCGAACTCATCGGGTTCATCCCCTCCAATAATATGGAAGATGCTCCTATCCATCCCGTGACCGATGAGGTCACACGCATCTGCCATGAGCTGGACACCGTGGTGCCGACCGACCCGAACGTGCCTTACGACATCCGCAACATCATTGAGCCAGTGTGTGACCAGCAGTATTTCTTCGAGATTCAACCTGAATTCGCCAAGAACATCGTCATCGGGTTCGGCCGCATGGCAGGAAGAACCGTAGGTTTTGTAGCCAACCAACCTAACTTTCTGGCTGGTGCCCTCGACATCGACGCTTCCGACAAGGCAGCGCGCTTCATCCGTTTCTGCGACTGCTTCAACATCCCCCTCATTGCCGTGGAGGACGTGCCTGGCTTCCTGCCAGGTGTGCAGCAAGAACACAACGGCATCATCCGTCATGGAGCCAAGATTGTCTATGCTTTTGCCGAAGCCACCGTGCCGAAAATCACGCTCATCACCCGTAAGGCTTACGGTGGCGCCTACATCGTGATGAACTCCAAGTGCATCGGGGCCGATGTGAACTTCGCCTATCCAACAGCCGAGATTGCCGTGATGGGTGCTGAAGGAGCCTGCAACATCCTCTACCGCAAGGCCTCTCCCGAAGAGCGAGCTGAAAAGATTGAGGAGTATCGCCAGAAGTTTGCCAACCCGATGCCTGCCGCTCAACTCGGCTACATAGACGAAATCATCCAGCCTTGCGACACCCGCCTGCGCCTCATCCAGGCACTGGAGATGTCGCGCAACAAGAACCAGAGCAATCCACCCAAGAAGCACGGCAATATGCCGCTATAAGCCATACAAACAAGAGGAGGGGCGGGAACAGGTCTTCACAACCTGTCCCCGCCCCTCCTCTTGTTTACTTCTTACCGAACCGCCTCCAAAGGTCTGAACACAGGCTTAAGCTGCCTCCCTCCATTCAGCGAATTGAGCCATTTTTCGCCCTCTTTCTGCGAGAGTTCCCTCTCGTCGAGCGTGTAGGTGTGATCCATCCTGTCCTTCTGGAAGTTCCACTCTTGATAGTCCTCGAATTTGTGGGCTATTTTACTCTTCTCCAGCACGATGTACTCAGCATTATAGCAACCTGTGCCGCATCCGCCCGCCACACAGATGGTATAATCCCAGAAACTGAAACTGGTCTTGAAGTAAGTGCCGGCTATCAAGTCCGTCTCCCCTCTCACGATGGAGAAGATGCCCTGATATTCACCATTCTCCGACGAGAGCCACAGTTCGGGTTCGTCATCGTCATCGAAATCGTGAAGCGTGTATTTCGTGAAGTCCGAGCCTTCATACTCGCCATAGAGTTCGTTATAAGGAGCACAGATGTCCTCCATTTTCTCTATGTTCACCCGGCTGAAACGAGGCTTCATGCCGTCCCACTCATACACATGCTCGATGGAAAGGTACCAATTCATCAGATACTCCTGCACCTTCACACTCTTCCCCTGCTGCGGCAGATGATAGGTGACCACCAAGCCGCTGGGACCATTGGGATGGTCATAGGAAGACTGGAAGCGAGTCAGTTCGTTGGGTTCTGGCGTAAGGGTCTTCTTGGCGGGGTCATAGTCGTAGAAGAGGATGATTTGGTGAACACTCAGCCCATACATGCGCTGGAACACATAAGCAAAGAGTTTATGGCCATTGTCGCGCCTCCACACACAAGCCTCGAACGACTCACCATCGTCGCCCAGTTCGTAGGCAGACACATAGCCGTTGGGCTTATCCACCACGATATCGTAAGAATCATCCCCATCGCCATTGCTGACAGGGTGCTTCAGCAGGTAAGTGGCAGGCATCGTCCTCCACACATTATTGAAGGCGGTAACCAACGTGAGGATATTGCCATCCTTCACACCCGTGATAGTCTTTTTAGCCCATCCAGAACGGATGTCATCAATCGAGGATTTCTGTTGTGCGAATGCCGCAAGAGCCGTCAGGCTCATTAGTAAAACGAATAGTTTCTTTTTCATTTTGGTTGTTCTCCATCAATTATCTTCATATCGGAAATAGTTCTTTCTCAGGGTGATGTGCCCATCATAGTGATAGCCATCCGCAAGTTTCAGCTCGATGTGTCCAGAGAGTTCGTCGCCTTTCTCGTTGAGCTGAAGAGAAAGGTCTATCTTGTTCTGGTCAGGCCTCTGAGCGAGCTTGAGTTTTCCATCATACACGCCACAAAGGGGGTGATGGAAGGAGTAGATGCGGTAGATGGTACATTCGGAGTTCTGAAGCTGGCCGTCCTCGTTGAGCGTGAATCCCAGCAGAAGTTCGGGTCCCGTGTCGCCTGTCCATCCCCAATCACCAACAAGTTTCTCAGCCATCTCCACGTCAACCTTCACGCTGTTGATATACTCCTGAATGTCTTTCACTTCATCGAACACTTCAGGTTCCGCACCAGAGCCGTCCCAATTGCCCTCCATCTCGTTGATGAAGTTATCGACATACCAGTCGTCACGCTCGAAGACAAGCCGAAGGGTGACTTCCCGCTCGGTGAAGTTGTTAATCAACACCCGAGCCGTAGCCGTAGTGGGCGTGATGTCAGTCACGTCAAGGATGCGGTAGCTCCATTTCTCGTCCACATCATTGCCCTGCACCCAATGATCGCCACTGAGGAAGGTCATGCCACTTCGTTTGCTCAATTGAGAAGCCTCGTTGTAGAGCTTCATGTACCGCTCGGAGCAGCACTTGGCATTCTCCCGCTGCTGGTAAATTTCGCCAAGTCGCCGGGTGATGTAGTCGGCGGTGTGCTTACCATCATCAGCACTCACAGTCTCAGTCGCTGTCGAGTCTTCGGAGGAAGTCCCAACAGTTCCCTTGCCACCGCTGTTGCAACTCACCATCATCAGCAGCAAGCCGCTCCATATCAAAAATATCCTTTTCATCTTTATTTATGGGTATTTCGTCCAGCGCGTGGGCTGGTTAATTATACTTGCTGGCCATCTTGTGCCACTTCGGCTTCAGCAGTTTGCCTTCTCCCTTGATGTGCTGCTTGATTTCCTTGGCTTCGGCTTCGCTGATCTCGCGGTCGCCACTATAATATTCGTGCCTTTCTTCTATCTGGAAGTCGGTGAAGTTGTGCCACCCCGTGCTGTTCCTCACCGTCACATAGTGGTTGAAGTAGGAAGGGCCACCGGCTGGATAGCCGACACCGACCCATCCCTTGCCGATGGAGGGACGCTTGCCCTCGCTCTCGGTGATGAGAAGCGACGGGCTCCCCTCCTCGCCGAAGCAGAAGATGGCTCCGTCCTCGTCCTTGGCCGTGCGCACCCACACTTCTTCGCCGCCATCTCCGTCGATGTCGATGAGGGCAAACTTCGTCAGCGTATAATGTATATCGTCGAGGTCATTCTCCTCATAGTCTTTCTGCAACTGGGTTGTCCACCCCAAGTCGTGACCCGCATACTTCAGGTTCTGCCCGTCGAAGGTGTAGATGGCGTCGATGAAGATGAGTCCTCCCCTTTCCTCCACCTCCATCGACTTGCCTTCGTGCGGCAAACGGTAGAGTTCTATAGGTTTGTCGGGGAAGAGCAGGTGTTCCTTCTTCACAGGCGATTCCTCGGGGGTAAGCATTTTCTTGGCGGGGTCGTAGTCGTAGAAGCAGACAAACTCCCCCATGTCATTGCGAGCCTTGCCCATGTTGACGGCAAAGAGTTTGTGACCGTCCTTGCGGTTCCACACACAGGCACTCACCACGCTCAGGTCTTCACTCTCGAACCAAGACGACTCCACATAGCCGTTCTTCCTATCGACGATGGAACCTTCCTCGTAGAAGCCGTCGTCGGGCACCGATGCAGGGTCTGCCTCGTGCATGATGCGGTTGCCCTCATGGGTGGGCCATTCCTTGTTGAAGGCTCCGAAGAGTGCCACGATGTCACTCTTCTCGCCAGTCACCTTAATGGGGCGGTTCTGCCAATGTTTCTCTACATCGGCGGCATCGTATATACCGCTTTGGCTTTCCATTTCCTCATCGGAATCCTCCACACGCCCTTCCTCCACACTTGCCGCAGCCACTGAGTCTGCCGCAGCCTCGTCAGCAGGAGCACTTGCGCCCTGCTTGCAGCCGACGATTCCCAAGAGGGGAAGGGTCAGCACGATCACATACATGGTCATCTTTTTCATATCTGTTCAGTTTTTAATGGTTCATCATCCAGTCGAAAGCCTTCCGAAGGCTGGACGAACGCTCTCTGAGGTACTTATCGCTAAAGTACGCTCCCCACTCCTGATCGACCTTCACGTCCTGATGCGCCAGGGAGCCATCCTTGTAGTAATAGTAGCGTCCCTCGTTCTTGGTTCCGTCGCCGTTTTCCTCATAGGCATAGGCAAAAACCAGCTTGCCCGTCTCACTATCCAGCAGATATTCTTCATAAATCTTACGCGCACCGCTGTTGTAGGAATCGCTGACGAAGTAAGGCCTGTAGCCCAATATCACGCCCTCATCAGTTTCGTCCGACTCCATGTAGTACTTGACATAGTGCTTGATGGGGCCAGCACCAGGAGCCATGTAGTAATAGGTGGTTTCCATGCCACTCACAGCCGGATAGTCCTCTTGGTCGTTATACGCCATGCTTTCCTTGGCTTCGGCATAGAGTTTCCGCACCTCAGCCACACGCGCCTTCGCCTTGGCAGAGGTCTGTGCTTGCATGGCCACTGCCGCCAACAAACACATCAATAACAATTGAATCTTTTTCATATCATCCTGGTTTTTATGACCCAAATCGGGGGCAAATATACAAAAATAAAAGAAACTACACATGAGAAAAGTCAGAAAAAGTCAAAATTCTCTGTTCCCAACTCTTAATTCTCCTTTCTCAATTCTCCTTTCTCAATTATTTTTCGTACCTTTGCCACCAACAAAACGGAAAGAACCCTTATGTTCGGCTCACACAAAGACTCATCCATCAAGCGGTTGCTGGTCATGCGATTCAGTGCCATGGGCGATGCCGCCATGACGGTGCCGGTGCTGCATGCACTGGCTTCGCAACACCCCGACCTGCGCATCACCGTGCTGACACGCACCCGCTTTGTGCCCCTGTTCGAGTGGCTGCCCGCCAACGTGCAGGTGAAGGGAGTCGATTTTGACCAGCAGGACGGCCTCATCGGCTTGACCCGACTCTACAACCGCCTGAAGAAAGGACATTTCGACGCGGTGGCAGACCTGCACGATGTGCTACGTTCCAAATACATCCGCACCTGTTTCTCTATGGCAGGCACCCGAGTGGCAGTCATTGACAAGGGCCGCAAGGAGAAGAAGGAACTGATTGGCAACGGACAGACCCATCCAGCCCTGAAACCGATGATGAAACGCTATGCCGAGGTTTTTGGCGCATTGGGCTTCGAGGTCAATTTGTCGAAAAAGATTCAGGTAGATTTACACAACGAGAGCATGACACCCGTCCGCTCCCTCGTGGGCCGCAAGCAGGCAGGCGAGAAGTGGGTGGGCGTGGCTCCCTTTGCAGCCCATGCCCAAAAGATTTACCCGCTGGAACGGATGCGGCAGGTAGTGAATCAATTGGCCGACAGAGGCTACAAAGTGCTCCTGTTCGGTGCTGGCAAGAAGGAGGCTGACATCCTTGCCCAATGGGAAAGGCCCTCTGCAACCCCTAATTCTCAATTCTCCATTCAAAGCATCTGTGGCAAACTCGGTGGCTTGAAGAACGAGATGCTGCTGATGGCTCGGCTCGACCTAATGCTGTCGATGGATTCGGCCAACATGCACATCGCCTCCATCTTCGGCACTCCTGTCCTCTCCATCTGGGGCGCCACCCACCCGAAAGCGGGATTTTCCGGCTACGGACAAACGCCCGACAGCGAACTGCAACTCGACCTCCCCTGCCGACCCTGCTCCATCTATGGCAAGACACCCTGTAAGTGGGGCGACCTGCGCTGCATGAATATCCAGCCAGAGCGTGTGGTGGAGGCAGCCGTCAACATGCTGGAAAGGAAAGCATGAAGAAGGGATAATGAGAAGTGTGAAAAGTGAAAAAGGAAAAGTGAAGAATGAAAAGTTATAAGTTCATCAAAGGTCTGCTCTGGACATTGAGCCTCCTACCCTTCCCCGTGCTCTATGCCCTGTCTGATTTCCTCAGCCTCTTTGTCCGCCAATTCTACCGCAAACAGATCGTGCGCGAGAACCTGCGGAGTGCCTTCCCTGAAAAGTCAGACAAGGAACTGCGGGACATCGAACGGAAGTTCTACCACCAGTTCTGCGACCTCTTTGTAGAGGACATCAAGATGCTCTCCATGTCGAAAGAGGAAATGATGCGCCGCATGACTTTCAGTGGACTTGACGAGGCAAAAAAACGACATGAGGCAGGACAAAAGTTCCACTTCCTCTATCTGAGCCACTTCGGCAACTGGGAATGGATTGCCTCCATCAACTACCACATGCAACCGTGGTGCACCTCTGCCCAGATCTACCACCACATCTACGACCACTTCATGAACCGCTTCTTTCTCGAACTGCGCGGACAGTACGGCGGCATCAACATCGAGATGAAGGAGACTTTCCGACGCATCCTGCAACTGCGCCGCGAGGATAAGAACTACGTCATCGGCTTCATCAGCGACCAGCAACCCAAATGGAGCAGCATCCACCATTTCGTGCCTTTCCTCAACCACGACACCGCCGTCTTCATCGGAGCCGAGCACATAGCCCGCAAGGTCGATGCTTTCATGATGTATGGCCGTATGAGCCGTCCCAAACGAGGCTACTACCACCTCGACATCATCCCCATGGAAGACCACCTGGCCTCTGTGCCCGAAAACACCCTCACCAACCGCTACTTCGAAATGCTCGAAGCCGACATCAACGCTCACCCCGAAATGTGGCTCTGGACTCACAAACGCTGGAGTCGCACCAAGGAGGAATGGCTACAACGGCAAGCAGAAGAGAAGAAATAAACAAAAAAGGAGTGTTTTCTCATAAAAAAGCACCTGGACTGCAAATAATTCACCATTTCTCATTCCTAATTCCCAACTTTTTCATACCTTTGCACCCGATTTACATAATCCAGGCTGCGCCTCAGCATAGCTAAACCATGTTTTGCTCTGCGTTCGGCTTGCACTTGATTTTCAACGAGCCATTGATCTGGCTGAAAAGATGATGGTGCGTTGAATAACACATTATTTATTATTTATACACTAAAAAATTATGTATTTAGATTCAGCAAAGAAGGCAGAGATTTTCGCCGAGTATGGTGCTTCTGCCACTGACACAGGCTCTTGCGAGAGCCAGATCGCACTTCTCACCTACCGCATTCAGCACCTGACTGAGCACGTGAAGGCTAACCACAAGGACTTTGTGACGAACCGCTCACTCGTGAAGCTCGTAGGTCAGCGTCGTCGTTTCCTCTCTTACCTCAAGAAGAAGGACATCGAGCGCTATCGTGCCATCGTCAAGAAGCTTGGTCTCCGTAAGTAATCCTTTCGGACATTCAGCAAAAACAACCGCGACTTTCCTCATTGGGAAGTCGCGGTTGCCTTTTATGGGAATCAAACAAATGTCTGCGTGAGTAGGTAGGGCATCCCTCACTCCTCACTCATACCCTTACAGTCTCATGCCAAAAAATGCACGGGCACGCCATTTCACCTGTCGGGTGTAGTCGTCCGTGTCGCCCAACAGCGAGGTGTTGACCAAGACGGTGGAACCGACGAAGTACTTGGGGCTGATGTTGTAGAGGATGGCTGCACGGCTGTTGATGATCATTTCAGGGAAATGAAGTGATTCCGAGGTCTTCTCGCCATTGATCTTAGTGTTGTTGCTGTTGAAGATGATGACGTTAGGTTGAGCGGAGAGGTGGAAGAGCCACTTCTTTGCCACAAGATTGTAGCCATAGCCGCCACCGATGGCGAAATTGCCCACATAGAAACGCGCCTCTGTACCATATTCTTCAGTCGCCTTGCCTGTCGTCTTGATGCTGCCTCCCTGATAGGAGAAGCCCACCAGCCAAGAACCTGCCGACCGCTTCTGAATGTAGGACTGTGTGAAGGCGGCTGGATAGGAGAATCGGCGATGGTTGAACGCATAGTAGCCCGTCACGTAGATATTGGACAAGCGCACGAGACCCTTGTCAAGATGGAACGTTTCATTGACATCAGATATGTCACCCGACAGTGTCTTGGCATACTGGTAACCCACCTCGAGGCCGAATCGGTTGAAATAGGCATTCAGGTTCAGTTCCCAGTCCTTGTATTTCTTACCGCTGAACTGGGCAGGGTTGATGGATACGCCAGCCGTGATGCCATAGTAGGTGGCAGCCACACTGGCCGTGGCACGGAGGTCTGTGCTCAGTTTGGCACGGACTTGTTCATCCGTCGTTTGCTTCACACGAATGGAGTTGCCCGACAGGTTACCCCTAAACTTCAGCGTCAGCTTAGCATCTGGACGCTTGATGTAGAGAGTGTCGTAAGACACCTTCGCATACCTTGTACGCAACACGCTGTCCATACGTTCGCGAAATTGTCCATTTTTACTCTGGGCAAAGGCCATGCCTCCCACCAGCAGCATCATCAAAATAGAAATAACTTTTTTCATATTCTTTCTTTTTATGTATAGTTTGACTAATTGTTGAATGCAGGGAGTTCCAGCCACTTGAGGTAGCAGAAGTCCTGACGGTGAGGGAGATTCGGGTGCTTGGGATACATACGCACTGCACTCTTGTACTGTCCAAACTGACGGGGTGTGAGCGTGGCCTCGAAAGTGTACTGATTGCCTTCGTGACCCGTCATCGTCAGCGGCTCCACGGAGAAGACCTTCTCCTCGCCGTTTTTATCCACAAGGATATTGACTTTCTCCAATCCTACGGCATCGTTGAGTCCCTGCTCGTCAATCACATACTTGAGGTTGTACTGACTTCCCGCTTCGCCTCCTGTGGCTGGGAAGTTCCACTCGGAGCTCACCACTTTGATGGAATCCCAGCGCTGTGCTACGATTTCCTTCCACAGAGCCAGTTCCTTGGCCAAACGGCAGCTGTCTTTAGAGAGTTCCTTGAAGCGTTTGGCTTCCTTCACGTAGAACTTGGAGTAGTAGTCATCGAGTTGACGCTTCATCGTATAGTGCGGAGCAATCTGGGCAATAGAGTTCTTGATGACCTGAATCCAGCCTCTTGAGATGCCGCTCTCATCCTTGTCGTAATAGAGGGGCGCGATTTCATTTTCCAAGAGATAGTAGATGGTGGCTGCATCAAGCTTGTCCTGAAGCTCCTGATTCTGGTAGGTGCGTTGCTCGGTCAGTGCCCATCCTGCGCCTTCGCGGTAGCCTTCGAGCCACCAGCCGTCCTTCACGCTGAGGTTGACCACACCATTCATCTCGGCCTTCTCACCCGAGGTGCCTGATGCCTCCAACGGACGGGTCGGCGTGTTCATCCAGATATCCACACCTGCCACGAGATTGCGAGCCAGCATGAAGTCGTAGTCTTCCACGAAGATGATCTTCCCCTGGAAGTCGGGCTGCTGACTGATTTCGTATATCTTCTTGATGAGTCCCTGTCCTGCGCCATCGGCTGGATGCGCCTTGCCTGCGAAGAGGAAGATGATAGGACGCTCGGGGTCATTGACAATCTTCTTCAGACGCTCCAAGTCTGTGAAGAGCAGGTGAGCACGCTTGTATGTGGCAAAACGACGGCAGAATCCGATAACGAGGGCATTGGGGTTGAAGCGTTCTATCAGCTTGGTGATACGCGCAGGGTCGCCCTGATTCTTCAGCCACGTGTTCTGGAACTGAATCAGCACATAGTCAAAGAGAACCTTCTTGAGTGCCTTGCGAGTCTCCCAAATCTCCTCGTCCGGACAGTTGTAGATGCCGTGCCAGATGGACTCGTTCGACTGGTCGCTGAGGAACTTCTTGTCGAAGTATTTATCATATATCTTGCGCCATTCAGTGGCAGCCCATGTGGGGAAGTGTACACCATTGGTGACGTAACCCACGTGATTTTCTTCTGGATAGTAGCCTGCCCAGATGTTGGCAAACATCTTTTGGGAAACTTTACCATGAAGCATGGACACGCCATTGACTTCCTGACAGGTGTTGCAGGCAAAGGTGCTCATGCAGAACTTCTCGCCGTGGTCATCAGGGTTGGTGCGTCCCATGCCGATGAACTCGTCCCAGGAGATGCCGAGTTTCTGGGGATAACCACCCATGTATTTACCGAAGAGACCTTCGTCGAAGTAGTCGTGTCCGGCAGGCACGGGGGTGTGGACGGTGTAGAGGGAAGAGGCGCGCACAAGCTCCATGGCCTCGTTGAAGTTGAGGCCTTCATCAATGTAGTCGCAGAGTCGCTGCAGGTTGCACAGGGCGGCATGACCCTCGTTGCAGTGGTAGATGTCCTTCTTGATGCCGAGCCTCTTCAACATCAGCATGCCGCCGATGCCAAGCAGAATCTCCTGCTTCAGACGGTTCTCCCAGTCGCCACCATAGAGGGAATGCGTGATAGGCTTGTCGTACTCAGAGTTCATCTCGTTGTCGGTATCGAGCAAGTAGAGCTTCACACGACCCACATTCACACGCCATACATAAGCATGCACATGATAGGTGTTATAAGGCACGGCGATGACCATCGGATTCCCGTCCTCGTCAAGCTGACGCTCAATGGGAAGACTGCCGAAGTTCTGCGCCTCATAGTTGGCAATCTGCTGACCGTCCATCGAGAGGCTCTGCGTGAAGTAGCCGAAACGATAGAGGAAGCCGACAGCACACATATCCACGTTGGAGTCGCTGGCTTCCTTCACATAGTCACCAGCCAGCATACCCAGACCACCACTATATATCTTCAGCGCCGAGTGGATGCCGTACTCCATGCAGAAGTAAGCCACAGAGGGACGGCTGGAATCGGGCTTCACGTCCATGTACTTACGGAACTTCCCATACACTTCCTTCACACGCTTCATCAGCGCCTTGTCCTTCAGGATTTCCTCCTTGCGAGCATAGGTGAGTCGTTCCAGAAGCATCACGGGATTGTGCTGCACGTCATGATAACACTCTGGATCGAGGTCGCGGAACAGGTCACGTGCTTCATAGTTCCACACCCACCACATGTTGTGGGCAATCTCGTCCAAACATTTCAGTTCTTCTGGCAATGTAGCCTTCACTGTCAGCACCTTCCACTGGGGTGCATTCGCATAGTCTGCTTTAATTTTCATCATTTTTCACTTGATTATATTTAAGTTTAAGATATTTTATACCCTGGATTGTGCAAAGTTAAAAAAAACTTCTCATTCAAACGGATAAAAACCAATTTTTTTTCAAAAGTAATAAAAGTAATGAGGATAAAGACTTTCACTTCTGCCACTTTTTGAAATAATTGCCCTTCTCATTTCCCATTTCCCAATTATTTCGTACCTTTGCACCTGATTTTGAAATGACAGATATGCAGGACATTAGAAACATTGCGATTATCGCACACGTTGACCACGGAAAGACGACGCTGGTCGATAAGATGTTGTTGGCCGGAAATCTTTTTCGTGAGAATCAGCAGACGGGCGACTTGATTTTGGATAACAACGAGTTGGAAAGGGAGCGTGGCATCACCATTCTCTCAAAGAACGTTTCCATTAACTATAAGGGCACTAAGATTAACGTCATCGACACACCGGGACACTCGGACTTCGGTGGCGAGGTGGAGCGTGTGCTGAACATGGCGGACGGCTGCATCCTTCTGGTGGATGCCTTCGAAGGTCCCATGCCACAGACGCGTTTCGTGCTGCAGAAGGCACTGGAAATCGGGCTGAAGCCCGTGGTGGTGGTGAACAAGGTCGATAAGCCGAACTGCCGCCCGGAAGAGGTGTATGAAATGGTGTTCGACCTGATGTTCTCGCTCAATGCCACCGAAGACCAGCTGGACTTCCCCGTGGTGTATGGTTCTGCCAAGCAGGGGTGGATGGGTCCCGACTATAACACGCCGACCCACGACATCACCTACCTGCTGGATGTGATTCTCGACTCGATTCCTGCTCCCGAACAGCTGGAGGGCACGGCTCAGATGCTTATCACGAGTTTGGACTATTCCACTTACACGGGCCGCATTGCAGTGGGACGTGTGCATCGCGGCACACTGAAAGCCGGACAGAACATCACCATCGTGCATCGGAACGGCAGCAGCGAAAAGACAAAAATCAAGGAACTGCATACGTTTGAGGGCATGGGACACCGTGCCACCGAGTCGGTCAGCTCGGGCGACATCTGCGCCGTGATTGGCTTGTCGAACTTCGAGATTGGCGACACCATCTGCGACTTCGAGGAGCCAGAGGCACTGCCCACCATCTCGATTGACGAACCGACCATGTCGATGCTCTTTACCATCAACAACTCGCCCTTCTTCGGCAAGGAAGGCAAGTTCTGCACCAGCCGCCACATCGGAGACCGCCTCTACAAGGAACTGGAAAAGAACCTCGCCTTGCGTGTGGAAATGAAAGAAGGTACCACCGACCAATGGATTGTGAGCGGTCGCGGTGTGCTGCACCTTTCCGTGCTCATCGAGACCATGCGACGTGAGGGCTACGAACTGCAGGTGGGTCAGCCACAGGTCATCTTCAAGGAAATCAACGGCGAGAAGTGTGAGCCAGTGGAGGAACTGACCATCAATGTGCCCGAAGAGTTTGCCAGCAAGATGATTGACCTCGTGACCCGCCGCAAGGGCGACATGCTGAGCATGGAGGCACAGGGCGACCGTGTGAACATCGAGTTCGAGATTCCTTCGCGCGGCATCATCGGCCTGCGCACAAATGTACTCACCGCCAGCCAGGGTGAAGCCATCATGGCACACCGTTTCAAGAGCTACCAGCCCTTCAAGGGGGAACTGACACGTCGCACCAATGGCTCGCTCATCGCCATGGAGTCGGGCACGGCTTTCGCCTATGCGATTGACCACCTGCAAGACCGAGGCAAGTTCTTCATCTCGCCCCAAGACACGGTGTATGCAGGTCAAGTGGTGGGTGAACACGTGCATGAGATAGACCTTGTCATCAACGTGACGAAGGCAAAGCAATTAACTAATGTACGCGCGAGCGGCACCGACGAGAAGGCGCACATCATTCCGCCAGTGGTTCTCTCGCTGGAAGAGGCACTGGAATATATCAAGGCTGACGAGTATGTGGAAGTGACCCCCAAAAGCATGCGCATCCGAAAAATCATTCTCGACCACCTGGAGCGCAAACGCGCCAACCGCGAAGAGTAATGTGCGGAAGCATTTCTCCAAGTGAAAAAGCGGAGCCGCTTTTGCTATGCTCAAAGACTAAAATGAGAACAAAAGCCTTGTTTTTTGCACACTTTTACTTGTTTTTGTGCATTAAAAATGCTTTTTATGGAAATATTCTTGGAGAAATCAAAGAATTATTCCTACCTTTGCACCCGAAAACGTAAAGTACGGACAAATAAAAGAAAGTAATCATTAACATTTAAACATCTAAGATTATGTCTGAAATTGAATCAAGAGTAAAATCAATCATCGTTGAGAAGCTCAACGTTGACGAAGCTGAAGTAAAGCCAGAAGCAAGTTTCACTAACGACCTCGGTGCTGACTCTCTCGACACCGTAGAACTCATCATGGAGTTCGAGAAGGCTTTCGGTATCAATATTCCTGACGATCAGGCTGAAAAGATCGCTACTGTTGGCGACGCCATCAAGTACATCGAGGATAACGCAAAATAATTAACGAGGCTAACCGCTAAGTAATTATGGAATTAAAAAGAGTTGTTGTAACAGGTCTTGGCGCTCTGACTCCACTCGGCAACACAGCTGAGGAGTCTTGGGAAAACCTCAAGGCAGGCAAGAGCGGCGCTGGTCCTATTACTCATTTCGACGCTTCACAGTTCAAGACTCAGTTCGCATGCGAAGTGAAAGGTTTTGACTCGGCTGCCTTCATCGACCGTAAGGAAGCCCGCAAGATGGACCTTTACACCCAGTATGCGCTTGCTGCAGCCAAGATGGCCATCGACGATTCTGGCATGGACCTGGAGGCTGTTGACAAGAACGAAATCGGAGTTGTGCTCGGTGTAGGTATCGGAGGTATCAAGACTTTCGAGGAAGAGGCCGGCAACTATGCACTCAACGGTCCTCAACTCGGCCCCAAGTTCAATCCATTCTTCATCCCCAAGATGATTGCTGATATTGCCTCAGGCCATATCTCCATTCAGTATGGATTCCGTGGACCAAACTACACAACAACTTCCGCATGCGCATCTTCTTCCAACGCTGTCGCTGACGCCTTCAACCTCATTCGCCTTGGCAAAGCCAACGCAATGATTACAGGTGGTGCCGAGGCTGCCATCTTTGCATCGGGCGTAGGTGGTTTCAATGCCATGAAGGCACTCTCCACCCGCAACGACGAGCCAGAGAAGGCAAGCCGTCCATTCAGCGCAAGCCGTGACGGTTTCGTCATGGGCGAAGGTGCAGGCATCCTGATTCTTGAAGAGCTTGAGCATGCAAAAGCTCGCGGTGCCAAGATTTATGCTGAGATGATCGGTGCCGGCATGTCTGCCGACGCTTACCACATCACAGCCACTCACCCCGAAGGTCTCGGTGCAAAGCTCGTGATGCAGCGCGCACTCAAGGACGCTGGAATCAAGCCCGAAGACGTTGACTACATCAATGTTCACGGCACTTCCACTCATGTGGGTGACATCTCCGAGGCCAAGGCTATCAAGGAAGTGTTTGGCGATGCAGCCTACAAGCTCAACATCAGCTCGACCAAGTCCATGACAGGTCACCTCCTCGGTGCCGCAGGTGCTGTCGAAGCAATGATCAGCATCCTCGCTGTGAAAAATGACATCGTGCCCCCAACCATCAACCACGCTGACGATGACCAAGATCCTGAAATTGACTACAACCTCAATTTCACTTTCAACAAGGCTCAGAAGCGCACTGTCCGTGTCGCACTCAGCAACACGTTCGGCTTTGGAGGTCACAATGCAAGTGTAATATTCAAGAAATACCAGTAATCTTGGGCTTAGTTCTCAAGAACTTTTCCAAAAGAGAAAACAGGTGATTTCGGATCTATTAGATAAAATGAGGCTTCTTTTCGTTTCCGAGAAGAAGCCTTTTTTACGGCTTAAATCCATCCTCGGATTTTACCCACACAACATCAAGCTATACGAACTGGCTCTGATGCACAAGTCCGTGTCCCATTACGAGCAGGAACAGAGATACAAACAACTCACGCCACGAGAGAAACGAGAAGCGCGCAAACAAGCAGCTGCCGAGGCTCAGAAGGGAAAGGACGGGGCAGCAGGCAGCAAGGGCGCATCCATGGGAAACAAGGGCTCCTCTTCCCACATCAGCAACGAGCGTCTGGAATTTCTGGGCGATGCGGTGCTGGGAGCCATTGTGGCCGACATTCTCTACAAGCACTACGGCAACAAGCAAGAGGGTTTCCTCACCACCCTGCGAAGCAAGATTGTCTGCCGAAGCACACTCAACCAAGTGGCCATCGGTCTTGGACTCGACAAACTGGTACACCATGTGGGCGCTGTCACGACAGGCCACAACAGTTTCATGAACGGCAACGCCTTCGAAGCCTTTGTCGGTGCCATCTATCTCGACCGGGGCTACCACTACTGCTACCGCTTTCTCGAAGAGCAAGTCTTCCAGAAACACATCGACATTAGCAGCATGGCCAAGCAGGAGATCAACTTCAAGAGTGCCGTGATTGAGTGGTGCCAGAAGTACCAGTACCGGTTTGAGTTCAGACAAAAAGAGTCGCGCGACAGCCAAAACAGCAACGCTCCCGTTTTCCATTCCTCCATCTTCATCGAGGGCATACCTTGCGGCACGGGCGACGGTTACAGCAAGAAAGAGAGCGACCAGAACGCTGCAAAACAAGCCCTCAAACGCGTCAAGCGTGACAAAGAATTGCAAAACGGCATCAAAAGCAACAAGCTGACCCACGGAAAAACAGCAAAATAAATTTGCTTATTCCCACACATAGTCGTAACTTTGCACCATCAAACCTATCAGCAATGAACACAACAGGATTACTCAATAAAATCTATTTCTCGAAAAGGCAGAAACAGATAGAGAAATACGCCACACGAGCCAAAGACATACAACTCAAGATATTCCGTCATCTCATCCGCCAGGGGAAACTGACCGAATGGGGTGAAAAGCACCAGTATGCCGACATTGATTCTTATGAGACCTTCCGCAAGAATGTTCCCGTAAACACCTACGAAGAGCTGAAAGGTTACATCCACCAGATGCGCGAAGGCAAGGCCAACATCCTTTGGCCAGGCGTGGTGCGCTGGTATGCCAAGTCATCAGGCACCACCAACGACAAGAGCAAGTTCATTCCCGTCAGTGGCGAAGGATTGAAGAACATCCACTACCGAGGCGGCACCGACTGCGTGGTCAGCTATCTGCACATCAATCCCCACAGCAAATTCTTCTCTGGCAAGAGCCTCATCCTCGGCGGAAGCCATTCGCCCAACCTCAACACCCCCAACAGCTTGGTGGGCGACCTCAGCGCCATCCTCATCGAGAACATCCCCACTGCAGCCAAGATGATTCGTGTGCCCAAGAAGAACATCGCCCTGCTGAGCGACTTCGAGGAAAAACGCGACAAGATTGCACGGGCTGCCATGGACATGAACATCACCAACATCAGCGGAGTGCCCTCATGGATGCTCAGTGTGCTCAACCGCGTCATGGAACTGAAAGGCGTGGACCGCCTCGACGAAGTGTGGCCCAACCTCGAAGTCTTCTTCCACGGAGGCGTGGCATTCACCCCCTACCGCGAGCAGTACAAGAACATCATCACACTGCCCAACATGCACTACATGGAGACCTACAACGCCAGCGAAGGCTTCTTCGGCTTGCAGAACGACCTCTCCGACCCCAACATGCTCCTGATGATTGACTACGGCATCTTCTACGAATTCTGCCCGATGGACAACCTCTCTCCCGACGGCCACCCCATCGACGAGAGCCAGATAGTTCCCCTCTGGGAAGTCAAGACCGGTGTCAACTACGCCATGATTATCAGCACCACCTGCGGACTCTGGCGCTACCTCATCGGCGACACCGTGCAATTCTCCCAGCGCGACCCCTACAAGTTCCGCATCACTGGCCGCACCAAGCACTTCATCAACGCGTTCGGCGAGGAACTCATCGTCGATAACGCTGAAAAGGGACTCCTCCAGGCATGCGTTGCTACCGGCGCACAGGTGAAAGACTACACTGCCGCGCCCATCTTCATGGACAGCAATGCCAAGTGCCGCCACCAGTGGATGATAGACTTCGCCAAGATGCCCGGTTCGGTCGAAGAATTCTCACAGATACTCGACCGCTCCCTCCAGGCCATCAACTCCGACTACGAAGCCAAGCGCCACAAGGACATCACGCTCCAGCCACTCGAAATCATCGTCGCCAAGCCCGGCCTCTTCGACGAGTGGCTCAAGAGCAAAGGAAAGCTCGGCGGCCAGCACAAGATTCCACGGCTCAGCAACTCACGCCAATACATCGAGGAACTCATCTCTCTTAATTCATAATTCACAATTCATAATGCATAATGACCATGCGGCTTGCTTCCACCATGTATAATTGGCTTTGCCAAGCAAAAGAGTGCCACGCAGCGCACAAGGCTGTAGCCTTATTATGCATTATACATTATGCATTATGCATTTTTTTCTCTTCTTGTGCCCGCATCGGCACTCCCGACGGAGGACCCTACGACGAGACCCCTCCGCGAGTGGTGCGCACATCGCCCAAACTCGGAGCCAGCAACGTGAAGCATGCCAAGAAGATTACGATAGATTTCGACGAGTTCATCAAGATAGACAACGCCGCCGAAAAGGTGGTCATCTCCCCCCCACAAATCGAACAGCCTGAAATCGAAGCCAATGGCAAGAAAGTCACCATCAGCCTGCTCGACTCACTCAAGCCCAACATGACCTACACCATCGACTTCGCCGATGCCATCGTCGATAACAACGAAGGCAACCCCTACGGCGACTTCGCCTTCACCTTCTCCACAGGCGAACAGGTCGATACCTTCCAAGTGTCGGGTCACGTGCTCGATGCCAGCAACCTCGAACCCATCAAAGGCATCCTCGTCGGACTCTACCGCCTCGACAGCCTCCAGAACCTCCCTGACTCCACCTTCCGCACCCGTCCTTTCGAGCGCATCTCACGCACCGACAGCCGAGGTCACTTCGTCGTCAAAGGCCTCTCGCCCGGTCAATACCGCGTCTTCGCCCTCAAAGACATGAACCAGAACTACCTCTACGACCAGCGCGCCGAGATGCTCGCCTTCTCCGACCGCATCCTCTCCACCTCCTCCCGTCCCGACATACGTCCCGACACCATTTGGCACGACAGCATCCATTACGACTCCATCGTGATGACCCCCTACATCCACTACTTCCCCGATGACATCGCACTCACCGCCTTCGAGTCAGCCGTCCAAGACCGCTACCTGCTCAAGAGCGAACGACTCATCCCCCAGAAGTTCTCCATCTTCTTCACCGCACCCTCCGACACCCTGCCACGTCTCACAGGACTGAACTTCGATGCCACCAATGCCTTCGTGGTCGATGCCAACCTGCACAAAGACACCCTCCACTACTGGATTCGCGACTCCCTCATCTACAACATCGACACCCTCGACATCCAGCTCGAGTTCTTCGCCACCGACACCACAGGCCAGCTCGCCCTCACCACCGACACCCTCAACCTCGTCTCGAAACTCACCAAAGAGCGCATTGCCCGTCAACAGAAAGAGAAGTACAACGAATGGGTGAAGACCTACAAGCAGAAACTGAAGGACGAACGCCGAGCCGCCCGAAAAGAAGAAAAAGAGGCAGCCACGGCAGAAGGGACAGAGAACCCCGAAAACACCGAGGATTCTGGCCATGAAGAGATACCTGAAAACATAGAGGTGCCTGAAAAAGAGGAGGTACCAGAGCATACAGAAGTCCCCGACGACTCCACCTCCAAAGACAAGAAAAAGAAGAAAAAGCGGAAGAAGGAAGACGAAGACATCGTCATCCCTCCCATGCCCGAAGAGTTTCTGACCTACAAAGTCAGCAACACCCAGTCCATGGATCCCGACAAGAACATCGACTTCGAGTTTGAAGAGCCCCTCGACACCATCGACCTCAGCAAGATACACTTCAACATCAAGGTCGATAGCCTCTTCCAGCCCACCAAGTACCTCTTCCGTCCCGTCGAAGGCAATGCCCGCAAGTACCGCCTCTACGCCGAGTGGGAACCCGACACCACCTACCAGCTCGTGGTCGATACCGCCGCCTTCGTCAACATCTACGGCCGCCGCAGCGAAGCGCAGACACGCATCATCCGCATGCGCAACCTCGACTCCTACTCCACCCTCTTCGTCGTGCTCAGCGGACAGCGCACCACCGATGACGGCAAGCACACCTTCGACAACCGCCAGGACGCCATCGTTCAGTTGATTGATGGCGGCGACAAAGTAGTCAAGACCATCAAAGCACAGAACGGCAAGGCCGACTTCTACTTCATCAACCCCGGCACCTACTACCTCCGCCTCTTCTACGACCTCAACCACAACGGCCTCTGGGACACAGGCGACTACGACCAGCACCTCCAGCCCGAACCCGTCTATTATCTGCCCCAAGCCCTCACCCTCAAGGCACAGTGGGAAATCACCCAAGAGTGGAACCCTACCGCCCTGCCCCGCGCCCAGCAGAAACCCATGAAAATCACCAAGCAAAAACCCGAAAAAGCCAAGACCATCAGAAACAGAAACGCAGAACGGCAAGGCAATCAGGCGAACACACAGGGACGATGAACCGCATACCACTCACCATCCTCATAGCAACCCTCCTGTTGTCAGCCTGCACCGACGACAGGAGGGTTTTGTCATTGCTCGACCGCGCCGAGACCCTGATGGAGGCATCGCCCGACTCGGCAAGCCGTCTGCTCCATGCCGCCGACAGCACCATCGCCCAGCAGTCGGAGCCAACACGCATGCGCCATGCCGTCCTCTTGGCAGAAGCCAACAACAAGCTCTACCAGCCCCTGCCTCCCGACACCATTTTCCAAGAAGTGGTCGATTACTACGACCGCCACGGCACCCCCAACCAGCAACTCCGCGCCCACTACTTGCTCGGCTGCATCTACCGCGACCGAAACGAGGCACCCCAAGCCCTACAGTGCTACTACGATGCCATCGAGAAGGCCGACACGCTCAGCGAGGACTGCGACTACAAGACATTATATAAGGTATATGGGCAGATGGGAGAACTGTATGATCAACAACTCATGCCCGAAGAAGCCATAGAGGCAAAAAAGAAATACAGCCACTACGCCTTGCGGGCAAACGACATCTTCAACTACATCAAAGGCATCGAACTGATGACCATCTCCTATTTCGCTCAATGCGACACGCCCAACGTACTAAAGTCCACGTTTGAAAGCGCACGACTATACAGAAAACATGGGTATCCACAAGAAGCAGCCAACGTCTATCATGAGGCTATTGACATCTATTTGGGCACTGCACAATACGAGAAAGCACACAAACTGATGCTGATATGTGAAACCCAATCAGGACTTTTCGACCCAACAGGAGAGCCTGTAAAGAAATCCTACTACTACAACAAAGGACGGTACTATGTGGGCATCCATCGCCTTGACTCAGCCGAACACTGTTTTCGCCTACTCCTCGCAGCCAACTATGACTATGACGCCTACAAGGGCTTACTGTCCTGCTTCCTCGAAAAGAGAAACACCGATTCCATTGTCAAATATGCCGCACTATGCGAAGACGGACTCATGCAGTTTCTCGCCAAGAATCAGATTCAAGAGATAGTGCAAATGTCATCCCTATATGACTACACCCGTCACCAACAGACTGCTCTTATAAAAACCCACGAGACAGAACTGGAGAAAAGAAAGAAGTGGACTATCCTCATCGCCAGTATCTTGGCAATAGGCACTATTGTATGGTGGGTGGTAAGAAAAAGAAGAGCCAGCATTGCCAGAAACAGAAAACTCAATGCCGACTACACCCAAGCAACCACAAGGCTCATACAGGCTGAGCGAGAACTCATCGTGTTAGAAGCATCCTACAGCGACATGAAAGAGCATGTGCTTGGGGTCAAACAAAAGGAAATAGAAGAGCTGAAGGAAACCATCACAAAATATCAAGTGAGGTTCGATGCCATGCAATCCCAAGAAAAAGAAAGGGCACTTTATGAGAGCGACATTGTAAAGTCCTTCAAAACCATGTCACACCCCAAAATGCACTCACCGCTGCCCCAAGGTATCGAGTGGGAAAATCTGCAGTGCCTCACCCACCAGTGCCTCCCCTTATTCCATCAAAGCATCACCCAAGACCACACTCTCACCGAGCAAGAACTGCGCACCGCCATCCTCGTTCGCCTAAATTTTCAGCCTGGCGAAATAGCCATCCTGCTCAACACCTCCCCCCAAAGAATAGCCATCGTAAAACGGCACATCAACCAGAAACTCTATGGAGAAGACAATGCAACAACCCTCTACGGAAACATGAAAAAGCATAAAAACACAGAGGTGTAAAATATTTGCAAAGATTATTACAACATTCTGAAAAACAACGAGATACAACTCGTAATAAAAACAGGGTTAAAAATAGGTTAAATAAAAGAAAGGACAATATTCGACTTCTCAGAGATACTTGCCATAACTTTGCAGCGGATTTCAAATATTAAAAAATCAAGTTATGGCAAAAAATCTTTTCATTCTCATCGCAATGCTGTTGACACCCTTTTCCTTCATGTCAGCAACCGAGTCGCAAGACCCACAAAATGTAAAATTAACGTGAGTTCGATGAAAATTTCTTATAAAATAATTGTTTAATTATTAGC
>CAMVIM010000009.1 GCA_947167515.1 uncultured Prevotellaceae bacterium | reverse complement strand
CTTCACTGTAATCATTATAATTATAGTCTTCTGTCCGACCGGCCAGGCTTCCTGCTTTATCTCGTTTATATTGCTATTGTTTTTATTCAGGAATTGACTTCAGCTTGACTGCCTCTCGTTTTCTCCCAGCGGGAGGACGATTTAGCATGTCTGCCTTGTCTTGATTGTTCTGTTCGCAGTCTGTCAAAGAGCGTTTTTTATGCTTCCCTTTCGGAAAGCGAGTGCAAAGGTACGGACTTTTTGAATACCGACCAAACTTTTGAGTGGTTTTTTTTGAGAAAAATGAATTTTTCCTCATTTTGAGGCTTTTTAAGATTTATAAACACTGAAAAAGGTGCCTTTCCGCAAGAAAAGGCCTATCTTTGCAACGGATTTATTATAGCATTAAAGACAGATGAGAAACTTATTCAAGCCGCTTCTTCTTATATATATATTAATAATGTGTACGGAAGAAGTCTTTGCCCAACAGCCGACTAACACCGCAAAGATGTTGCAGTCAAGAGCTTTTGGTTCCATTGTACACACGAGGTATGCCAAGCACATTGAATGGATGCCAGACGGTGAGCACTACCTGCAGGTGGATTGGAATGAAGAGACGAGCAAGCCAGAAGTTGCAATGTACTCAGCCAAAGATGAAAGCAAGACGGTGCTGATTCCATCGGAACAACTCATTGTGGACAAAGAGAATGGTACATGTTTCTTTGACCAAAAGCCCGTGATGGACATCATTTTCAGCGATGACCAAGAGAAAGTGTTGCTTTTCACAGACACAAAGAAAGTGTGGCGGTATCACACCCGAGGTGACTATTGGGTGCTGAACCGCAAGAGCGGAGAGTTGTATCAATTGGGCAAGGGATTACCCGAGAGCAGCCTGATGTTTGCCAAGTTTTCACCTGATGCCAACAAGGTAGCATACGTGAGCAAAAACAACATCTACGTGGAGGATCTGACCACCAAGACCTACCAAGCCCTTACAACGGACGGCAACGACACCATCGTGAACGGCACGTTTGACTGGGTGTATGAGGAAGAGTTTGACTGTCGCGACGGCTTCCGCTGGAGCGGCGATGGGCAGTACATTGCCTATTGGCAGAGCAACACGAGCGGTACAGGTTGGTTCGACATCATCAACAACGTAGATAGCATCTACCCCACCGTGCAGCACTTTCCCTACCCCAAGGCAGGCACCACCAACAGTGCCGTAAAGATTGGCTATGTGCGGGCAGAAGGAGGCATGACCACCTGGTTGCCCATCCCTGGCGACGAGCGCAACAACTACCTGCCGCGCATGGAGTTCATACCAGGCACGAATCGGCTGTTCATTCAGCAGATGGATCGTCCACAGCACACCAACAAAGTGTGGACAGCCACCATTGGAAAGAACGATTTGAGGAACATCTTCGAAGACAGTGACGTAACCTGGTTGGAGACCAACGATGACGTGACGTGGCTGAAAGACAATAAGTTCTTCACATGGATGAGCGAGCGTGACGGTTGGAGGCACCTCTATCGTGTCAGCGCCGATGGCAAGCAGATGACGCTCATCACCAAGGGGAACTTTGATGTGATAGAGCAAGTGGGCTTGAATGAGCAGAGCGGCTACATATACTTCATCGCATCGCCCGACAATGCCACACAACGCTATTTGTACAGAGCCAAACTTTTCGGAAATGGCCAATGTGAACTCGTCAGTGATGCCAACCAGAAGGGTCAACACCATTACAACATGTCGCCCACCTGCACATGGGCGGTTCACACTTTCAGCAATGCCCGCACCGTGCCACAGACCGACATGCAGTCTTTCCCATCGGGCAAGACGGTGAGAGCACTCGTGGACAACAGCCAGGCACAGCAGGAGTTTGACACACTCGGCATACACCCCAAGGAATTCGTGAAGGTGAAGTCGGGCGAGTTGATGCTGGATGCCTGGATGATTAAGCCCTTCAATTTCGATGCCAGCAAAAAATACCCTGTCATCATCGATGTGTATGGAGAGCCAGCCAGCTCCACCGTGCAAGACGTATGGTCGGGCAGCACATGGCACCAGTATCTGGCCAGCCTCGGCTACATCATCGTGAGCATTGACAATCGCGGTGCGGCAGCTCCACGTGGACGCGAATGGCGCAAGTGCATCTACGGCGAGGTGGGCACTTTTGCCAGCGAAGACCAGGCACGAGGCATTCTCGACCTGGCACACCAGTTCCCCTTCATCGACACCGAGCGTATCGGCATCACAGGCTGGAGCGGCGGTGGGAGCCAGACGCTCAACTGCATGTTCCGCTATCCCAAAGTGTTCAAGACAGGCATTGCCGTGGCTTTCGTGGCCGACCAACGCCTCTACGACACCATCTATCAGGAACGCTACATGAACACTCCGCAGAACAATCCCGAGGGCTATGAGAACGGCTCGCCCATCAACTGGGCCGACGGACTGGAGGGAAATCTGCTGCTCATCCACGGCACTGGCGACGACAACGTGCACTACCAGAACTGCGAACGGCTGGTGAACAAACTCATCGAAGAGGGCAAGATGTTCTACCAAGTGGCCTATCCCATGCGCTCGCACAGCATCAGCGAGGGCGAAGGAACCACCTGGCATCTGCGAAAGACCATGGAGAACTTCTGGCTGAAGTTCCTTCCTGCCGGCGGACGATAGACACAAACATATATAAAGATTATTAACCAATAACACAACAAGTATGAAAAAAATGATTACCATGCTGGCAGTTCTGGCACTCATGACTGCCACCAGCTGCGCACAAGACAGCAAACCTGCACAGAAAGTGATGACCGAAAGCGAGATGAAAGAAGCCCTCGCTCCTCTTTTCGCCAAGTTTGAAACCATTGCCGACAATGACGATGCAGCGGCAAAAGCTGCGGCACTCGACTTTGTGAAAGAGAACAAGAACGATGCAGGTGTTTACGTCATCCAGAGCATTCTCTCCTTCCTGATGCCTACCGACGAGCTCATCAAACTGGTCGATGGTGACGAGTATTTCAAGAACCACGCCCAACTGCAAGAGGCCAAGAAAGAGTGGCTTGTTCAGCAGGAGACAGGCGAAGGCAAGAAGTTCAAGGACTTCGAGGCTGAGTATGAAGGCAAGGTGACCAAACTCTCCGACTATGTGGGCAAAGGCAAGTACGTGCTGGTCGATTTCTGGGCCAGCTGGTGCGGTCCTTGCCGTGCAGAGATACCTAATCTCATCAAGGTATATAACAAGTACAAAGGCGACAAGTTCGAAGTGCTGGGCGTAGCCACCTGGGACAAGCCTGAAGATACCAAGAAAGCCATTGAACAGTTAGGCATCCCCTACCCCCAGATGATGAACGCCCAGAAGGCTGGCAGCGATGCTTACGGCATCAACGGCATTCCGCAAATCATCCTCTTTGGTCCTGATGGCACCATCG
Source organism: uncultured Prevotellaceae bacterium (assembly GCA_947167515.1). Lineage (GTDB taxonomy): Bacteria > Bacteroidota > Bacteroidia > Bacteroidales > Bacteroidaceae > Minthosoma. The sequence continues at coordinate 118,860 of CAMVIM010000009.1, read as the reverse complement.
TGAAGCGGAATCTGCGCGGCGACGCCGTGGAGAAAGCCGTGGCTGAGGTGCTGAAATAAGCAAGAGAGAGAAGGCCGCCACCCGGAGGTAGCCTACAGAGACAGGAAAGAGAGATGACATTGACGAAAGACGAACTGCTGGCACTGGTCAGGAAAGGAGCACGGAGCATGTCGTGGCAAGAAAAGCTGCGGCTGACCGTGCTTTTGAGTCTTCCTGCCATGGTGGCGCAGATATCGTCGGTGGCGATGCAGATTATCGATGCCGCCATGTTGGGGCATCTCGGCACAAAAGAGTCCGCCACAGTCGGTTTGGTGTCCACCACCATCTGGCTGTTTGGCGGACTTTGTTCGGCATTTGCGGCAGGCTTTTCCGTGCAGGTGGCACATCATGTAGGGGCCGAAGACCTGCGCGGTGCGCGCAACATCATCCGTCAAGGCATCTTCACAGGACTCGTCTTCAGCCTAGCGCTGAGTCTCATCGGACTGTTCATCGCCCCCTACCTCCCCATTTGGTTAGGTGCCGATGCCGACATCTGCGCTGGCGCATCAGAATATTTCACCATCGTGGCGTTTGCCCTGCCCGTGCTCGAAATCAACATGTTGGCGGCAGGCAGCCTGCGATGTAGCGGCAACATCAAGGTGCCCAGCTTTCTCAACGCCCTGATGTGTGTGCTCGATGTGGCGTTCAACTACCTTTTCATTTTCGTTTTCCACATGGGCACAGCAGGAGCTGCCTACGGCACCCTCGTGGCCTACGCCATCACCATGATCCTCATGCTCTACTTCATGTCGGTGCGTGACCAGCAGCTGCGTTTTGCCCTCGACACCGAACTGGCGGGTCATTGGGACTGGTCACGCTACATTCCCAGCAAGCGCACCCTGCTCAAGGCCTGTACCATAGGCTCCCCCATCAGTTTGGAGCGAGGCGTGATGTGCGGCGCACAGATAGCCATCACAGGCATCATTGCCCCCTTAGGTTCGGTCGCCCTTGCCGCCAACACCTTTGGCATCAACATCGAGAGCCTCTGCTACATGCCAGGCTATGGCATCTCTGAGGCAGCCACCACCCTTGTGGGACAAAGTCTCGGTGCACGGCGCAAAGACCTGATGCGCAGTTTCGCCTGGATTTCCATGGGATTGGGTATGAGCATCATGGCACTGATGGGTGTGCTCATGGGTGTGTTTGCGCCAGAGATGATGCAGATGGTCACCACCGACATGGAAGTGGTGGAGTTAGGCACCGAAGTGCTCCGCATCGAGGCATGGGCAGAACCGATGTTTGCCGCCAGCATCGTGGCATACGGCGTGTTCGTCGGTTCGGGCAAGACATTAGTGCCCAGCATCATGAACCTTGCCAGCATCTGGGTGGTGCGTCTCACGTTAGCCTTGATTTTGGCTCCGTCGATGGGGTTGCGTGGCGTGTGGATAGCCATGTGTGCGGAACTCTGTTGGCGTGGCATCGCCTTCCTCTTCCGCCTGAGCCGCCGCAGCTGGAGCAACATCAGCATGGAAGAGACACGAGGCATTCCGACCCCAGCAGAAAAAGAAGAACATGAAGAACTGATAAAGACAGAAACCATCTATGAAAACTATTAAGAATGAAGAATTTGGAGGTGAGCGTCCTCTCTATGCCTCCCACGACTTGCGGTTGGAGAACGTGACCATCCACCTTGGCGAGTCCTCCATCAAGGAGAGCAGCAACATCGAGGCAGAAGGCTGTCGCTTCGAAGGAAAGTATGTGTTTTGGGAGAACGACGGGTTCCGTGTCAACAACTGCTACTTTGCCGAGAGTGCACGTAGCAGCCTTTGGTATTCACGCAACTGCCGCATGACCAACTGCAAGGTCGATGCCCCCAAGCTGTTTCGCCGCATGGATGGCATCTATGTGGAGAACACCGACTTCCCCAACGGAGAGCAATATCTGTGGGACTGCAAGAACATCGAGTTGAAGAACGTGCGCATCGACAACTGCGACTACGCTTTCATGCACTCCGAGAACATCAAGATTGAGCACTACCATCAGGAAGGCAACTACGCTTTCCAATATGCCAAGAACGTGGAGATACACGATGCCATCATCAACTCCAAGGATTCCTTCTGGGAGTCGGAGAACGTGACCATCTACGATTCCGAAATCAATGGCGAGTATCTGGCTTGGTACGGCAAGAACATCCGCCTTGTGCGCTGCCACCTGACGGGCGAGCAACTGCTCTGCTATGTGGATGGGCTCACGCTCGAAGACTGCACCTTTGGGGAGGATGCCAACCTCATTCTCGAATACTCGACTGTGAACGGCACCATCAAAGGTGATGTGCACAGCATCAAGAACCCCACCAGCGGCACTGTCGTGGTGGAAGGCAAGGTTGGTGAACTCATCTGGGACAAGAACCAGAAGGCACCTGCCGACGCAAAGGTAATCGTGAAAAACCTGAACGCATGACTTACGACTTTAACAAAATCATCGACAGAAGAGGTTCCAACTGCGTGAAATGGGATGAGTTTTCCGACCCCGACATCATCCCCATGTGGGTAGCTGACATGGACTTCGAGACGGCTCCTTGTGTGCTGGAGGCGTTGAAGAAAAGAATGCAGCACGGCTGTTTTGGCTACACGTTGGTACCAGAGAGTTATTATGAGGCCACCATCCAGTGGTTCGTACGTCGGCACGGATGGACGACAAACAGAAAGTCGTTCATCTACACCAGCGGCGTGGTACCAGCTATCTCGGCCATCATCAAAGCTGTCACCAGCGAGGAAGACAAGGTGCTCGTGCAGACACCTGTGTATAATTGCTTCTTTTCCAGCATCAGAAACAATGGTTGTATCCTTGCGGAAAATCCGCTCAAGATGGTGAGTCAACGCTATGAGGTGGATTGGGAAGACTTTGAGCAGAAGTGTGCCGACCCAAACGTGAAAGTCTTTCTGCTCTGCAACCCTCACAACCCGGCAGGACGTGTGTGGACACGGGAGGAATTGACACGCATGGGCGAGATATGCTTGCGGCATGGGGTGTTCGTCATCAGCGACGAAATCCATTGCGAGTTCACCATGCCTGGCCACACCTACACGCCTTTCGCCTCCATCAGCGAGGAGTTTGCCCAGAACAGTGCGGTATGCATCTCACCTTCCAAGGCTTTCAACATCGCGGGCTTACAGATTGCCAACATCATCGTGAAGGACGATACCATCCGCGCCAAGGTGGATAAGGCCATCAACATCAACGAGGTGTGTGACGTGAATCCCTTTGGTGTGATAGCCCTGCAAGCCGCTTACTCTGCCGAGGGCGAGGTATGGTTCGACCAACTCAACGCCTACATCGCCAGCAACTACCAACTAGCCCGACAGATGCTCAGCGAAGCCCTGCCCCACTGCCCCGTCACCACGTTGGAAGGCACCTACCTGATGTGGATGGACATCCGCGCCACAGGCAAGACTTCCCAGCAAGTGGCAGACCATCTGCTGAAGCACGCCAAAGTCTATGTGAACCCCGGCACGATGTATGGTCAAACGGCTGGCGAAGGCTACATCCGCATCAACCTCGCCACGCAACGTAGCCGCGTCGAGGAAGGCATCAAACGCATCATAAGTGGAGTCAGCAGCTGCTGATTCCACTTTTTTGTCACTTTTTCACCAATTTCCTGCCAAATATCTTGCAGTATTACACAAATACATGTATTTTTGCACACCGACAATCAAACCGCAGCATCCTCATCAGTACCACTGAATAAGGAGAGAAGTACTTCCGAATGAGGAGACAAGTACCACTGAATAAGGAGAGAAGTACTTCTGAATAAGGAGAGAAGTACTTCTGAATCAAGACAAGAGTACTGATGAGTGCGGAGTAAAGTACTAACACACAAAGACTGCAGTACTTACGAAGGAGGACTGCAGTACTTACGAAGGAGTACTGTTGTACTTACGAAGGAGGACTGTTGTACTTGTGAAGGAGGACTGTTGTACTTGTGAAGGAGGTAAAAATAGAGGACTAACCAACACCTGAATCGATATGAACAAGAAACACCACACCAAAACCCTCGCGGCACTAGGCATAGCAGTCCTGGTGCTGACGGCATGCAACCTTGGTCGCCCCAACATCAACGGAGGCAAGACCGGACAACCCATCATGGACGGATGGACGTATGAACAGGCCGGCGAGTACTGGCTCCCCTCTGTCTTCTCCGAAAAGAACCCGCAAACACCCGAAGAGGTAGCTACTCTCAACAAGGTGAACGTGCAAGTCAACCTGCCTGTACACGAAGGCAATCCCATGCCTCGCGACGGAGTGACATACCGCCAAGCCTCATCCGACGGCTTCATCACCTTCCACCTTAGTCAGCCAACGCACGAGGCAGATGATGACACCATCTATACAGCCATCATCGGCACAGCTGACATGTTTCTCCGCGAACGCATGTACTTCGAGCAGGACTCCCTGACCGACGCGCGAGTGAAGAGCTGGGGCAAAGGCATCTTCACACTCTACACCATTGACAAGCGAGTAGCCAAAAAAGCCTGCGCCTCCTCCGATGGCATGCATTTTCTCCCCGCCATCATCTCCGTCTATCCCGGTGGCGACAGCCTCCTCATCAGCCGAGGCAACTCCACGGACGACGCCTACATAGCCGCCCCTCCCGCACCTGCTGACCGACTGCACACTGTGGCTCACATCACACAGCGCGTCAACTCCTTCTACAAGACTATGGACGACCAGAAGAACTGTTCCGAAGCGTATCTTCAGATACTCAATGCAGCCATAGAAAGCGCCGACAAGTTCGACACCACCCCAGCCAAGCGCAGCAGCATATACCCCAACCATTGGACCTGCGGCGAAGACTCTGACGCACAAAGTTCCGACTGGAGCTACAAGATTCTGGAAGTGACCAACATATCAGCCAAACGTGCCGAAGCCGTTGTTTCTGTAGGCAAGGAGCGCGAGTCCATTGTCCGTCTCATCCTCACCCTCGAACGAGGCGATTGGTATGTAGATAACTTCTACATCGTTACATCCCAAAACTCCGAGAGTGAAGAATCAGGAGATTCCGACCAAGTCTCAAAAAGGTATGATGAAAAGGAACTCTTGGAAATCTTCACCTTCTGACACCCACCTTTTGTACATCAATCAAACAGAATATGAACAAGACTATGATAACCTTATGGACAGCCGGACTGCTGTCGCTGTTCAGCAGCTGCAACTGGGGCGGCAAGGACAAGAGCAAGGACACCCCCATCTGTGGCGGCCCCGGCATCGGCATCGATACAGCCACCGTCGCGAAGTTGGACATCTACGATGCCCTGGACAGCATCGAGGCCGACACCATCGCCAACGACGAACCTGCGCCCAACGACAAACAACACAACACCCACTACATCATCCAACGGGTCAAGTCCTTCTACGAACTCAAGGACGACCAGCAATGTTGCTCCGAGAATTATCTGAGGCTCCGTGCCTTGGCCGAGAAAGTGGCGAAGAGCAAGGGGAAAGACCTGCAGGAAGAAGCGGACTTGGTGTATAACCACTGGACTTTAGCCTCCTGGGAGGATGAAGACCTGAAGGACTGGAGCTTTGAAGTATTAGATGTGGACAATGTCACCATGCATCGTGCCGAAGTGCTGGTGGAAGTCAGGCTACATTATGAGACCAAAATGAAGCTCTATCTGGTATTTGAACGTGGCGACTGGTATGTGGACAACTTCGACATGGTGAGCCAGGTGTCGTTCGATGCAAGCGTGCAAGTGTATGAGGAGCACGAAGTCTATTACAATGAGAAAGAAATGATGACAGAATACATCAAAGAAATTTCAGAAAAGGAGGAATAAATATGAAAAAGAACAACTTCATGAAGGCCATAGCGGCAACGTTGGTCGCAACCCTGTTCTTGACAGCATGCGACCCAGAAGGGACTGCACAGAGAAACTATTTGGGGCAGATATTATACTATTCAGAAGACCCCAATTTGAGCGTGGACCAACTGATGGACTCCATCAAGGCATATAATGACGCTGGAGGGCCACAGATGCTCATCCCCTTCACGCTGACGGATATCGACACGCAACCTCGTGATGGACGTTACGTGAATGCGGAGACTGGCTCCAGCCTCACCTTCAATCTCGGCACCACCGATGATGCAGACTACAGCATTGGCATGGTGGAGATGGACATAAACGGGCAGTTTGTCATGGGGGCCACAGTGGACAGAGAGCCCGAAATGGGCTATGTGCAGCCGCGTGGCAAGAGTGTTTACACCATCTACACGTTAGAGACGAAGGAATCTGATTGTGAGGCCACCGACAGTCTGGCATGCGACACCATGCCCGCCACACAAGCCAAACGTTGTTGGGTACCAGCGCTGCTCTACGTCTATCCAAGCGGTGACAGCATCATCACCACTTCAGGACATGAAAGCAGCACACACGTGTTCCGGTATGAGCCCAAGTAATAACTCACATGACAAGAAACAATCTACAAACCTAAAAGACTATGGCTATTTGCAAGAAATGCGGGACTCAGAACCCCGACGGATCACAGTTCTGTATGGGCTGTGGCTCAAATCTCGCCACTCAAACTGCGGAGAATGGCAGCGGCATGAAGAAGGGATGCATCGGCTGCGCAGGTGTGGCAATTATCGTGCTTCTGCTTGCGATTGGCGGTGGAGTCTGGTGGTTCTACAACTACCTGAAGCAACAGGACAAGGAGGTCGAAGAGACTATTGAATGGCTTAAGCAGGGAGAAAAGGAATGGGAAGCAAAACGTCGCCTGGGAGCACAAGACCCCGATGCGCAGACCTACAATGGGAAGTCCGTAAGGGAACTGGCTGGAGAGCTTGGTTTCCCTGCCGCGACCAACGGTGAACTGCCCAAGGAGGGGCGTGTCTATCGGAACTACGACGAGAGCGTCAAGATTCGCTTTGCATCCATCAACTTCACAGAGGGCGACTTCATCGGCACGCTGAACATCATTCCTACATCCGGGAGTGCCAAAGAGTTGTGGGTGTCGCCATGTGGCTGCAGCATCTACCACCTGAGCAACCCTGATGATGAAAGTGAAGAGTGCGGCTACTTCTTCGTGAATGAAGGAGCCAAAGAAATCATCATAAGCGATGAGAGCGGCATTCATGAAGAGTTCTTCCTGCCCAAAGATTAAAAAAGAAAACATAAAAACAGACAGAATATGGCATTTTGCGGACAATGCGGATTTGAAAATCCAGACGGAGCAAGGTTTTGCGGCAGCTGCGGCGCCGACCTCACCTTGCAGATAGTAGAGGACACAACAGAACCCGTGGTGACAGAGGCACCACAGGCCTCCGATCCACCTGTGGCACCTGTGACACCAACGGCACCGGAACCTCCTGTGGCACCAATAGTGCCTGAACCACCTGTGACGCCAACGGCACCGGAACCACCTGTGACGCCAACGGCACCGGAACCTCCTGTGGCACCAATAGTGCCTAAACCACCTGTGACACCAACGGCACCGGTCCCCCCTTCCCCTTCTACTGAGAAGCCACAAGCACCTAAGCCTCAAACGAACGAGAATGCAGGGAAAGGCGGTGGTAAAGGCAAGACCTGTCTGGGCATCGGATGTGCGATAGCCCTCGTTGTGGTGCTTGCCCTCGGAGGACTGGGTTGGTGGGGCTATTCCTACCTGCAGAAGAACGGCATGAAGTGGGAAGAGTTGCTGAACGGAGGCGGATTTACTACCACTACCAACAACGAGAACGGAACAACGGGCGATTTCTCCAATAATGAAGGAATGGATGAGAAAGAAGAAGGAGATGGAGAAGAAGGGGATTTTGACGAGAAGGAAATCATGGAAGGAATGGAAAAGAACGAGGGGATGGAAACAACTGAAGGTGTTGAAGGAGAAGAAGAGGCGGACAAGAAGGAGACAACCGAAAATGAAGAAAAGGCCAAAGTAGAAGAAGCCAAGAATACCGCTACAGGAAAAAAGGAGAAAGCCAAGCAGTTGGCTCAAGAACTGGGTGTGCCCGTAGTGAGTTACAACGCCCTGCCCAAGCACGACATGTACTACCTCGACAAAGACAGCGAAATCGGTGTGCAGTGCAAGATAAGCCAGCAGAGCGGTCGCGCCACAATGGGCACAGTGGAAGTCACCCATTGGTTTACTGGCGAGAAATTCAAGTACAACCTTCAATCCTGCGGCAACAGCATCTACCTTCTCGCTAATCCGAAGAGCGGTGGCGGCAGCACCTACCTTTTCGTCTATGAAGGCGGCAAACGCATGCTCTACGGACAGAAGGGCAGCATGAAAGAAATCAACATGAAATAACCCTTAATCTCTAATTCTTATGCCTTACAATCAGCAATACGGAGCATATCCAGGCTCTGTTCCCCCTCCCCCACAGCAACCCAGCAGCGGCTGCTTCGGCAAGACCTGTCTGGGATGCGGATGTGCCATCTTAGTGGTCTTGGCGATAGCCATCGGCATCGGCTGCTGGATGGGCTACAACTACATGCAGAAGAACAATACCGACCTGCAGGAACTGTGGGACACATGGATGTATGACAGCGACACCGACTACGACGCTGCCCTCAATGCCACCTATAAGGGTCAGCCCGTGTCTGAGCTGGCCGAGGAAAAGGGCTTCCCCTCGGTGGCTTACGACGAGCGGCCTCAAGAGGTGAGAATCTATACCAACCGCGCGAAGGGTCGCAACATCAGGTTCAACTATATGTATTTCAAGGATGGTGAGAGCATCGGCGTCATGACGCTTACCGCCCAAGACGGCAGCGAGGTGAAGCTCTACAAGATGGCTCCCTGCGGATGTAGCATCTACCACCTGACCAACTCGCAGGACGCGAGCGACGAGGGCTTCATGTTTGCCTACAAGCGTGGCGAACGTGTGCTGGTCAACATGGACGGCTCAGTGGAGGACTTCCGTCTTCCAACTGACGAGGACGAGGAGGAGGAAAAAGAATGAGCACGGAACAGAACAACGGACAGACACTTGACCTGCACCCCAATCACTATCGCTCGCTCACGTCGGCACTGGCTGAGGCTATGGAGTATTGCCTCGTATGGCAGACGATGGACGGTAGCACCCGCTTCAACATAGAAGACCTCTATGAGTTTGCCTTGGCTCACGACAAGGAGCGCCCACTGGGCGAACATGAGTTCTACATGGTGAGCTGCGAGGGAGCCATCGGCAAAAGCCCTGGCTTCGAATACATGACCCAATGGCTACTCATCCCGACCGAAGAAGAGGAGGCTGAAAGAGATGTCCAACCGCTCACACCTCCTACACCCCCACCGCCTCCTGTAACCCCTACCCCAACGGCACCAACCATGCTCTTCTGCATGAACTGCGGCAAGCCCCTCGTTCCTAGCAACAAGTTCTGCATCCATTGCGGCACAAAGATTGAAGGAACTATTTGAACCACGGATGAAACGGATATAGGAAGTATGGAGACAGAAGACCAGAATCAATCGAGAGAAGAGGCAATGAAAGCCTTCTTCACAGGGCACTACCCTCGTAGGCTACAAGCCCTCTTCATTGCCATGCAACGCTGCATGGTGTGGCGAGACGTAGCCACCAACGCCCCCATCACCTACTTCAACCTCTTCGACCTTGCCAAGCAGGGCGACGACCAGCACCCACCTATCGACGGAACCTTCTACATCGTGAGCCACGAAGGAGCCATCGGCTTCTGTCCCACAGGCAAGGAGTACAACGTAGAGTGGCGCTACATTCCCATGGAACCAGGCGAGGAGCGTGACCGACTACTGAACGAGGTGGTGGAGAAACTGAACAACGAATCAAACGAATGAAACGAATGGAGGAGGTATGAAAAAGCTTGCAACAATACTCGTGGCTCTGATGTTGGCATGGGCTGGCATCACGGCACAGGCACAGAGCACATGGAAACAGACGGAGAGGGAACACGTGGTGCCCTCCGTGGTGGAGAACAACATGGGCGACGTGGTGCGCTGCCAGTTGCCTGAGACCATCGTAAAAGGCCCCATCAAGGTGGGGCTGACAGCAGGGGAACAGGCTGAGTACATCCAAGCCCTGTGGCCTGATGGGGAAAGTCCGAGGTTGTATGCTGCCATCTTTTTCCAAAGACCCAAAGAGACGGGCGAAGCACTCTACAAGAAAGTGGTGGGGAAAGGCGACCGCACCCTGACCTCCACCAAGACAAAAGGCAGGAACTGGGTGGAAGCCCTTGATGTGGTGAGCCAACAATCCGGTGAAATCTCCTACACTTTCACCTACCAAGACGATGCCCAAGCCGAGTTCTGGCTCGTCACAGCCATTGGATATGGAGAGGGCTATACAAAAGGATTCGCTTGGGATGTGCTGCATTATATGAGAGGAGGAAGTGGAAAAGAGGCTTCTGAAGAGAAGAACGGTGATAGTGATAACGGAAAGAGCCGACGCAGAGGTTTTCCACCATTCAAAGAAGGAGGGGATTATTACTACGTGGAAACCATCAGCCCATTGGAACGTATCAGGGGAGAAATTCTGCCGCCTCCCGAAGTGAAAGAATCTTCTGAAGCAGATGAGCATAGCTTTGACACTTACAAGATGGAAAGTGTCATCAAACAATACCACCGCAAAAGAATCGAAGAGTACGAAATGAAAGATGTGCTCCTGCGAGAAGACCGCTATATGCTAGAGCTGAACCATGTGCCATACATTAACAAAAGTGGCAATACTGTAGGGGTAAATAGCTATAAGACTATACATCAAACAAGACGTGGGCAATATGGATTCCTTTTGGGGGAAGAATTGAGAACGGATGATAATCGGCGACGACATTATGAATGGTATGTCCAAATGGGGATTTGGGATTTGTGGCAACACATCCCGAAATCATGCATCGGCTGGAGCACAGGAAATTCTCTATGGGAAGAAGGAACGAGCAATCCCCCTTTGGGCAGCATCAGCCAACTGAAGAGATATGGCATTCCTGTCATAGAAAAATATTGGGAGAAAGATGTTATTGCGGGAGCACAGGCAAGAAACATCTATACATTGGAGACGGAAGAATTTAACTTCAAAGGTTTTCCAGCCATGCGGATTAGAAGGAAGCACACGTTCCAAACGGAAGTTTTAGAACAATATGGTTTTGATGTATGGGATTGTATCTATGTCTTCCTGACAAACTTTCCAGTGGCGACGGACAACTATATACAAGGTGCTAAAGATTGCTTGAAACACTCGGGGAAGTTCGAACCAGCCAACCTAAAGGAAGAAATGGGCGAAAGCTATGCTGTGCTGATACTGTCATGCCTTAGCTATGGAATAGGGTTTCATGAGTATCGGCATAAAATGCCCGGAATCCAGAAACAGGCTGAGACAAAGATGAAAGAGATGGTTGCCAAATACGAACAGATGATTGACATTGTGGTTCGTCATGAGGAAAAGGTCTATGAGGAAGACGAAGAACTTGGCGGTGAGAAGGAACTGGAGGAACAGAAAGATAGCGTGATGGAAGGCATCAAAGAGACGCTGGGCAACGACAGCATCGCTATTACAGGTGGTGGCACAGAGGAAGAAACCATTGGTGTGATAGACAAGTTGCTTGGTTGGCTTAATGGCGATAATGAAATATTGGGGGAGCATACAACAGCCACGGAAAGTGTGGTCATCAGTTTGATTGGCATCTTGTTGGCATCGCTGGTGGGCGGCGTTGGCGGAGGTATGCCTATAGGTGGTGGAGGCGACATCCCCCCTGCAGTTGACCCTGAAACAGAGCGTCTGAAAGAACTGGACCGGCAGCAAGCACAACAATGGCTGAAGGAACAACGTGCGCAGAACGAGGCACAATGGGAGCGTGAACGAAAGACGGGTGTGACTGAAACGAGTAGACGCCATACGGAGTGGAAGCAACAGTATCTGGCAGAAGAAGCGAAGAAGGAACGGATGCGGAAACTGGAGGAAGAGTTTGGCACAACCGACAAGGCAACAATCATGGAGAAGATGAAAGAGAAGCAGGCAGCCTTGGAGGAAGTGGCTCGAAAGGACAAAAACACGGCGGCTGTGTGGACGGCTATCACAGGAGTGACATGGGCGATTGACAAGGGCTGCGACGTTGCCATCAATGTAATGGGCGAAATAGGAGGTCCTGGTGCCAAAGCTCTCAAGAACGCCTACACCCTTGCAAAAGCTCCTTTGAAACGTGTGGCTGAAGCACATGTCTATAACAAGGGTGACGAACAAGCCATGAAAACCGCCGCATGGCAGGGAGTGACAGAAGGACTCTTTGGCGTGTTGCAGAACGAGGCAGGCAGATTCTCGAAGTCGTTAGGTGGCTGGGGCGAGATGACGGCTGTGGTAGGTGGTGAAGCGGCAAAGGGTGCCTTGAATGCCTACATTAAGGGTGGCGACATGACGGACATCGCCAAAGAGGCGGGTCAGGCTGGTGTACAGAAAGCCATTTACTACGGCATCGGCAAGGGCGTGGGTGCCCTCAGCAAGGTGAAGAAGGACGCTGATGCGGCTCCACTCATCAAGAAAATCAATGACCTGCAAATCAAGAAACTCGACCTATTGGAGAAAGGCAACATCAAGGAGGCCGTGAAAGTGATGCAGGAGCGTGGCGACACGATGCGAGCCTTAGGAAAATTAGGAAAGCTGAGTGAGCAACTCGCCACAAAGAACTCATCACAATCGCAGGAGATAGGGGCAGAGTTTGGCATCAACCCTGTAGCAGACGGCACCTACGTCGATGCCTTCTCAGAAGCAGCAAACGCCCTCAGAAGTGTGATGAACACATAAAGCAATTACAAAAAAAAGTCGGAGGGTCACATGAAGTGGCCTTCCGACTTTTCTTAATGATATGTGGGGTTATTACTTAATCAGGTCATCAAGTGCAGACTTGAAGTCGCCACCTTCCTGTGCAGGAGCCTCGTTGCGTGGCTCGTTGTGACGTGGCTGACGGTCGTTGCGTTCTGGACGTGGACGACGCTCGCCACGCTCTGGACGAGGACGACGTTCGCGCTGTGGACGCTCCTGGTAGTCGGCAGGTTTCTCAATGAGGGCACGACGAGAGAGTTTGTACTTACCCGTCTTCTGGTCGATGTCGATAAGTTTCACGTCAATCTCGTCATCTTCCTTGATGCCAGCCTCCTCAACGGTGTCGAGACGCTTCCAGTCAATCTCACTGATGTGAAGCAGACCGTCCTTACCAGGCAAGAACTCCACGAAGCATCCGTAAGGCATCACCGAACGAACGGTACCATGATATACCTCACCCACTTCGGGGATGGCAACGATGGCCTTAATCTTGGCAATGGCAGCCTCGATGGCATCGCGTCCTGGAGCAGAAATCTGCACCTTGCCCACACCGTCCTCTTCGTCAATGGTGATGACGGTCTGAGTGTCTTCCTGCATCTGCTGGATAACCTTACCACCAGGACCAATGACGGCACCGATGAACTCCTTAGGAATGATAATCTGCTCAATGCGTGGTACGTGTGGCTTGAGTTCAGGACGAGGCTCAGAAATAGTCTTCATCATCTCACCCATAATGTGCTCACGACCGGCTTTAGCCTGCATGAGTGCCTTTTCAAGAATTTCGTAAGAAAGACCGTCGCACTTGATGTCCATCTGAGTAGCTGTCAGACCGTTCTTCGTACCAGTGGTCTTGAAGTCCATATCGCCGAGGTGGTCCTCATCGCCAAGAATATCAGAAAGAATAGCGTACTTGTCCTCGCCTGGGTTCTTGATAAGACCCATAGCGATACCAGCCACGGGGTTCTTAATGGGCACACCTGCATCCATCAATGCGAGGGTACCCGCACAAGTGGTAGCCATAGATGAAGAGCCGTTTGACTCCAGCACATCGCTGACCACACGGACAGTGTATGGATAATCATCTGGAAGTTGTCCCTTGATGCCACGCCATGCGAGGTGACCGTGACCGATTTCACGACGACCCACACCACGCTGTGCCTTAGCCTCGCCTGTAGAGAATGGAGGGAAGTTGTAGTGGAGCAAGAACTTCATGTAGTAACGCTCCAATGCACCGTCAACCAACTTCTCGTCGAGCTTCGTGCCAAGAGTGACAGAAGCCAATGCCTGTGTTTCACCACGAGTGAAGATAGCACTTCCGTGAGGTCCAGGCAGTGGAGAAACCTCGCACCAGATAGGACGGATGTCAGTGGTCTTACGGCCATCAAGACGCACACCCTCATCAAGGATGCAACGACGCATGGCATCACGCTCTACATCGTGGTAGTAACGGTCAATCAACGTGTATTTCTCGTCCAATTCCTCTTCGCTCAAATCAGTGTGAGCAGCAGCGTATGCCTCCTTGTAATCTTCACGAATCTTCTCGAAAGCCTCTGTACGAGCCTGCTTCTCAAGACCCTGCTTCGTCACATCGTAAGCAGGCTGGTAGCACTTAGCAGCGAGGTCTGCCTTCAAGTCATCATCATTCACCTCATGACAATACTCACGCTTCACGTCCTTGCCAAGTTCCTTCATCAGTTCCTTCTGCAAGCGGCACTGTGGCTTGATAGCCTCATGAGCAGCCTTCAGAGCCTCAAGAAGGTCCTTCTCCTGCACTTCCTTCATCTCACCTTCCACCATCATGATGTTCTCCTCAGTGGCACCAACCATTAGGTCCATATCAGCCTCCTTCAACTGCTCGAAGGTGGGGTTGATGACAAACTCGCCATTGATGCGAGCCACACGCACCTCTGAGATAGGACCTTCGAAAGGAATATCCGAGCAAGCCAGTGCTGCGGAAGCAGCAAAACCAGCCAGAGCATCCGGCATATCTTTGCCATCGGCAGAAAAGACAATGACATTCACATAAACCTCTGCGTGATAGTTCGATGGGAACAGAGGGCGGAGGGCGCGGTCAACAAGACGGCAAGTGAGGATTTCCTCATCGCTTGCCTTACCTTCACGCTTGGTGAAACCTCCAGGAAAACGGCCATTAGCCGCATACTTCTCACGATACTCTACCTGGAGTGGCATAAAATCTGTTCCCGGTACTGCATCTTTCGCTGCACAAACAGTGGCGAGGAGCATGGTGTCGTTCATGCGAAGCATCACCGCTCCATCCGCTTGCTTTGCCAGCTTTCCTGTTTCGATGCTGATTTCTCTTCCATCAGGCAACGAAACCTTCTTTGTAATTACGTTCATCTTGTTTGTTGAAAAAATATAAAACATCTATAGTCGTGCCACTCTCGACACGAAAAATCGGACAAAGGTAATACTTTTTCCGCATACTACACCCTTATTCATCTGAAAATCTTCATTTCACAGCCTCTTTTTCGGCAGAATGTTTTAACTTTGCACTCAAAATATCCTATTCGAATGAAAAAGACACTCATTATTATAATGGCAGGAGCCATGACGCTGGCCGCCTGCGACAAAGAGCCTAAGTTCCATGTGGAGGGAACGATTGAGGGGGCTAAGGACTCGATGCTTTATTTCACCCAAAGCACATTGGACGGGGTACAGAAGTTGGATTCGGTGAAACTGAAGGAGGACGGGGCATTCTCCTTCAAGGCTGCGGCTCCAGCGGATGCACCTGAGTTTTATGCATTGCAGGTGGGGAAGCACATGATTAACTTTGCAGTTGACAGCACGGAATGCATCACCGTCACAGCGAAACTTGCGACGATGGAGAGAGACTACAGCATTGAGGGGAATGAGAGCAGCAGGAAGATCAGAGAGATTTGCCTGATGCAGCAGCAGGTGCAGGAGCAGCTGGTGGCGATTGAGCGGAACGAGGACATGTTGCCAGGCGACAAGGTGGACAGTCTTGAGGCTGTCATTACCCGCTACAAGGAGCGCATGAAGATGGAATACATTTTTGATTCGCCACGTTCTGCCTCTGCCTACTATGCCGTGTGTCAAAGTCTGACCGACCTGCAGGGCACGTTCCAGCTGTTCAACCCGCTGACCGACCGAACAGACGTGCGATGCTATGCCACGGTGGCCACAGCATGGGACGGTGCATATCCTGACGCTCCGCGCACCAAGCAGCTGTGCAACATGGCCATTAAGGGGATGGACAACACGGCACCGCCTCAACAGAAGGTGCTACAGGTAGATGAGAGCAAGGTGGCGGAGACGGGCATCATCGACATCAACCTGCCCGACATCAACAGCCGTCTGCACAGCATCACGGAACTGAAAGGGAAGGTGGTGCTCATTGACTTTACGGTGTATGGGGCGAAAGATTCGAAGGAACGCACCCGACTGATGCGCTCCCTCTATGAGAAATATCATGCACAGGGATTTGAGATTTACCAGATTTCGCTGGATGAGGACATCCACTTCTGGAAGTTTTCGTGCGAGAATCTGCCTTGGGTGTGTGTGCATGAAACGGACGGCACAACCACACAGATTTATAACATTGTCAATCTGCCCACGTTCTTCCTGGTGAACAGGGAGAACGAGATTGTGGTGAGAAGCGAGTTCATGGAAGGCACACTGGAGGACAACATACTGAAGCTGCTGTAAAGAGTTGATGAATTAAAAAATGAAGAATTGAAGTTTTAGGCTAACGCGATGCACGAACACACCGAATAACCAACTTCAATTCTTCATTTTTTAATTCATCAACTCTCCTACACGAACTCTTCCCCAAGATTCAGTTGTGCATCGTTCACAAACTTGCGGATGTTCTTTTGGTCGCCCTTCTTGCAGATGACAAGCACGTTGCCATCTTCCACCACCACATAGTCTTCCAATCCCTGCACCACAGCGACGTGTCCGTCGGGTAGCTTGATGATGCAGTCCTTGCAGTCGTAGAGGAGGGATTTGGAGTCGATGACCACATTGCCCATGTCGGACTGAGGGAGGGCTTCGTGCACAGCAGCCCAAGTACCAAGGTCTGCCCATCCAAAGCGACAAAGCAGCACATCGACATTTTCTGATTTCTCCAACACACTCTGCTCCAGACTCATGTTGGGGCACTTCGTGAACAGCTCCATCAGCAGGTCAGCTATGTATTCGCCTTCTCGGTACTTAGTCAACACGTTTTCCACGATGCTGGTAAATTCGCCGCTGGCTCCTTTCACAGCATCGAGGAAGGTGTCAGCCCTCCACATGAAAAGACCTGTGTTCCAAAGAAATTCGCCGCTTTCGTAGAAGATGCGGGCAAAGTCGTTGGCGGGTTTCTCCGTGAAACTCTGCACCTTGTAGATGTTACTATATCCCTCACGCTCTTCAGCCATCTGTATGTAGCCATACGACTCTTCGGGACGTGTGGGCTTCACGCCAAGAGTGAGCAGCATGTGGCTCACTCCTACATAGTCGAGCCCTTTGAGCACATCCTCGCAGAACACTTCATGGTTGGAGATGTTTTGGTCTGAAGGACTCACGACGAAACGTCCGTCGGGACAGCGACGCTGAATCTCAAGAGCTGCCCATGTGACAGCTGGCACAGTGTTGCGCCGCATGGGTTCCATCAGGATGTTTTCATACTTCAACCCAGGCAATTGCTCCACCACAATCTGGCGGTAGCTTTCGTTTGTCACAATGATGATGTTGTCGGTGTCGATGAAACTGGCGAACCGCTCGTAAGTCATCTGAAGCAAGGTCTTTCCTGTGCCCAGCACATCAATGAACTGCTTAGGTTTTTGTACACGGCTCATCGGCCAAAGGCGAGTGCCAAGCCCACCTGCAAGAATGACACAATAATTTCTCTTGTCCATTTCTGCTTTATTTGTTTTATAGGTATCAATAGGTTAGTTTTGTATTACTTCGTTTTGTTTCACTTCTGCTGCTTCGATGCCCCCGACATGGCATCCACCTGTGTTGGCTTGGGAGCCTTTTCGGGAGCTGCCCCATCACTCACCACCGTGGCCTCATAGCCCATCTTCTTCATGGCGGCAAGGATAACCTTTGCACTGGTCTTCTCGCCGTCATAGGTCACCCACACCTGCTTGGCCACAAAGTCGGTTTCCACCTTCTTCACGCCAGCCGTCAAGCGCAGCTGGTTCTTCACCTTCGTCTGGGCTTCCACGTTCTGCACTTCAGGGGTGGTCTTCATCACCAGCACTTTGAAATCTTTCGCTATCGCGGTGGCGCACATGAGCAGGGCTGCCACCATCAGTGTCAAAGTCTTTTTCATTTCTATTTCCTTTTTTGTCACAAAGGTAAGGAAATAAAATGAAAATGGGGCAAAGAATATGAAAAAATATTTTCCACTTTTCACATTTCACAGAAAAGCCGTACCTTTGCACCCATTATGAGCATTTCCATTGAACTGAACGGCCTTTCTACGGGTTACAAGACGAAGAAGGGCGAAAAAGTGATAGCTTCCCATCTGAACGCCACACTCAACAGCGGCGAGATGGTTTGTCTGCTGGGACCTAACGGTGCGGGCAAATCGACGCTGCTGCGCACACTGGGCGGCTTTCAGCCTGCCTTGGGCGGCAAGGTGACCATGATGGGAAGAAACCTGAATGACTACACCAACAAGGAGTTGGCACAGATTGTCAGTGTCGTGCTGACCGACAATTCGAGCATCAAGAACATGACAGCCGAAGAGGTGGTGGCGATGGGTCGCGCACCCTATACGGGTTTCTGGGGCAAACTGAGCCAGAAAGACAAGGACATCGTGACCAAGTGCATGAATTGGGTGGGCATCGAACCTCTTGCTTCACGTCCCATGCAGACACTCTCCGACGGCGAACGGCAGAAGGTGATGATAGCCAAAGCAATTGCACAAGAAACGCCCATCATCCTGCTGGACGAACCGACCGCCTATCTCGACTATCCCAGCAAAATTGCCATGATGCTCCTGCTGCATCGACTGGCAAAAGCGCTGAAGAAGTCCATCTTCATGAGCACACACGATTTGGAACACGCTCTGCAAGTGGCAGACCAGGTGTGGCTGCTCGACCACGAGATGGGGCTGACCACAGGCTTGCCCGAAGATTTGAGCCTCGACGGCAGCATCGAAAAGTATTTTGCCAAAAAAGACATGACTTATGACCGCGAGACCTGCACTTTCTCCATCAGCCACGAGACAGCCCGTGAAGTGTTGGTGGAAGGGAAAGACTCGCTCGAATACCGCCTCTTCTGCAAGGCCTTAGCGCGCAACGGCATCAAGCCAGTACGCTCTGCAGAAGGCTCACAGGTCTGCACGGCCGTATCGGTCAAACTTCCTGGCGACGGAACCTTCCGTCTAATGGAGGACGGGCGGGAAAGTATCAAGGCAGAGAAGATTGGCCAACTGATTGGCATGATTGTGCCTGCCATCACCAAACACCAAATTTCAGTCATCCGCGAAAAAGCCGAGATGACTCCTTTTGAATAGATGCACTGCATGAATAGATGCATACTTATAAATAATAGATGTACACGCATGAAAAGAATACTCACTCCCCTCTTTTCCATGCTCCTCACCTGTTTCGCCTTCACGCTGCCCACAATGGCACAGACGTCGGAGATGGAGCAAGACCTATTTGAAAACCTCCGCGAAGGCGACAAAGCTGTCGTTGTGGCTGTACATGAAGGTACCCTCGACGGTTCTGCCATCGGTACCTACGAGCGCATCAATCAGCAACTCAGACAAGCCTACCCCAACTACGCTTTCCGAGAAGCGTGGACATCAAGAAGCACCTTCAAGCAAGTGCCCACCCCCGATGAACTGCTCAGCCAGTTGCAAAAGGAGGGCTACACACACGTGCTCATCCAGTCGTCCGACCTGACCGATGGCATCAACATGCAGTGCCTGCGCCAAACGGTGGAGGAGGTGAAGGGAAAATTCAAGCACATCCGTCTGGGAGAACCATTGCTTAGCAGCACGGAAGACTACGAGAAAGCTGTTCAGGCTGCATCAATATTCGGTCAGCCCAAAGTTGTCAACGTGTTCGTGTGTGCCGATGCCGACAATGGGAACGCAACACAATTTGCCGTGCTCGACTACACACTCCGCAACAAGGACATGAAGGGCTGGCATGTAGCCACTATCGAAGGCTTGCCCACCTTTGCCCACCTGCTCAAACAACTGAAAAGCGAGAAGGCCAAGAAGGTGCACCTCATTCCTTTCTTGCTGACTAACGACAACAAGGCAGCGCTTGAAACTCTCCGTGAATGGCAGGAGGAGCTGGACGAAGAAGGCTACAAGGTGAGTGTGGAAATGCACTATCTGGGCGAACTGGACGACATCATCAGCCTCTTCTGCAACCACATTCGCCATGCCGAGAAGTATCGCCGGCTGACGGCAAGAGAACAGAAACTCATCACACGCTGACACGATGGCAAGCCCCTATCTCGAAATACAAGGACTGACCAAGCGAATCGGCCACCGTGTGCTGTTCGAAGACATCTCGTTCACCGTAAACGAGCGTGAACACATTGGTCTCATCGCCAAGAACGGCACGGGCAAATCCACCCTGCTGAGCATCATTGCCGGCAAGGAGGGAGATGACGGTGGCAAGATTGTGTTTCGAAACGGCATCAAGGTGGGCTATCTGGAACAGACTCCCACGCTTGAGCCCAAAGATTTGGAAGGGAAGGACGAGAACTTCCTGCAACGCTACAAGCAGTATCTGACGCAGATGAAAATCTCGGCAGAGGAAGCCCTGCGCACCGAGTCGCAGCTGAGTGGTGGACAGGTGAAACGCATCGCCCTGTCAAGAGTGCTGGCTGGAGAACCCGACTTGCTTATCCTCGACGAGCCGACCAACCACCTCGATTTGGAGATGATTGAATGGATGGAAAACATGCTTAGCCGCAGCACGATGGCCATTCTCATGGTGACACATGACCGCTACTTCCTCGACCGCATCTGCTCCAGCATCATCGAGATGGATAACTCGCGCATCTACACCTACAAGGGCAACTACTCCTTCTATCTGGAAAAACGCCAAGAGCGCATCGAGAACATGAACGCCGAAATTGCTCGCGCGAACAATTTATACAGAACAGAACTGGAATGGATGCGCTCAACACCTTGCGCCCGTAGTTCAAAAGCACGATACAGAATTGAGTCTTTCTACGAACTGGAGAAACGTGCCAAGCAGCGCATCGAGGAACGCAACGTGCGCCTGGAGATGGGCGGCACCTACATTGGCAATAAAATCTTTGTGATGACCGATGTGTGCAAGGCTTTCGGCTCTCGCATCCTCCTCAAGAACTTCAACTACAACTTCACCCGCTACGAGAAACTGGGCATTGTGGGCAATAACGGAACAGGCAAATCCACCTTCGTGAAAATGCTTTTAGGGCTGGAACCTCACGACAGTGGCAACATTGACATCGGCGAAACCGTACGCTTTGGCTACTATTCGCAGCAAGGCATGAACTTCCGCGACGACCAAAAAGTGATTGATGCCGTGCGCGACATTGCCGAGTATGTCGATATGGGCAACGGTGAAAAACTTTCCGCCAGCCAGTTCCTGCAGCACTTCCTTTTCACTCCTGAAGAGCAACACAGCTACATCTACAAGCTCAGCGGTGGCGAACGCCGACGCCTCTATCTCTGCACCGTACTGATGAAAGCTCCCAACTTTCTCATTCTCGACGAGCCCACCAACGACCTCGACATCGTCACGCTGCAAATTCTTGAAGAGTACCTGAAGAATTTCAGAGGCTGTCTCATCATCGTCAGCCACGACCGCTACTTCATGGATAGAGTCGTAGATCACACACTCGTCTTTCACGGCAACGGCAACATTCAGGACTTTCCTGGCAGCTACAGTCAATACCGCGATTGGAAGGAACAGAACGAGAAGAAGCAATCGGACGAGAAAACACCTGCTAAAGAAGAGAAGAAGCCCGATGGCCGCAATCAAAACCGTGCCCGTCGCCTCACCTTCAAGGAGCGGCAGGAGTTCACCCAACTGGAAAAGGATATCTCCACGCTCGAAGCCGAGAAGAAAGAGATTGAAGAAGCACTCTGTGGAGGCACCACTTCCGTTGAAGAAATCACCCGCATGAGCAAACGCCTTCCCATCCTCTCCGACGAACTGGAAGAAAAGGAAATGCGCTGGCTCGAACTCTCCGAATTTGCATAACCCCTAAAAAGCCAGTAGAACTATAAAAACTATAGCAACCAGAAATACTCCTTCCCCAAAAACAAAAGCAATGAAAATAACCTCCGCCACCTACATCGGCTCCAAACCCTCCGTCACTCAGTGTCCCAAAGACAACCGCCCCGAATATGCCTTCATCGGCCGAAGCAACGTGGGCAAGTCCTCGCTCATCAATGCCCTGACCGAGCGGCGCAAACTGGCTCTCACCTCCTCTACTCCTGGCAAGACGATGTGCATCAACCACTTTCTCATCAACGACAGTTGGTATATCGTTGACCTGCCTGGCTATGGCTATGCCCAACGAGGGAAAAAAGCAATGGACCAGCTGAAAAACATGATTAGCGGCTATGTGCTGCAACGTGAACAGCTCACCTGCCTTTTCGTACTCATCGACATTCGTCACGACCCCCAAAAGGTAGATCTCGCTTTTCTTCATTTCCTCGGCAGCAATGGGGTTCCCTTCGCCATTGTCTTCACCAAGGCGGACAAGCTCCAGCCCTCGAAAGTGAAGCCTACTATAGAGAAATACCTCGACACCCTGCACGAAGAATGGGAAGAGCTTCCCCCTCACTTCGTCACCAGCGCCACCAGCAAACAGGGGCGCGAGGAACTGCTCGACTATATCGACGACGTCAACAAAAGCCTATAAAAAATGCGGGAATAAACATTTCCCGCATTTTTTTTCCCAAGAATTTGTATGAGAAAAAAAAAATCACTACTTTTGCACCATCTTTTTGGGACAACAGAAACATTTGCAAAGATAAACGTTGTCGCAGAAAACATTCACACAAAACATTTTCATAAACACTGTAACCAGTCATTTAGTAGATTAGTAGGTTTGCAAACTATTCTGACGACTAAACCACTAAACAACTAACACCACATTATGTATAATTTAGAAGAACTAAACCGCAAAGAGAGGGAAGACCTTCTCAACATTGCAGCGGAATTGGGCATCAAGAATGCTGACAAGATGGATGACACCAGTCTCAGACTGAACATCATCGATGAGCAGGCAACGACCTATGCTTCCAACGCAACAGAAAAGACAGCACGCAAACGCTCACGGGTCAGCGTCAAGAATGTTGACCGCGTCTATACAGCCAATCAGGACAAGGCCAAGAAGATAGACAAGAACATGAAAGTGACCAAAGACGAGTCCATGTTCGCCGATCTTTCTGACGAAGAGAAGGCCATGCTGACCGCAGCCGAACCTGTAGCTCCGGCAGAAGAGAAACCTGCCGAGGCTCCAAAGCGTGGTCGCAAACCCAAGGCAAAGGAAGAAAGCACCCCCGAAGCAGAAGCAGCAACGGCATCCAATGAGGAAGAAGCACCGGCTCCCAAGAAACGGGGTCGCAAGCCCAAGGTGAAGGAAGAAGCTGCCGCGAACGAACCTGCTGAAACAACTGCCGAAGAAGCCGCACCAGTAGAAAGCAATGCTGATGCTGCCAACCTCATCGACGACATTGTGCCCGAAGAGGCATTCGCTTCTTCCGACGTTCACCCCAAGACCATCTTCTCTATAACTCAGAAGAAGACTACCGCCTCCACCTCAGACTTCATCATCTTGCAAGACGTGCCTGACGAAGAGGAATACTTCACCCGTATCAATAACACCTTCCCGAATTTCGAGAAACCTGTGGAACCGGCACCTGCCTACAATGAACCTCAGTATGACAACTATGCTGCACCCGCACAAGCAATGGTTCGGAAAGAGAAATTCGTGAAGGAGAAACCTTATGAGTTCGACAACATCATCCGTGTAAGCGGTGTGCTCGAGACCGTTGACAACTATGGTTTCCTGCGTAGCAGCGACTACAACTACCTGCCCTCACCCGACGATGTTTATGTCACTCTCCAGCAAATCAAGCACTACGGACTAAAGACCGGCGATGTGGTTGATGGTTTCGTACGTCCGCCCAGAGAAGGCGAGCGTTTCTTCCCCCTTGCCAGCGTGGAGAAAATTAACGGATGCGACCCTGCCCGTGTGCGCGACCGTGTAGGTTTCGAGTTCCTCACTCCCCTCTTCCCCGACGAGAAGTTCAAGCTTTGCAAGGGATACGACGACAGCAAGTCATCCCGCGTGGTTGACCTCTTCTCGCCCATCGGTAAGGGACAGCGCGCCCTCATCGTGGCACAGCCCAAAACAGGTAAGACCATGCTGATGAAAGACATCGCCAACTCCATTGCAGCCAACCACCCCGAAGCTTACCTCATGATGCTCCTCATCGACGAGCGTCCCGAGGAAGTCACCGACATGGCGCGCACCGTGAATGCAGAAGTCATTGCCAGCACCTTCGATGCACCAGCCGAGAATCACGTGAAGATTGCCGGCATCGTGCTTGAAAAGGCAAAGCGCATGGTGGAGAGCGGACACGATGTGGTCATCTTCCTCGACTCCATCACCCGTCTGGCACGTGCATACAACACCGTCTCTCCGGCTTCCGGCAAGGTGCTCTCCGGTGGTGTCGATGCCAACGCCCTCCACAAGCCCAAACGTTTCTTCGGAGCAGCACGAAACATCGAGAACGGCGGCTCACTCACCATCATCGCCACCGCACTCATCGACACAGGCTCCAAGATGGATGAAGTCATCTTCGAGGAATTCAAGGGAACCGGCAACATGGAACTGCAACTCGACCGCAGCCTTGCCAACAAGCGCATCTTCCCTGCCGTCAACCTCACCGCATCATCCACTCGTCGCGACGACCTGCTGCAAGACCAGACCACCCTCAACCGCATGTGGGTGCTCCGCAACCATATTGCTGACATGACTTCGATGGAAGCTATGGACTTCGTGATGAAACAAATCGAACGAACCAAAAACAACGAAGAGTTCTTGATCAGCATGAATGGGTAAGGAAGAGAATAGTGAAAAGTGAAAAGTGAAGAGTGAAAAATCTAAGTATCCCCATCCGGATGGTTGGTAAAATAGATTTTTCACTCTTCACTTTTCACTTATTTTTTCACTCGTCACTTTTCCCTTCTACTCACCCGCTCCTTCACAGAGATTCATATATCGTTTCACATCCTTGTTCTCCTTAAACGCTTCAGGCGCACGTCCATAAATCTCGTCAATCTGCGGAGTTGTCGTCGCATAGCCAAACCTGTTATACGCATTGTCGCAAAGCACCAAGAAATAAGTCACGCCCAGCACATTGTCAAAATTCGCCGTCACGAAATCCGTTTCCAGCTTATCTATCGCCATACGGATAGTACCTTCCTCTTCACCCAATTCGCGCAAAATCTCATCGTGGTCATAACCATCCAGAATCATCACGCTCTCCTTCCTCGGCAACTCCTGCAGCAGGAACATCAGCGAATCCCGCTCCGTCATGAACGCATAGAACTTATCATTCAGCGGAGTGCCCTCCACCTTCATGGCATTATTCAGGTCAATCACCTTGATGTTTCCCTCCTCCAGGATGATGGGGATATTATCGCCACTCGTGCCGAAGAACATCCTCACACACATCACCGAATCCACTGGACCCGTCATCGTGAAAGCCCCATGCAAAATACGGCACGAATCAACCGCCTTCGTATCCTCACCTCCCAACGGGCGCAAATAGACCATGTCGCCGTCATAAAACGACTGCAACGAAGTGCCCGTAATGTTATAGCTGGTGGAGCAAGCCGCCAGTGTCAACAACATCGCCACCACACCAACAGTCACATGGAAAAACCTTTTCATATCTCTGGTATCATCATCCTTTTGAACAAATACGGCACAAAAGTAGAAAAACAATCCCAACTAACAAAATATTTTACATTCCTTAATCCACAATTAAATGTTGTTTAACATTTCAGACCGCCATTCCCCCATTCCAAGCCTTCCATTCCCCCATTCCAAGCCTTTCATCCCCTCCCTTCCAAGCCTTCTAGCCCCATTTAAGCGACAGCATCGGCTTGAGTCACACCGACTTTGAGGCACAGAAAAAGACCCTGCGAAGCAACTCCTCGCAGGGCCTTTCTTTCATGGCGGGCGAGGGAGTCTCCCCCTGCCCACATGCCTTATCTTATTTAACCAAAACCTTCTTTCCGTTGATGATATAGATACCCTTCCTCAGTTGAGATTTGAGCATGGAAGGTTCAGCGTTCATCTTACGACCATTCAAGTCGTAGCATCCTTCAGCTGGCTTGTTTTGGCTTTCCACACCAGCGATGGACGTTTCCCCTTCCATTTTCTTCTTCAATTCGGCCTCGTTATCCCTCTGGGTAACGGTGTAATCGTCGTTGTCGCTCAGGAACACCTTGATGGGGAGCAGCCCCTCGTTGTTGGTGCCGTAACCGCTGGTGAAAGTGCCCGGAGTCCCCATGCCTACGCCGATTTGGCTGCCTTCGAGGCTGCCGGTGACAGTGATGAGCACATCTTCCCTCAGATAGACATTGTTGGTCTTGCCGTTACTCTGATTGTCGGTCACGGTGTTCTTGCCCAGCATCTGCAGCGTCGTGCGGGGACCGCTCCATACGCCGCCGCCATTGGCCTTGCTGGTGTTGCCAGTGATGGTGCAGCCGTCAATGGTCTGTGTGCCCCAGTTGTTCACACCGCCGCCACCGGCACCTTTGGCCTCGTTGCCCGTGATGGTGACGCCACTGAGTGTAGTGGTAGCGCCACTGGATGTATAAATGGCACCACCGCCCACATCACTGGCCTCGATATCGTTGCTGGTATTGCCGGTGATGGAGCAGCCGTCGAGCGTCAATGTGCCGAAGTTGCAGATACCACCGCCACCTTTCACCTTGGCCTCGTTGCCCGTGATAGTGACACCCGTGAGGGTCATCGTGGCACCCTCGTAGTTGAAGATACCGCCACCGCCCTCAGGAGTCATGCGGTCTCTGCTGATGTTATTGGTGATAGCACCTCCCTTCATGGTCAGTGTACCGCCGTTTCTGTTGCAGATACCACCGCCACGGTCATCGCCCGTACAACCAGTGATGGTGACATCCGTCAAGTTCACGGTTCCTCCCTCGTTGCTGATACCGCCGCTGTCGCCGCCCCAGCCGCCAGTCAATGTACCATTGCTGAGGTTGAGCGTAGCGCCGTTACGTACCGTGATGACCTGACCGCCGTTGTCCCATTCACGCGACGTGAGCCCACGGTTCAGCGTGAAGCCGCCGAGGTCGAAGGTCACCGTCTTGCCACTTGGGATACTCAGCGTGCTGTTGCTGAGGTTGATGTCGTTAGCCAGCTTCATGCTGAAGTTGTCGAACATATCCAGTACCTGGCGAAGAGCACTCTCCTCCTTAATCATAATGGGAGACTGCAAGTCCAAGTTGGCTTCATTGCCGGAAAATGCCACACCATAGAAGTCCTGATAGTAGTCGGGCAAGAAGATTTTGCTGGGTTCAGTACCGCTGTTAGTGGTGCTGTATCCGCTGGTAAAGATGCCCGTTGTTTCTGCCACGCTAATGCCGATGCCGCTGCGTGACAGGCTGCCGCTTACGGTGATGACCTTTCCTTTCGGCAGGAACACATTGTTTGCCGCATCCTTGGCTCCCGTGTTATTCTTCACGGAGATAGTGCCCTGCATGCTAAGGGTACCTCCATTGTAGATGGCGCCACCCTGCATGTCGGCTTTGTTCTCCGAGATGGTAGCACTCGTGTTGATAGTAGCATTGCCGCTGTCACCGACGTAGAGAACACCGCCAAAGTTGGCGACATTGTTATTGGCAGTCATGCCCTTTACGCTAAACAAGCCGTTGGTATAGATTCCGCCACCATTTGCTGAAGCCGTGTTCCCGTCGAAGATGTTCCCGCTGCTATCATCATCCTTGATGGTGACATTACCCGTTGCGGATATGTGGATAGCACCGCCGTTACCATTCTGGGCAGTGTTTTTCTCGAAGGTCACGTGATTAAAGGTCATGACGCCATCGCAGAAGATAGCACCGCCGTCCACGTTAGACTTGTTATGGTAGAATGTAGCCTCTGGGCTGTCATCGGACATGGTGATGACACCACCTACATCGTTGTAGATGGCAGCGCCGTATTCAGCACGACCATTCTGGATCACAATGCTGAAAGACTGATCATCAATCCGACTGATGCTGACTTCACCCTTGTTCCAGATGGCACCGCCGTTTCCGCTGCCCTCCACATCTTTATTCGTAACGGCCTCGTTGCCGTCGAAGGTGCAGGACTTCAGATTGAGCGTGGCGCCCTTGTTGTTCTTGATGGCACCGCCCAGGAGGCCCTTGCATCCCGAGATGGTGACGTTGCTGGCCGTCACCGTACCGTCGTTGACAATGACACCAGCCACATACTTGCTGTTGTTGCCGTTTACATTACTCACATCGGCAATGGAACCGTTGCTCAGGTTCAGTACACTTCCTGAAGGAACGATGAAGACACATTGGGCCGTGGTTTGACCTACAGACTTCTTGTATGACAGCTTCTTGCCATTCATGTTGATAGATACTGTCACGCCGCCATTATCGCCCTGAATGGTGATGGGCTGACTCATCTCGATGTCTTCCATCATCACGATACTGATACCATCAGTTTTGACAGCCTGGGCAAGTTCGTTTTCATTCTTGACCAGTGTCTGTCCCCAAACTCCCTGTGCGACCGCACAGAGAAAAGCGAAGATAAGGAATAAGTTTTTTTCATAATTAGAATAATAATTGATTTAAGTTTGACTACGTCGAGCAAAAGGTCCACATCACTTTTTCAATTTCTTCTTTCACTTCTGAAAGTTGAATTAATTACAAAGCTACACATTATCTTTCAACATTTGTTCTACTTGTCCCAATAATTCATCAAAGAGTTCTGAAATTTAACTTTTTTTGCAATAAACACAAAAAAAGTGGCTAAACTCTTTATTTAACTGCATTTTAACTCCTTTATAACTCCTCGAATCCCAACAGAAAAAAGGTATCTACATCATCAAAGAAAAGAAGGGCTGGGTAAGTAAGAAGAGTCATGTGGGCAGGGGGGGACGACTCCCTCGCCCGCCATGAAAGAAAGGCCCTGCGAGGAGTTGCTTCGCAGGGCCTTTTCTGTGCCTCAAAATCGGTGTGACTCACACCTATGGTAGGGGTATGAGTCACACCTAAGGTGGAGGTGTGACTCAGACCGATATCGGGGTTGTGGAAATGGCAAAAAAGAGTGCCGTCATGTCAGTTGTCAGCGACAATCTTTTATGCCGAACTCACGCTATTAAACTTTTTGCAACATCAAGATTGAATATCTGATGAAGGAATATGGTTCTCCGTTCCTCTATATTCCGAGGGCAAAACACCGAACATCTTCTTGAACTGGGTGGAGAAGTTTCGGGGAGTGGAGAAGCCTACACGGACGGAAACTTCGTTGATGGAGAGGGTCGGATTGTCGGTGAGTAGTTGTGCTGCACGCTTCAGTCGGACGTTTCGAATGAAGTCGGCAGGCGAGATGCCAAGCATGTTGCGCAGTTTTCCGTAGAGGTTGGTGCGGCTCAGAGCCACGTCTGCGGCCAGTTGCTCCACGCCGTAGCCCTCATCGGCGATATGCGCTTCGATGGCTTTCAGTAGTTTGGCAACCAACACTTCCTCCTCTGGGTTCACGCCAATCTTCTTAGGGTCAACGTTAGTGTTATTGGCAAACTGATGGCGGGCTTCTTCGCGCATCTCAAAGAGATGGTTCACGCGGTTGTCGTTTTCACGCACCAAGGCCGCCTTCTTTTTCTTTAGATAGAGTGTAAGGAAAAAAACAATAAGAGCACAAAGCAGAAGAGCATACAAGGTTTTCGCCCACCACGTCAGCCAGAACGGGGGACGGATAGATACTTGTACAGTCAGGGGGGCACTCCACTCGCCATCTGCTGAGGCGGCCTGTACTTCAAAGATATACTCTCCTGGCGGCAGGGCTTTGTAATCGGCCTCGGCAAGACCGATGGTTTCATCGGCAGTGTGCCATTCATCCTCAAGGCCACACAAGCGGTAGCGGTAGCGGACGTGCGACGGATGGGCATAATCGAGGGAAGAGAACTGGAAAGTAAGGTAGTTCTCGTTATACGGGAGCGTTAACCCTACGTCTTGTACACAGGTCTCATCGTGACCGTTTACTTGTAGAAGAGTAAGTACAGGAGTCTGCAGATGAGCATCGTCGCTCAACCATTCAGGGCGGAACACCGTAGCTACCGAGCTATGATGGACAAACACCAGACGACCGTCATCCGTCAAGCAGGCGGCACGCTCCATCATGGAAACAGGCGGGATACCGTCGTCCTCACCATAGTTGACCACTGCGGGTGTAATTCTCGAAATACCGCATGCCGTACCTGCCCAGATGTTCCCCTGAGCATCCATCACCAGACTGCGGATGCAGTTGTTGGCAAGGCCTGTGACACGCTCTGTTCCTTCCGTGTAGGTCTTAAACAGTCCGTTCTGCGTTCCAATCCACAAGTTTCCCTTTGCATCACGCAACATACAATTATATTTGTCGGAGTATTCCCCAATGCATTCTCCTGATTTGAAAGCGGCCAGCGTGTCGGCTTTGGTGTCAAGCAGACAGGCACCGTTCTGCGTATAGAGTACTACCCACGGTTCAGCCAGTGCACAGGCTCCTACGATGTTTCGATAGTCGTTTAACTGAGGCAGACGCTCATTGAGAGAGTCGAAGCGGTTTGCGTCAGGCAGAAAATAGCCTATCCTATTGAGGCCACGCCTCTGCAACAGTCGTCCGTCAGCAAGCCTGACGTTAAATTCTGCAGTCCCTCGGGCAATCCCTATCAAGGGGTCATCTTCAAGTAACTCTGCCATTTGCCGCTGAGGCGGTGTGTATGTAATGCCGTTTCCCAGCGTCCCCGTCCACATGCCGCCTTGCCAGTCACTGACTGTTTCTGGCGAAAACGAAAATGCCCCTAAAGAACGCAGTCGCCCTTCTATGTCATAATGGAAAGACCGTGTGCGCATGTCGAAAAGGTATATGCGGTAGAAGTCGCGCAGCCACAGCAACGAGTCGCCCTGCCACTGATGCCCATAACCCACTGAGTCAGCATAGTGCTCCAATTTATACGCCTTCCGTCTGTCACAGGGTACAACGGTAAAGCCCGCCCCATTGCTGATACAGAACACACCCTCGCAGTTCACCAGCATCTGGTGGTTGGGCAGCGCGATAATCTGCCGCACCTCGCCCGTGGGCAGTCCGTTCTGAACGCCCCATTGCCGTATCTGTGCGTCCATTGTCGCCCAGCAAAGCACCAAGCTTATTGTCAGCAATATCTTTATTCTCATACCCATAACATCATTTTGACGATACAAAAGTACTGTTTTTTATCGAGATAACTGCTTGGAACATTCAAATTGTATGTCTGAAACGTGCTTTTCTTCCATTTGTACGCTTGAAACAGCGGGATTGGAACAAAAAAGACATGTATATATACAGTAAAAGGAGTAATTTTGCAGCAGGAAAACAAAAAGAAAGTAACGTATGAAGAAAATCAAGGCAATCGTTGGGCTGCTCCTGCTGATGACGGGACAGGCCGTAGCACAGACAGCTGAGTATGACACCGACCGAGGCTTCATCCACCCTGGCGGTCTGCACACGCAAGCGGACTTCGACCGCGTTAAGGCACAGTTGGAAGCTGGCAACACGAAGGTGAAACAGGCCTGGCAGAAGTTGACCTCATCGGAGTTTTCACAGAGCAGTGTACAGACGTATCCCACTGAAATCATCGTGCGTGGCGGCAGTGGCGAGAACTATATGAATGCTGCCCGTGGTGCTGCTATGGCCTACCAGAATGCACTGCGTTGGAAAATTGCGGGTACAAAGGCCAACGCCAATGCCGCCGTGCGCATCCTGATGGCATGGGCACGGACGACGAAGGGCATCGGCGGCGACTCGAACTATGCTCTTGCTGCCGGACTCTATGGTTACCAGTTCGCACAGGCTGCCGAGCTAATGCGCGACTACGAAGGCTGGAGCCGCGAGGACTTCTCTGAGTTCCAACGCTGGATGCTCAATGTGTGGTACCCTTCTGCAATCGGCTTCCTGCGTAGACGTAATGGAACGTGGGAAAACGCCGACAAATGGTGGCAAGCCCCTGGTCACTATTGGAGCAACTGGGGACTCTGTAATGCGCTATGTGTCATCAGCATCGGCGTATTGTGTGACGATGTTTTCATCTACAATCAGGGCATGTCCTATTTCAAATACGACCAATGCGGCACGTTCAAGGATCCGCGTACCGAAGTGCCCATCAAAAACGATGGTCTAACGGAATTCCTAGGCAACTTTGTGGTTACTACTTACGAGAGTGAATTGGAAACAGGTGCCTACGGTCTGCTCGGCCAACTCAACGAGAGCGGACGCGATGCAGGCCATTCGTCCATGTCGCTGGGCGTGGCACTTGACGTGGCTAAGGTGGGCTGGAATCAAGGCGACGACCTCTTCGCCTACATGAACCATCGCATAGCCGCAGGTATAGAGTATCTGGCGGCGCAGTCGCTGAGCGTCGAAGGCTTGCCATGGGTGGATTATATCTATGGCACGAACGGCTACTACTACACAGACTCACGGACTTGGACGATGACGGAGCCGGCGATGGGTGCTCAGATGCGTCCCTACTGGGGCACCGTCATCGGCATCTACGAAGGTGTGAAGGGTGTTGAGATGCCTTTTTCCGAACAGGCATATACGAACATGGGAATCGATGGCGGCGGCTCGGGCAGCACCAGCGGCGGCTACGACCACTTGGGCTTCTCGGTGTTGATGAACACACGCAACGAACAGCTTTGTCCTGCTGAGAATATTCCTACCGAGTTGTCACCCAAGATGGAGTACGGCGGCACCATCAACGCCAACCTCATCCCATCGCTCACCCAGGAGAAAACGCGCAAGCTAGTTGTCGGCACGACCATCTATCACAACGAACTGGGTGGACTGGTGAACACCTACTCCACCAACAACAAGACGGGCGTGCCCAAAGGAACCGCCATCACCCTCATGCCACAACTGCCCGAGGGTGAGGAGGACACGGGCAACTGGCTCTGGAACACTGGCGAAATCACCCGCAACCTGACCATCACCGCAGATAAAAGCTATATCTACCGCGTCACCTACACGAATTGCAACGGCGTGAAGAGCCAGTTGGCTTTCAGTATTTTCGTGCAGGGCGACTGCATCCCCACCGACGACTTTTCCGTTACTATCAAGGTGAACAATGCCATCGTGGGTACCAACGAGGCAACGGTGGTCACGGGCAACAAGGTGACACTTAGCATCAGCGGCGTAAGCTACGGCTCGTGGGAGTGGTGGAACGGCTCGAAGGCCGCTACCATCACCACGGGCAAGATAGAGCGCGACACCACATTCACCGTCACTGCCTACAATCAGGGTGAAGCCGCCTACACCCGCGAAATTAAAATCCACGTACGAGACGACGACAGACCAACTTCGGGACTGCTCTACTACCACGACTTCGAGACCGAGCCCGATGAAGACGGACTACTGCCCGACTCGCTCGGTTTCTATCCCGCCACCCTCTCCGGAACAGCCAAACGCCGCTTCCTCGACGACGGTAACTGGGCAGTATTCACTGGCAATAACAAGGGCTACATAGACTTGGGTGAGACCATCGGTACTGACGTGATGAGCCAGCTGAAGACCAACTACACCATCTCACTCGACCTCTGCGTCACCACTTCCAACTCACTCTCCAGTTTCTGCTGGGCATGGGCATTATCCAACGGCACGTCGCAGTACTCAGCCCTCGTCAACAAGTCGGGCGGCAGTAACTGGTATTACGAAATCAAGGACGGCACAGCCTATCAGGTGAACTCCAATTCCAGCCTCACTGTGAACAAATGGCACACCATTACCCTCGTCCAGAAAGGCACCACCGCCACCCTCTACA
Source organism: uncultured Prevotellaceae bacterium (assembly GCA_947167515.1). Taxonomy (GTDB): domain Bacteria; phylum Bacteroidota; class Bacteroidia; order Bacteroidales; family Bacteroidaceae; genus Minthosoma. Next base: position 85,051 of record CAMVIM010000009.1, on the reverse strand, counting down.
TCGACGGCGTGCAAAAGGGTACCGCCACCATCTCGCTCAAACCCACCACCTTCGGTTATCAGTTGACCAACAACTGGATTGGTCGTTCGCCCTTTGCCAGCGATGCCTACATGACCAACACCTACATGGACAACCTACGCATCTACAACACCGCCCTCACCGCCGACGAGGTACAGACCCTGGCCGACCAGCGACCAACGAGCAAGACCGTAGGCGATCCAACGGGAATCAAGGACATAGAAAATGAAAAATGGAAAATGAGAAATGTGGCCTACAACCTTCAAGGCCGTCCTCTATCTCTGCCCTCAGCTTCTCCTGTAAACTCTGTGCTCCCAAAAGGAATCTATATCATTGATGGAAAGAAGGTCTTTATAAAATAAAAGGGCACATCGTTACATGACACGAAAGATTCTTTTTGTAGTAATGACACTGTGGGCAGTCAGCAGCAGAGCACAGGTAAACTACCAAATGGCTGGCCCCTACGAGGTGGTAGCCCGTGACGGACAGTACGCCCACACAAAAGGAGGCAGCGAACGCGATATGTGGAAGGCGTGGCAGTCGGCACAAATCGGCAACAGCCAAACAGCGCTGAAGATTATCAATGCCTACGCCCATACACTACAGCGATTCGACGGCCACGATGCACCGCTCTGCACCATTCAGGCCTATTGGCTAGTGCGGGCAATGATAGTTGCAAAGGATTATCAGACTCCAGAATGGTCCGCAATGCTTCGTCGTGCCATCCTTCCTACCATCGACAAGTTCGAGGCCGACAGCCCATACGCCAATGGCAACTGGGGGGCTATTATGAACCGTTGCAGGATGGCCTGCGCCATCTTTCTTGAAGACAGTGTGCTCTATCAGGCCAGCATCGAGTATTTTCTTCAAGCCAACGACAATGGGGCGCTGCCCCGATACGTCAGCGAGACGGGTCAATGCCAGGAGACAGGGCGTGATCAAGCGCATGCACAATTGGGATTGGGTGCGTTGTGCGACATTTGCGAAATGGCGTGGATGCAGGGAGATGACCTGTGGGGTGCATTCGACAATCGACTGATGAGGGGGCTAGAGTATAGTGCCCGATATAACCAGGGTTACCATGTTCCGTTTGAGACGTGGCAGGACTGCACAGGTCTCTACTGCGATTGGACGGAGCCAGGTTCTATGGGACGAGGACGCATCCGCTGTATCTACGATGCGGCCTACGAGCACTATACGACGGTGAAAGGTCTGAAGATGCCATATACGAAGAAACTCCTCGACCTGCAACGGAAGGCGGAGCGGCGAGGAGAGATTATACAGAACATGGAGGCCGACCAATTTGTTGTGAAAGGCGTGAAAGAGGGAACACGGCTACATCAAGTCTTTACTTATTCCGCTCCTAAAGGCGCGCCTCTGAAGCACGACTACGAGGTGTTTGTCCGTCCGCGGAGTAGCCAAGAATGGACGAGGGTGGATACGTATATGGCAAAAGTAAACGCCTCCGTTGGGGACAACAGACACAGGGTCTCAGAAATCAGCTACTGCATGTTTGACTTTACGGGCGACGTGTTCGTGCGTATGGTGTCGAAGAACCGTAAGTTTAAGACTGCCCGCATTCGCCCTGACTATCGTGGCATAATAGCTAATGTGCAGAATGACTCTACTGTTCAGTTCCTGCTTTTCCAACCAGAGAATGTTAGTGTAGAACTTGATGGTGACATCACCAATAATCTGCTGATTTTCACCTCCAAACCGCCTATCTGCAAGGAAGAGGCTGAGAAGCAGGCAAAGGCGCAAGGGCGTGAGTTCAGGTATTATGGTCCAGGTTTTTATGATAAAGAAGATACAATTCACGTGGCTTCCAGCACCACGTTTTATCTCGATGGCGGCGCATATCTGACCGCCACCTTCGCCATCAACGACGCTCACGACGTGAGCATCTTAGGGCGTGGTATCGCTCGACCTGAACGGGGCTACGAGGGTGCACATGTCTATCGCTCGAAGGATGTGCTTATCGATGGCTTGGTGCTCAACACCTGTCCCATAGGCGAGTCGCAGAACGTCACCCTCCACGATGTCCGCAGTATATCGCATCCCTCGTGGGGCGATGGACTGAATGTCTTTGGCGGCTCCAGCGACATTCTCTTCGACCACGTCTTCTGCCGCAACTCCGATGACTGCACCACAGCTTATGCCACACGCAAGGGATTCAATGGTTCGACGCGCAATATCGCCATGCGCAACTCCACACTTTGGGCCGACGTGGCGCACCCTATCTTCATCGGCATACATGGAAATGCAGAGCGTGGTGACACCATCGAGAACCTGCGCTACGAGAACATCGATATCCTCGGACAAGCTGAACCACAGGTGGATTATCAGGGCTGTCTGGCCATCAATTGCGGCGACAATAATCTCGTGCGCAACGTCACTTTCGAGAATATCCGCGTGGAGCAGATTCATCAAGGAAGTTTACTACAGGTCAAGGTAGGGCACAACCAGAAATACTGCACAGCCCCTGGCCGTGGCGTAGAAAATGTCACCTTCAGGAATATCCGATATAAAGGCATAACACCCAGCCTTTCAATCATCAACGGCTACGATGATGAGCACAAGGTGCAAGGCGTCACCTTTGAGGGCATCAAGATTAACGGTCGTCTGCTACACGACAAGATGGAGGACAAGCCCGGATGGTACTCCACCGCCGACTACATTCCCATGTATGTGGGCAACCATGTAGAGAACGTTGTGTTCAGGAAAGACGTACGAGGTACGTTACTTAGCCAACTCAGCCGTGAACACTATCAGAGCCGTGAGAAATACGAGATTTTCCAGGGTGTTTTCAGGTGTCATACGTCCACTGCCTTTTAAGCACTACGGCATTCGGCAATATTTCCCCCTCATTTTTTGAAGTGGAGGGAACAAATAAAGGCACAAAGTCGTGGGGGGACTCTGTGCCTTATATTATATAATATGTGTAAGTCTGTTAGAACTCAGCGGTCTTGGGGGTGCGTGGGAAGGGGATGACATCGCGGATGTTCTGCATGCCGGTGACGAAGAGGATGAGTCGTTCGAAACCGAGACCGAAGCCTGCATGGGGGCATGAGCCGAACTTGCGGGTGTCGAGATACCACCACATGTCCTTCATCGGGATGTTGCGCTCCTCTATTTCGCCCATGAGCTTGCCATAGTCCTCTTCACGCACAGAGCCTCCGATGATTTCGCCAATCTGTGGGAAGAGCACGTCGGTGCCCTGCACGGTCTGCTCCATTTCCTGACCATCGAGCACAGGGTTTGTCTCGTCTATCTTCATGTAGAAGGCTTTGATGGCCTTGGGATAGTGGGTCATGATGACAGGCTTCTTGAAGTATTCCTCCACCAGATAGCGCTCGTGCTCGGATGCGAGGTCGTCGCCCCAGTTGCAGGGGAACTCGAACTTTCGGCCGTCCTTGATGGCTTGCTGGAGGATGCGGATGCCCTCGGTGTAGTCGAGGCGCACGAAGTCCTCACGGAGCACACCTTCAAGACGTTCGATGAGGCCCTTGTCTATCATCTTGTTGAGGAACTCGAGGTCGTCCTTGCAGTTGTCGAGCGCCCAGCGCACACAGTACTTGATGAAGTCCTCTTCCAAGTCCATGAGGTCGGGCAGATCCATGAAGGCGATTTCTGGCTCAATCATCCAGAACTCAGCCAAGTGGCGAGGGGTGTTGGAGTTCTCGGCACGGAAGGTGGGGCCAAAGGTGTAGATGGCACCCAGGGCGGTGGCACCGAGCTCGCCTTCGAGCTGACCAGACACGGTGAGTGAGGTCTGCTTGCCGAAGAAGTCATCGTCGTAGATGATGGAGCCGTTCTCGTCCTTCTTGAGGTCGTAGAGGTTCTTGGTGGTCACCTGGAACATCTGACCTGCACCCTCACAGTCGGAGGCTGTGATGATGGGAGTGTGGAAGTAGAAGTAGCCGTGCTGATGGAAGTAGGTGTGGATGGCCATCGCCATGTTGTGACGGATGCGCATCACGGCACCGAACGTGTTGGTGCGCAGACGCATGTGGGCATGCTGGCGCATGTACTCGAAGGACTGCCCTTTCTTCTGCATGGGATAGTCGGCAGGGCACTCGCCAAACACCTTGATGTCGGTGGCCTGCACTTCGACTGCCTGACCAGAACCAATGGATTCCACCATGGTGCCTGTCACGGAAAGACAAGCGCCGGTGGTGATGAGCTTCATCATTTCGGGGTCGAATTTCTCCACGTCGGCGACTACCTGCACGTTCTTGATGGTGGAGCCGTCATTCAATGCGATGAAATTGACAGCCTTGCTGCCTCGCTTGGTACGAACCCAACCCATCACGGTGACCTCGGCACCAAAGTCGGTGCGCTGAAGGAGGTCGATTATCTTAACTCGTTTCATATCTATTGAAGTTAGGAGTTAGGAGTTAGGAGTTAGGAGTTAGGCTGACGCGATGCACGTAATCCGCATGGCAACTCCTAACTCCTAACTTCTCACTCCTAACTAGTTATTCATAATGTCCTGTGTGCAACATGGCCACCTCCTGCTCGGTTAGGAAACGCCAGTCGCCACGCTTGATGCCCTTCTTGGTGAGACCTGCAAACATGACGCGGTCGAGCTTGCACACCTTGTAGCCAAGGCTTTCGAAAATGCGGCGCACGATGCGGTTCTTGCCAGAGTGAATCTCGATGCCCACCTGCTTCTTGTCGGTCTCGGAAGCATAGCTGATGGCATCGGCCTTGATGTCGCCATCCTCGAGGGTGATGCCCTCGGCAATCTGCTTCATGTCGGCAGCGGTGAGGTTCTTGTCGAGGAAGACATGATACACCTTCTTCTTCAGGAACTTAGGATGGGTGAGCTTGGAGGCCAGGTCGCCATCGTTGGTGAAGAGGAGCACACCCGTGGTGTTGCGGTCGAGTCGGCCCACAGGGTAGATGCGCTCGCGGCAGCAGTTCTTGACCAGTTCCATGACGGTCTTGCGCTGCTGAGGATCATCAGAGGTGGTCACGTAATCCTTGGGCTTGTTGAGGATGACATACACCTTCTTCTCGATGCTCACGAGCTGGTCGTGGAAGTGTATCTGGTCGGTACGCTGCACCTTGGTACCCAATTCGGTCACGACCTGTCCGTTGACAGACACGACGCCTGCCTGGATGAACTGGTCGGCCTCACGACGTGAGCATACGCCTGCGTTTGCCAAGAACTTGTTCAAGCGGATGGGTGCATTGGGGTCTTCAAGATACTCCTTGTACTCAATCTGCTTCTTCATGCTGTACTTCGCATTCGGATTGTAGTCGGCAGTGCGTGGACGATAGCCACCACGCTGGTTGTTGTAGCCACCACGCTGATTGTTGTAGCCACCACGCTGCTGGTAGCCACCTCGCTGCTGGTAGCCACCACGCTGCTGGTTGTAGCCACCGCGCTGCTGGTAACCGCCACGCTGCTGATAGCCACCACCGCGCTGCTGGTAGCCGCCCTGCTGCTCGAAGTTGCCTTCCTGCTCGCCATTGGGCTGATAGCCTCGGTTGTTGTAACCACCATTGTTGTAACCAGCACGCTGCTGGTAGCCACCACGTTGCTGGTAGCCGCCACGCTGCTGGTTGTAGCCACCACGCTGCTGGTAACCACCATTGTTATTGTAAGGACGCTGCTGATAGCCGCCACGCTGCTGGTAACCACCTTCTTCAGAGGAAGAGGAGCCACCGAAGCCAGCAGGACGGAATCCACGTTCGTTCTGTACGCCATTGGAACTGTAGGCCGCACGCTCGTTGCGATTGAAGCGAGGACGCTGCGGACGATCGCCACGATTGAATTGTGGACGGCCACCATAATTGCTTTCACGGTTGTAGGATGGACGGAAGCCCTCACGGTCACCGCCATTGTTGTCAGATTTTTCTTCTGCTGCAGGTGCATTGCCCTGCCATTCTTCAAGTTCAGACATAATTTTAATTACAATTTTTTTACAATTTACTATTTATTATACGATTGTATCATTTTACTGTTTAACAATCTTTTTTTACATTTTAATGGATAGGAAAAACTAGGTAAACCTAGGAATGCCCAGAAAATCCTAGAAGAGCCTAGAAAATCCTAGAAATTCCTAAAACCCTCACACTCCTGTGTAACTATGCGGCGTAATCGCTCTTAGCTCAGCCTTCACGCTCTCCGACACCTCCAAACCATCAATGAAGCCCTTGATGCTCTCGGCTGTGATAGCGGCATTGGTGCGGGTCAGCGCCTTCAGTGCCTCATAAGGATGAGGATATGCCTCGCGGCGAAGGATAGTCTGTATGCCTTCCGCACACACAGCCCAGCAGTTGTCGAGGTCGCGGTTGATGGCCTCCTGATTGAGCAGAAGCTTGCGCAGTCCTTTCAACGTGGATTGGATGGAGATGACCATGTGACCCATCGGCACTCCCACATTGCGCAGCACCGTAGAGTCGGTGAGGTCACGTTGCAGACGGCTCACTGGAAGTTTTTGGCTGAGGAATGCCAAAATAGCGTTTGCCATGCCGAGGTTGCCTTCCGAGTTTTCAAAGTCAATAGGGTTCACCTTGTGAGGCATAGCTGAAGAGCCTACCTCACCAGCCTTGATCTTCTGCTTGAAATACTCCATAGACACATACATCCAGAAATCACGGTCAAGGTCGATGATGATGGTGTTGATGCGCTTCATGGCATCGAAGATGGCTCCCAAGTTGTCGTAGTTGCTAATCTGTGTCGTCCATTGCTCACGCTCCAAGCCCAGTTTCTCGCTCACGAACTTGTTACCAAAAGCCTTCCAGTCATAGTCGGGATAGGCGATGTGGTGGGCATTGTAGTTGCCCGTCGCACCTCCGAACTTGGCGGTAATCTTGCATGCCTTCAACTGATTGAGCTGTTCGGTCAAGCGATAGACATACACCATCACTTCCTTGCCCAAACGAGTGGGCGAAGCAGGCTGTCCATGAGTCTTGGCCAGCATGGGGATGTCTTTCCACTCGTCGGCATACTCCTTGAGCTGTGCGATGAGTTCCTCCACCTGAGGATAATAGACCTCCTGAAGAGCATCCTTGATGCTGAGTGGCACAGATGTATTGTTGATGTCCTGGCTGGTCAAGCCAAAATGTATGAATTCCTTGCACTCTTCGAAGTTGCCTATCTTGTCCAGTTCCTCCTTGATGAAGTACTCCACAGCCTTCACATCGTGGTTGGTCACTTTCTCGATGTCCTTCACCCTCTGTGCATCGGCCTCGGAGAAGTTGCGGTAGATATTGCGCAACTGCTCAAAGCGACAGGGGTCAAAGCCTTTCAGCTGAGGCAACGGCAACTCGCAGAGCGTGATGAAATACTCGATCTCAACACGAACACGGTACTTGATGAGTGCGTATTCAGAAAAATAAGAAGCCAAGCTATCGGTCTTGCTTCTGTAGCGGCCGTCAATAGGCGAGACAGCCGTAAGTACATTCAGTTCCATATCTGTTTTCAAATCTTTTTCGTCTCTTTCCCTTCTACCCTTTTTTTGTATATAGGTGGCGTCACCCAGACGCCTCAACGATGTTCTTTTTCAGTTTTATGATGTTTCCTATTTTCTTTTTCCCTGCCAATGGTTTCACGAATCATTCATGGCACGTTATTTTGGCTGCAAAGTTACACTTTTTCTCACGAAGAAAAAAAAACAAAAAAACAGAAAAGGTATTTCATCCCCACATTTGCATCTTTTTAACTATTTTTTTCTTTTCACATCCCACTATTTCATCCCAACCACTCACTTTTTCTCTACGGAGGAAATTCGGAAGATGGTATAGACTTCTATCACAACAAAGATTACAAACAACACCAGCCACGAGGTGGGTCCCACATACAAGCCGCTATAAAAACCCGTCGGCAACCACATCACCACAGCCGCCAGCACCAAAGCCACCATGCCAAACACACGCTGATGATACAACCGTCGCATGGTCAACTCCTTGGGGTCACGCTGGGCATAACGGAGATAGAATGGTTCCTGGGCAAACCGACCTACAGCCATGAGCACCACACCCACAGCAAACACCCACATGGCAACATCACGTAGAGGCAACCACGCCGCAGCACCTATCACCACCAGCGTTTCGCCCGCCATTTCCATAAGACCCAACATCTTTTGCATACCTCAAATCCTGACGCTCAGCTTATACTTCTCACCTTCCACTTCGCACTCCTTACACTCACTCATCGTCCTCCACAATAAAGATGTCCTCGTTGTCCGTCTTCATGAAATACCGGCTACGCGCCACTTCCTTGACAGCTTCGGGGTCATGCTTCAGCGCATCCAGCGTCTTCTTGTCCTGAGCAAACTTGCGGTTGTACTCATCTATTTCCTCCTTCAACCGCGAGATTTCCCGCTGTTGCGCAAAGCGGTTCACCAGACTGCTTTCACCCACAAAGCCGAGGAATACGGCAAACACGGCCAGTGCCACCACATATTTCAGCTTAAAAATCCAATGCTTGATGCTACTTTTCATACGTTCTTATCAATCACGAGGTTAAACACACGACATTTTCACTCTTTATCGGCTGCAAAGGTAAGAAAAAAAAATGATAATTGACCATTGACAATTGATAATTAAAGTGAAAAAGTAAAAAAAGTTTCGCAAGCATTACTTCACCTTCACCGACACAGGGCGATTCACGTTCTCCATCCAGTCGTCCAAGGAGGCAAACCATTCCTTTGCCGAATGATAGCCTTTTTCCTCCTTGTCGGCACAGAAAGACACCCAATAGCGGATAAGGTTGTCCTTGTCAGGCTTCACCACATAGAGATAGTTCAGGTCATCCTCCTTCCTTTCTTTGATATAGTCCTTGGGCACATACAACGCCAGCCCCACAGGTTCAGGAGCCCACAACTGCTTCTTGCCCATGTCGGGATAGTCGCACCCCCACGAGGCTGCCAAGCCCTCCTTCTTCACGAAACCTTCTGACTTATGCCCCTTGCGTGTGGCTTCATCGGCTGTAGCACCAACCTTCTGCACACCCGTGCAGAAGAGTTTGTCAAACACCTTGACGTCGGTGATAGGTTGAAAGCGCACCTCCACCTGCAAGTCACGATGTCCTGCATAGAGGGAGTATCGCTGGTGCATGGAATAAGTCAAATCATCATCGTCCTCAACTCCCAAGTCATACACTTCCACCACGGTGCGCAGAGGTCCAGTCGTCACCACACGTTGACCTCTCACAGCCACCTCTGTCCAGTTTTCAGGCTTTCCCTTCTTCCAGTCCTTGAACGAGCCACAACCAATAGCGTTGCCAGCCCACAGCACATCCACTCCATAACCGTCCTTCAACTGTTCCTCCGAGGTGTAGAACTGTGTTTGGGGCAGTTCAATCCGCCTGTATCGTTTGCCATACAGGTCGATGTTCTGTCTGTGGTCGAAGTAGATGCGATAGCCCGTCAGTTCTGACTCCACGGTGATGCCGTGCATATAGATGTCGTTGAAGAGGAAACTCTTGCCTGGAGCCTCCACTCGCAACGCATCGGGGTGTTTGTCCTGCTTATCCCTGATTTGGAACGCCGTGTAGATACGGGGTTCTGCCTCTTTCTTTGCTTTCTTATCCGACAACTTCACCTCAAACGTTTTCGTATCCTTTCCCTTGATGTCGGTAAGGAAAAACACCTCGTCGGGGCAGAGATCACCGTCCATATCGTCCAACTGACAGGGCACCTCTTTCCCCTTACATTTGACCGTGGCACTTTTCACCACAAAACCCACCTTTTTCAGATCGGGCAACTTCACTGCCACAGGCTCATCCGTCTTGTCCGCCTTCCAGTCGTTCGTCACAGTCACCTGCAAGGTCTTTGTTTGTGCCAATGCTGCCAAAACACTCAGCAACATCACACCCGTTGTCACTATTTTCTTCATTTTTCTTCCGTTATTTGATTGACAAATGCAAAGGTACATCATTTTTTTAGACCGACAAAACAAAATCTCCCTTTTCGTATCATCTTCAGCTTAAGCCCAAAGATTCGTTAAGACCCAAGTGACAACGAGTTTGAAGCCAAAAGGGGAACATTATATCTCTATTCGCCCTACTTTTTTACTGAAAATCATCAGGAAAATTGGTTATATAGCAGAAAAAATGTATTTTTGCCCCATGAAATTTCTGAAAGCCATCAACAGAAAGACGGTCAAAAGGATTGCCATTAATTTTGTCGGCATCCTATTGCTTGCCATCGGACTATCGCAGGTGACGACAGACGATCTCTCCACCCTGCCCTACTTAAGTTCCGCTGGCATCACAGACTATGACAGTTCCGATTTCTACCAGTTTGTAGCCAATGCCCGCAATGAGCGACTGCTCGACAACCACATCGTCATTGTGCCTATCGACACACTCTCACGCATGGACATTGCCACACTGGTCGAAGATATTTCCCTTTGCAATCCTGCCGCCATCGGGCTGGATGTTTTCTTCGGATATGTTGCCGACCACGACTCTCTGCTGCTTGAACTCCTGAAGCAGGAACCCCGACTGGTGCTCCCTATGGGGGTTGATGCAGAGGGCGACGAGGGATGGAAGGCACGGAACGCCTATCTGTTCGACAGTACCCAACAACAACGTGGAGTCATCAACCTCAACATTTCGACTCCCTATAGCGTGGTACGCAACTTTCGTCCCTACTACCAAACCGATCGTGGGAAAATTCCTCACTTCACAACGGCATTGGCTCGCATGGCTGTTCCCGAATCGGAAACACACCTGCAGCAATGGCTAAGTCAAGCAAGTCATGGTGAAGAGGACGAAGAGGGGCAAGTAGTTTACATCAATTATGGCTCACGAGAATATGAAATCATCGAGCCTTCTCAAGTGATAGAAAAACCTGAAGCACTGGAGAATAAGGTGGTGCTGTTGGGCACATTAAATGACATGCAGGATGTACACATCACTCCTATCAGTGAACAGATGCCTGGCATCCTCATCCACGCCTACACCCTATCCACCATTCTCGATGCCGACGAACTCACCCCACTACCCAAATGGGCACAGTGGCTGTTGGCAATTGTACTCAGCCTCTGTTTTGTCATGGTGAGTTCTGCTTCGCTCAATTATCGGGCAGGCAACCTCTTCATGCGCTTGTTCCAAATTGCCATGTTCCTACTCGTCGTGGTGTGCGGGACATTGCTATTCTTCCACCTCCATCTCATCGTTGACCTCACCTTCCCTCTCAGCCTCATTGCCTTAGGACTTTTAGCCCTCGACCTTTGGAACGGTATTCTTGGTGTGCTGAGAGTCAAAGACCTGTAAAAAGAGAATCATTTAACCCTATAAAATGTACATACAATGAAAACATTCACACACACGCTGCAACTTGTCGCCACACTGCTGGTGTTCTTAGCCTCCACCTCTATGCGAGGCGCCAACTACTACATCTTTAATATTGAAGGCTCCGTCGAACGTCTGGTGGGCAGTCAATGGGTTAAGCCTGCCAAGAACGATGGCGTGACGGTGAAAGACAAGTTCTCCCTGAAAGAGGGAGCCATGCTTGCCATCTGCGACAAGGACACTCGTCGTGTCTATATCACCCGAGAGATGGGTGTACAGAATGTGGCACAAATCATCTCTAACGCACGGCGTCAATCCAGTCAAACTACCCAACTCACCCTGCAACAAACCATGAAGTCTGCAAATGGAAAAGCCGGTGGAGCCACCATCATGGGTGTTTCCTACCGTTCTTCCATGCAGGAGAAGGATATGGTCAATGACACGGACATGAAGGTGTATGCTGCCTTGCAGAAGCAACTGAACGAACCTCAAAAGAGCAAAAAACCCACGCTCCACCTCAGTATGGCCACAGAAGATGAACTATGCTATTTCCATATCGAAAACTTCACAGACAACCTACTGTTTTTCAATATAATTGCATTACCAGACAACGGAGAATCGCCCTATCTGTGCCTTGACACGAGCAGTCCTTCAAGCGAGAATATTGCCACCCTCTCTCCTCATGCCACCACCACGCTCTATCAGTATCCTTTTGCTTCCACAGACACCCCCTGCCAATATCTGCTGTTTGCATCTGAACAACCCTTTGACTCCGAGGTCATTGGCACCCTTCTCGAGCAACAACACGCAACAAAAGGTGTCAAACCTCTTCCTCTCCTGTTTCAGATGATGGAATGAGTCCTACTCAACCCAACTCACTCCTCCAGACATCTCCACACACGCTTTCCCAAAATTCCCATCTTTATACCCCATCCACCTATATATGAAATTCTTCCCTTCTGCCATCCGTTACCGCCTCCGCCCACTCGTGCTCGTCGGTGTCCTCTTCTTCATGTCCCTGCCGTCCCAAGCCATTACCACCTTCACACAATACGACAGCGACCTCGTTCTCTACACGGGAACTTTCGACGAGATGGAAACCTACTACAACACGATTGGCACTTCACTGGCTGAAGCTCAAATCAAGGGCGATCTCGAGAAGTCTGCCCTCCTCATGGATTTGTGCTGCAAGACACTCACAGCGATGGGAATGTATGAAACCGCTCATACGATGGGACAAAAGAGCGTACAATCCTACGAACGCCTGCTCGAAACGCCTCAGGGCAAGGCCAACATCCACCTGCTCAACAACTACGCATGGGCCTTGTGCAATCTGGCAGAAGTGTCCAACCGTCTCTTCATCAATCCTCAAGAAGTAGTCACGCTCCACGAAAAGGCGCTCAAGTCATGCAAGCAATGGATTGAAGCCATCCAAAGCCGAGGAGAACTGGATGTAGAAACGGCCATGAGAGCCATCTACATCAACATCACCATTGACCAACTCCTCTATTCAGCATCCCTTATTAGCCGCGACTATCTGGGATGCATCAAGAGCATAGAGAAATACACCAAAGACATTCAGGAATCCTACGGAGACATTCTGGAAAAAGACCCCCAAAAAACCATCGAGTACATCTTGGCACTCCAAGCCTATGCCAACATCTACAAAAACACCGAAGACTACGAGCAATCGCTACACTACTGGCGTGAATCGCTCCAAGCACTCGAAAACACCATCGGCAAGAACAACCACCTCTACGCCTACACACTCAAGGAGATTGCATGGATATACTACTCCATGAACGACCTATCTACTGCCACAGAGTATTATACCCAAAGCTTCAGCACCTATCAAAACCTCGGATTCAGAGGTTGCGGCGAAATGGCCGACCTCATGAATCTGGCAGGTTTTATCTCCATCAACAGCGGTGACTACAGTCAAGCAACCCAAGCATTCGATGCAGGGTATGAGTTATTCAAAGTGACCTGTGGCAAGAAGTCCTTTCCCGTCTACAACAACCGTGCCTACTCCATCTATCCTCTGTGGTTCACCCAGCAAAAGAAAGAGGCAAAGAAGCGCATCAAGGAAGTCATGGAATCTCCCACATTCCACCTCAACACCGCTGGCGACCACTTCATCAACGCCCTCAGTTTCAGCATGGAAATAGAGCGTGTGGAGAAAAACTACAAAGAAGTATACAAAAGTGAGCCCATCAACGAGAAAATCATCAAGACACTCGTCAATCCTAGTAAGGGAGCCCTCAGACAGTATTACCTCACCATCGGAAGAACCTACCAGTCGGACAAGAAACTGATGCAGGCATGTCCCTACTTCAACCAGACGCTCAACCTCCAACGTGAAATCACCAAGCAGAACTTCCTTTTCCTGTCAGAAGAGCAACGCAGCAACTACGCCATACTCGACCATTCACGCATGGTCAGCATCCTAAGACAGAACAACTCGCAGGAACACGGCAGCAATGACATTGGTTCCCTGCTCTACGATGCCTCCCTCTTGCAAAAAGGACAATTGCTCGAAGCCAGCATTAATCTGGCTCACATCGTGGAAGAAAAAGGGACACCACAACTGCAGCAGAAAATGAGGTACCTGCAAGTGATGATGCAAAGCAATCTCAGCATGGCACAACGAAAGGAATGCCAAGCCCTCGAACTGGAAGTGCAGAACGAGGCACGAAAATATGGCGATTTTCTCAATTACACCAACATCCTATGGAAGGACGTGCAAGATGCCCTTGACCCACAAAGCGTGGCGGTGGAGTTCGTCTGTGCCGAGAACGAAGACGGAAGCTTTTGCTATTCAGCCGAAGTGCTTCGCAAAGAAATGAAGCAGCCCTACCACATCAAGCTCTTCACCATCACCAAAGACGAATTGACCCATGGAGCTGAAAAAGGAGAATTCAACCAGTTTGCTCGTTCCCATGTATGGCCTGATGAACTGCTGCAACTCTTCCACCCCAACGACCACATCTATTTCGCGCCATCGGGTACCCTCCACATGATGCCCATCGAGTACATGCCCCTTCCCAACGGCAAGCGGATCAACGAGATTTACCACATGCACCGAGTTTCCTCCACCCGAGAAATTGTCAGCAAAAGAAGCCGTAACATCACACCCCCTAAATCCATCGCGCTGTTCGGAGGATTTAACTACAACGCATCAGCCGACGACATCGAACTGGCCGCTGCCGCCACACGAGGACGGAGCACCAAGAGCAGCACCAACCAGCGAACGGTCGGTACCGCCTACTGGAAAAACCTGCCCGGCACTCTCAAGGAAGTGGAAGACATCGCCCCCATCATGCAGAAGGCAAAATACAACGTGAGCATGAACACCAGCAATGCCGGCACCGAGCAACTCTTCCGAGATTTATCCAACACCCACATCGGCATCATCCATGTGGCCACTCACGGCTTTTTCAACAATGGCGGCGACACCAACCTGCATCGTTCAGGCCTGATTTTCACGGGAGGCAACAAGCAATGGGCGGCATTCAACAACGCCAGCAACCCCTCCAGCTCTTTGAGGGGCAGCAGCAATCCCAGCAACAGCAACGACGGCATTCTGACGGCAGAAGAAATCTCCCACCTCAACCTCATCGGCACCAATTTGGTGGTGCTCTCTGCCTGCCAGACAGGGTTAGGAGAAGTGACGGGTGAAGGCGTGTTTGGTCTTCAACGCTCCTTCAAGAAAGCGGGTGTACAATCCCTGCTGCTCAGCCTTTGGGAGGTGGATGACGAAGCCACCCAACTGCTTATGACCTCCTTCTACAAGCACTATGTACAGGGTGCCACCAAGCAGCAGGCACTCCAAGCCGCGCAAGACGAGATTCGACACCACATCTTCGTGCGAAACGGCAAAGAAATCAAAGGTGAGGATCCCTATTTCTGGGCTGCCTTTATCCTCGTTGACGAATGATTGTCATCCACACAAGGGAAGGAATACCTTCAACCGAAATCAGAGAAAAAGAGCATTTCCTACGGCAAAAGAGACTTTCCCCTATAAATAATAGCAATTTTTCTTTCACCATCACGTTTTATTGTCGTAACTTTGCCACAGAAACATAAAACCATTCACTTTAATACAGACCAGAATATGAAAAGAGCAACTACACTTTCAACCCTGCTGACCATGTTCATTCTCAGCATGGCGTTCAGTTCATGCAGCAAGGACGAGAAAATCGCCAACCGTCTGGCTGGCGGATGGAAGGGCAACTGGGGCATGTCATACACTGACAGATATGGCTACGACCACGACGCAAGCTACTCCATCGTGGAGTTTTATCCCGCCGACGACTTCGAGACCTTCGGCACGGGCTACCAAATGGACTACTATGAGGATGGACCATACTCCCAGTTGAGCTTCTACTTTGATTGGAGGGTGGACAACAAGCGCATCCTCATCACCTATCCTGCAAACCACGCCCTCGATGCCTACATCAGCAGATATGATTATGAACTGAAGAAGGATCACTTCACGGGGGAGATTCATGGCACTCCGTTCGACCTCTACAAGGTGTGGAAGTACTACAAGTGGTATGACTATGCTGCGCTCTACGCCGACAAAGGGTTCACCATTCTCTATTGGGTGGATGGAATCACAAATCCCTACTATAACGACTACGATTACTACTATGCCAATGCACGTCAGAACGGCACAACAGCCGACACCACGGCTATTGTCCTTCCTGACAGTACCCTCAAACCACTTCCTGAAGATATGCGCCCCATCCGCATTTTCAACCGTTTTGCCGAAAATGCCGATTCAGGGCAGTAACCAATACAAAAGAGAACATCTACTTCAATTCCAGCAGTATCTTCACCTCTGGTGTGAGATACTTCTGGATTTTTTTATAAGGAACCACGACGCCAGGCATTCCCATCGCGTAGGCACCTATCTCGTAAGCTCCATAGTCAAAGCGCACACCGTCACCATCCAGCGAGGGGTCTGAACTGGGGAAATCTACGGCTTGTGTAGCCATGTCCCACACATCGGCATACTCCTTTTTCAGTTGGGCGATCAGTATCTTAAGCACGGCATTCTTGCCTTCAGGCAGGATGATGTCGTCTAAAGTGAGGATGCGCAGGTTTTTCAGGTCGAACGTCTTGCCAACTCCCCACGGCATTCCGTGAGCCGCACCTGCTGCATAATCGTAGCCAGAATTCCACAGCGTAAGCAGATTCTTCTTCTGCCACATCACCGTGGTGGACGAACTAAACTCGTTGGCCGACTTAAAGGCAATCTCCATCATCTCGCCCTCATTCTCCGAGGCAGCATCTGCGTCAGTAGCGTTTTTCTTCTTTGCCAAAACCGAACGTACATCCGTCACGCCCATCGTCTTCGTCAGATTCTCATACGCCTGTGCCACCTCGTCAGCCGTGTGGACACTATAGGAATCGCCACCTGCAACATCAATCAGCAGCCACTGGTTGACGAATTTCGCCGCCTCTGCAGGACCATTCACCGCTATGAGCGTATTCACCTCCCACGTGTCGGCCACCTTTTCCACCGTGTAGGGAGCAGGTTCTTCATCGCTGCTATAATCCACCACCTTCACCTTATACTCTATGGAATCGCGGCACTCCACCATTTCGAACACCAGCGTGTCGGGTGTCGCCTCCGCAGCCACATCGGCAGCCACCATATCCGCGCCGTTCTCACCTGTGACCTCTGTTGCCGCACTTTTGTTTCCGATGCAGGTTGCCAGCAGCAATGCACCCAAGCTAACAAGACTTAAACCATTCATCGTCATGTGATTTTAAATATTCCTTATTCAAAGATTTGCTGGAAGCCACCACCTCAGCGACTTGCAGCCTTTTCTATTACTTCACTTCGCCAAAGTACTTCGTGTCGGCCAGTTTCAGCAGATATTGCCCATACTGGTTCTTGATCATCGGTTGTGCCAGCTCGCGCAGCTTCTCGGCCGTTATCCAGCCCTGACGGTAGGCGATGCCTTCCAAGCAGGCAATCTTAAGGCCTGTGCGCTTCTCCAGCACCTCGATGAAGGTGGATGCCTCGGAGAGTGAGTCGTGGGTGCCTGTGTCGAGCCATGCGAAACCACGTCCCAAGAGTTGCACCTTGAGGTTCTTCTCGTTGAGGAATTCCTGATTCACCGTGGTGATTTCCAGCTCGCCACGTGGAGAGGGTTTGATGTTCTTTGCCACTTCGACCACCTTGTTGGGATAGAAGTAGAGGCCCACCACGGCATAGTTGCTCTTGGGTTGCTTGGGCTTCTCTTCGATGGAGAGGCAGTTGCCCTCCTTGTCAAACTCTGCCACGCCGTAACGTTCAGGGTCTTGCACCCAATAGCCGAAGACGCTTGCCTTGCCCTGTTTGGCGTTCTCCACACACTCCTTGAGCATGCCTGAGAAACCGCGGCCATGGAAGATGTTGTCGCCCAACACAAGGCACACATCATCGTTGCCCACAAACTTCTCGCCGATGATGAACGCCTGTGCCAATCCGTCGGGTGAAGGTTGCTCGGCATACTCGAAGTGAACTCCGTAGTCGCTGCCATCGCCCAACAGACGCTTGAAACCTGGCAAATCATACGGAGTGGAGATGATGAGGATGTCGCGGATGCCTGCCAGCATCAGCACAGAGATGGGGTAATACACCATCGGCTTGTCGAAGATGGGGATGAGCTGCTTGCTCACACCCTTGGTGATGGGGTAAAGCCGTGTACCCGAACCGCCAGCCAAAACTATTCCTTTCATAAGCTATCGTTCTTTTATTTGATGATGCAAATGTACAAAAACCTTCACATTCAGCACAAGAAATCAGCCACTTTTTAGACACTTCCACACAAAAAGCCCCCATGCAATCGTTGCACAAGGGCTTTTTATCACATTCAGTTATATAAATCAGTTATAACAATTCCTTCTGTTTTCTGCTTAGAACAGCTTGTTGGGATACACACCGTCAGCCACAAGCTTGGCGATGCGTTCAACTGTTGCCTCGCGGTCGGCAGCATAGGTCACGCCGAACCAAACGGAGGTGGTGTCGAGCACTTCCACAGATGCGGTGCCCTCGTTGATGAGCTTGTTCACCATCAATGGGATGAAGAACTCGGCCTTCAGGTTTTCCATGTTCTTGGGGTCGCTGAGGAACTCCTTGAAGTACTCTTCGCTGTACTCGAAGTAGTCGGGAGTGAAGCCCCACATGTTCATCGATACAGGCACGTTCTCCTCCAGAGGAATCCACTCGCCCTGCTCGTCCTTGTAGCAGATGGCGTTGCCCTTGTCTGCCTGACGCATGATTTCGGTGCGCTCCACCACATCCACGAGGTGACGGTTGTCGTCGTACATGCACACGCCACGAGCCACAGAACCGTTCTCAGAGAGTGTGTTGCAGCAGCGGAAGCCCACCATTGCATACTTGTTCTTCGAGCCTTCGGGCAAGTTGCTCAGGAACTTGCCGATGGACATGAAGGCATCGCGGCCATAGAAGTCGTCGCAGTTGATGACAGCGAATGGCTCCTTAATCACGTCCTTACCCATCAGCACGGCGTGGTTCGTACCCCAAGGTTTTACACGTCCTTCTGGGCACTTGAAGCCCTCAGGAAGGCTGTCGAGGCTCTGGAAGCAGAGTTCGCAAGGCACCACACCCTCATACTTGGAGAGAATCTGTGTGCGGAACTGCTCCTCGAAATCCTTACGAATCACCCACACGATTTTGCCGAAGCCTGCCTTCACAGCGTCGTAGATGGAGTAATCCATGATGGTTTCACCGTTAGGTCCAAGACCGTCAAGCTGCTTCAAGCCACCGTAGCGGCTGCCCATTCCCGCAGCAAGGAGGAAAAGAGTTGGTTTCATAGTTGATTAGTTATTAGTTTTGAACTATTAGTTTTTGACATACGCCCAGCGCATGGGCTATTTATTCAATCACCACACGTGTCCATCCGTGCACATCAGGTTCTGTGCCATACTGGATGCCACGCAGCTTGTTGTACAGCTTCTCGGAGATAGGACCCGGTTTGCCGTCCTTCGAGATTTGGAAGGACTTCTTCTCCTCAAGGTCGTCAATCTTGCCGATGGGCGAGATGACGGCAGCTGTGCCGCATGCACCAGCCTCCTCAAACGTGGCCAGTTCGTCCTCTGGAATCTGACGGCGTTCCACCTTCAAGCCGAGGTCTTCAGCCAACTGCATGAGCGACTTGTTGGTGATGGAGGGGAGGATGGAAGTCGATTTCGGAGTCACGTAGGTGTTGTTCTTGATGCCGAAGAAATTGGCAGCACCACACTCGTCCATGTACTTCTTCTCCTTGGCGTCGAGGTAGAACTCGCAGGCATAGCCGAGGTCGTGCGCCATCTTGTTGGCACGCAGCGATGCAGCGTAGTTGCCACCCACCTTGTAGATGCCTGTGCCGAGAGGAGCCGAACGGTCATACTCGCGGATGATGACGTAGTCGTTGCACGAGAAGCCGCCCTTGAAGTAAGGACCTACCGGAGTGACGAAAATCATGAACAGATACTCCTGAGAAGGATGCACACCCACCTGTGCGCTCGTACCGATGAGCAGCGGACGGATGTAGAGCGTGGCACCAGTCTCGTAGGGTGGGATGAACCTCTCGTTCAGGCGCACCACCTTGTCCACCATCTCGTTAAACTTCTCCGTAGGCAGTTCGGGCATCAGAATGCCGCGGCAAGTGCTCTGCAGACGTGCTGCATTCTCGTCCGAGCGGAACACGCGCACCTTGCCGTCTGGGCAACGATAAGCCTTCAATCCCTCAAAAGCCTCCTGTCCGTAGTGCAGGCAGGTGGCTGCCATGTGGAGTGGAATCGTCTCTTCGGAGCACACTTCTATCTCGCCCCACTTGCCGTCACGGTAGTAACAGCGCACGTTGTAATCTGTCTTGCGATAGCCGAAACCCAAGTTCGACCAATCCATTTGTTCCATATCTTTCTTGTTGTTTTGTTGTTGTTGCGTTTTGTGTTGCAAAGATACAAAAAAGTCGGAAACCCTACAAACAAAACAAGAAAAAAATGTGTTTACCCCCATTTCATTTCTCCCACGTCCGTTCCTCCGTCATCCTTAGTTGCGTTTTTTCTTCATCATCGCAACATCACCCCCTCCACAGAGGTAATTACGGTAGCGACGTAGGCGTAATTACGGTAGCGGCGCAGGGGTAATTTGGGTTGTGGAGGCGAGGGCGTTGTGGACGTTATGGAGGGGAGAAGTGCCAAACGTCAAATGCCAAATAAGAAATAAGGAAAAATGCGCCCTTATATATATATATTTAATATTAATAGGGATAGAAGTAAATGGATAGGAACTATATAATATACAACAACCACCCCTTCACGCTTATTTGGCATTTGGCGTTTGGCGTTTTTGGACGCTTATTTTTACGTAAAAATATCGGCCAGACAGTTGGAGGTTTGGATTATTTTTCGTAACTTTGCATGTATAAACAAGAAGGCTGCATGAGGTTCATTCTTTTCATATTATTGTTGTTGTTTTCTATGGTTGTGCATGCGCAGACGTGGCGCGTGGAGGCCGAGGATGCCGCATCGAGCGTGGTGTGGAAGTCGGGCACAGCAACCATCGTGGCTCCGAAGGGCTTGACGCTCTGGTGCGAGCAGAAGATGGAGGGAAATGTGGCGGTGGAGTATGAGGCCCGCATCGTGGCCGACAAGCGTTTCAAGGATGAACAAGGGCATGTGCGCGTGAGCGACATGAACTGCTTCTGGATGGCCGACCAATGCGGCGGGCACGGAGGGCGATTCGTCGATAATTATGCCTTGCAGACGTACTACGTTGGCTTTGGCGGCAACTGGAACACGACCACGCGGTTCCGCCGATACACGGGGGACACTCGGGGAACAGACAGCGTGGCGTATCGTCCGAAGGTCTTGAAGGAATACACCGACAAGGCGCATCTGCTGGAGGGCAACCGATGGTACAAGATTCGCCTGGAGCAGAGGGACGGACACGCACGCTACTACATCGACGGGGAACTGCTGGTGGATTATGTTGACCCGAAGCCCTTGCGCGAAGGGTACTTCGGATTCCGCACCACGATGGCCGTGGCACAACTCAGAAACTTCCGCTACACCAGCGAAGGGAAAGACCAACCCGTGGTGCTGAAATGGATAGGCGGGAAGGGGCATGGATGGGCCACCTTCGGCGTGCCATTCGACCAGGGGGAAGTGACCACCGACGATTTCAAGTTGCAGATTGGCGACCATCAGTATTGCTCGTACGACACATGGCGACTGGCATCGTGGCCCGACGGCAGCGCCAAGTGGCAAGCATTCTCCACGTTCATCCCCGAGGGGTGCGACTCCGTGCTGCTGCTGAAGCAACCAAGCACTCGGCTTCGGTATGTCCCGTCCCTGCCATTGGGCGAAATGCCGCCGTTCCACGTGACCCTAAACGGAAGAATCGATTCGGTTATCACCCATGAGGTGGAGGAAAAGGCCAAGAACGGCATCCACTCTCGCGAAGTACACAAATACACCGGCCGCAACTTCATCATCCGCACCTACCAGTATGCTGGCGCACGGGAGGCGAAGCTCGTCCACACCCTCCTCGTCGATAGCGCCCTCAACCACGACGGCCTACACGAACTCAGCATCCATTTCCGAGTGCCGCTGCACGGAAAACCCTACGAACGCTTTGTCTCGTTCGGCGACAAGGAGATGTCCGTCCAGCCCCTCATCGCGCGCCGTCCCATCGACCTCCAGCGCATGGACACCATCACGCGCATGGTGTTGGCAAACATCGCCCAATGGGACGACTTCCGGCTCTCACAACTCTCGCCCAACGGCTATAGCATCCGCAAACGGGCCACCCATGAATCGCCTTGGATAGGCACAATGGAAGGACATCGTTCCGAAGGCATCGTGACCCTCGGCGACAGCACCTCCCACGTCTCTTTCCGCCTCAAAGACTTTTGGCAATCCTACCCCTCCACCCTCCAGACAAGCGGCATGCGAGGCGACACAGCCACCGTCACCATCAGCCTTTACTCGCCCGAAGCGGAACCCTATTCGTTTGAGCACTACGACACCATCCCCCACGGGCTTGAAGCCTCCTACGAGGATGTGCAGCCAGACATGAGCACCGCATGGGGCATCGGGCGCACCAGCACCATCCTCATCAACAGTTCTGAGGAGTACCACCTCGCCCCCACCCCCGAATACCTCCACCGCAAACGTGCTTTCGGCATCTGGAGCCTTCCCACCGTTGAGACAGAGCGTGACAGCCTCATCGAAGGCAAATTGCAGGAAATCATGAAGTTCTATCAGACAGAAATTGAGCGCAACGGCTGGTATGGCTTCTTCAACTATGGCGACGTGATGCATGCCTACGATGCTTCACGCAATGAGTGGCGTTACGACGTAGGCGGATTTGCATGGGACAACACCGAACTGGGCACACCTGCCATGCTATGGTATCAGTTCCTCCGCACAGGCGACCCCGCCATGTGGCGCATGGCAGAAGCGATGACCCGCCATTGCAGCGAGGTGGACACCTACCACCTGGGGCCGCATGCGGGTTTAGGCACCCGCCACAACGTTCTCCACTGGGGATGTGGAGCCAAGGAAGCACGTGTGAGCGAAGCGTGGTGGAACCGTTTCTATTACTACCTCACAGCCGACGAGCGCACAGGCGACATCATGCACGAAGTGGCTGATGCCGACACCTTATTATATACCTTAGACCCCATGCGCCTCGCCCAGCCACGCGACCTCTACCCCTGCACCGCCCCTGCACGTCTGCGCATCGGCCCCGATTGGATGGCTTATGCCAGCAACTGGCTCACCGAATGGGAACGCAGAAACTGCTACACCGCTACACCGCTGCAGTTCCCATACCTCCAAAAATTAAAGGCCGGCATGACCTCCGTCGCCTCCCTCCCTCACGGCTTCTTCCAAGGCCCGCTCGCCCTCGGCTACGACCCTGCCACAGGCATCATCAGCACCGACCTTGACTCCCTGCAAGACACCAACCACCTCATGGCCATCATGGGCGGCTTCGAGATGCTCAACGAACTGGAGCCGATGATTGAACACCCGAAGTTCTACGAGGCATGGCTCGACCACAACCGCCAATACAAACAAAAGGCATGGAACATCAAGAAGCACCGTTTCCTCATCCCCCGACTCTCCGCCTACGCAGGATGGCGACTGGGTGACGAATCGCTGAAACAGCAAGCATGGAACGACCTGCTCAACCACTTGCCGCTCACGAACAAACAAACCATCTGGACAAACGATTGCGCCACATGGACACTCGATGCCATCTTCCTGAAAGAAACCATCAGCAAGTGACAGCCTCACAAACGCCAAATACCAAATAAGAAATATGAAGAAATTTCTTTTCCTACTCACCCTCATGCCGATTCTCGGCTATGCCCAAGAAGTGCAGAACGATGCCACCGCCCCGCTCCACCTGATGAAACCTGCCTACAAGATTCCCTACGGAGTGCCTAAGGCAGAGGACGTGAAAGCCACCATGGACAGAGTGAAGAACTACCTCGATGCCACCACCTTCATGCAGCTGGACGAGACGGGCAAGATGCTCCGACGCGGCACCTTCCGACTCACCTCCTACGAGTGGGGTGTCACCTACTCAGCCATGCTGCGTGCTGGTGAGGTGACAGGCGACGCTTCCTACACCCGCTACGCCATCGACCGCATGGAATACTTGGCAAAGCTTGCACCCGACTTTAAGGCACGACTCGACCGAGGTGAGGAAATTGACCCGCTGATGCACCAAGTGGTGAAGCCCGAAGCCCTCGACGATGCCGGAGCCATTTGTGCGGCCATGCTGAAAGCAAAGGATGCCAAGTTGAAAGACAGGATTGACACTTACTACGACTTCATCGCCAACAAGCAATATCGTTACAAAGACGGCACCTTTGCCCGTCTGCGCCCCGTGAAGAACACCGTATGGCTCGACGACATGTTCATGGGTATCCCTGCTTTGGCTTGGCACGACGAGGTGGAGAAGGCACAACGCCAGTTCCAACTCTTCCACGACAAGATGTGGGTGGCAGAGAAGCACCTGTACCGCCACGGATGGGTGCCAGGAGAGCATCACCCCTCGTTCTTCTGGGGACGCGCCAACGGTTGGGCACTCTTGACCGCTTGCGAACTCTTAGACGTGAAGGAGTCGGCACTCATCCTCAGCTACTTCAAGGAACACCTCGACGGCCTGCTCCCCTTGCAGCACCACGACGGAGCTTGGCATCAGTTGCTCGACCGTCCCGACACCTACCTCGAAACGTCCTGCACCGCCATCTACTGCTACTGCATCGCCCACGCCATCAACAAGGGGTGGCTCGATGCCGAAACTTATGGCGCACAAGCCCTCCTTGCATGGAACTACGTCAATGCGCACGTGAACACACAAGGTCAGGTGGAGGGCACCTGCGTGGGCACAGGCCTTGCCTTCGACCCCGCCTTCTACGCCTACCGTCCCGTCAACAACTTCGCAGCCCACGGCTACGGCCCCACCCTTTGGGCAGGTGCAGAGATTTACCAACTCGTGAAAACCCACCACATCAAACTCAACGACTCAGCCACCCACTTCTACCCCGAAGACCCACAGACCGATGAACCTATCTTCTATGTGAAATGAACCGTACCCTTTTGCTACGGCATGGCATACCCCTCGACTACGGCATCTCGTAGTCGAGGGGTATGCTTTTGGAGAGAGTGCTTTCCGCCTTACCCTTATAAAAAGAGTACAAAATGCTACTATTTTTGCCTCTACGATAAAGTTTTTCTGCAATTCACACTTCATTTTGACTTCTTTTTAGTATTTTTGCAACGGATTCTACTTAAAATGTAGATTCAAAGGAAAAATAGTAATCGTAACAATCGTATTCAAGACCAATGGCAACTTATACAATTACATTGAACGAGCGAACTTCCACCGGTAAGGCCCTCATGGCCTATCTGGAGGCATTGGGTGTGCTCGTATCCAAGGTTACACCAAAGGCTAAGAGCAGTTACTTACGTTCTCAAGAAGACAAACAGGCTGGTCGCGTGGAGAAATTCTCTTCATCTGAGGAAATGTTCAAGTCATTAGGAATCTGAGCACCCATGTACGAAATCAGAATGACCAAGACGTTCCGCAAAGACACGGAACGATGTCGTAAGCGCGGATATGACATGGAACTACTCAAAACCGCCATCCGTTTGCTGAAGCCG
The DNA here is from genome assembly GCA_947167515.1 of uncultured Prevotellaceae bacterium. Lineage (GTDB taxonomy): Bacteria > Bacteroidota > Bacteroidia > Bacteroidales > Bacteroidaceae > Minthosoma. The sequence continues at coordinate 59,595 of CAMVIM010000009.1, read as the reverse complement.
ACGGTCAACTTCCTATGAATTACCACCCTCACAAACTTTCGGGACAATATGGCGAATGCTGGGAATGTCACCTTAAACCTGATTGGCTCTTGATTTGGGAGCAGAACGATACAGAACAGACACTCTTGTTCACAGGAACTGGAACCCATTCCGACTTATTCTGAAAGAATCGAAAGTAATATATATCAATATGTAATCATTAAACAGATAATCCAATGGATAGATAAAAAATAATAAGACATAAGACTGGACGTCCACTTTTGATTCTTGTTTTCCGACAATTGACAGTTTTACGGAAAGCCATAACAATGCTTATATGATTTTATGATGACTAGAAAGGAACTTATTGACAAATTAGAGAGTGTTGAGAGAGAGGTGAAGGAGATTCGGGAGTACCTTTCTCTGAATGATAGTGAACAGGTGGCTCCTGTCGGATTTCCTTTACCTTTGGAATCTGACTTCAAGGTTGGACATACGTTAGAAGATTTGTACAAGGAGTTCGGGAAAAAGAAATCTTTGGCATATCGATTAAAGACTGCTCTCCAGAGACGGAATATCAAAACACTGGAAGAATTTTTGTCGCTTACCCCAGGCGAACTGTTGGACTTGGAAGGCGTTGGCTACGAGACATTACTTCGCACCAAGAAGGCATTGAACAAGTTGGGAATTGTCTGGTGAATAATGTCCCACTGAGGCGGAATCCGCCATCAACAATCGCTGTTGACTATTACCCACGCTGCAACACTGCAACGTGGGTTTCTTTTTCATCTGTAGAATTACGGAAAAATTACAAGAACTATCAAAAACAAGGTAATATAGTTTAGTTTAACTACAAAAATGATTGTTAAAACAAACTTTTTTGAGAATTTTCTTGTTGATATGATAGTTTATAATTACCTTTGCACTCACAAATCTATAAACTTATGCAACTGAATGAAAAATTATTGAAAGAGTTACCTCGTGTTTTATTTATGACACATGGGGCAATCTCTAAACAGTCAAACATTGCTATTGCCACATGGTATCGTATTGTTCAGACCCCATCAAAAATATCAGTTCAACAGCTTTTAGACCTCGCCAATGGTTTACAGGTTCCCGTCAGTCGTTTCATCTCCATGGATGACAAGAATATAGTCTCTCAACATAAGGACTATATTGTATATAGTGGTTACAAAAAGTGCTACTATGATAGAGATGCAATCCAAAAAGTAATAAGTTCTGGTATGATATCTTCGTATCGTGATGCTGCACCTTTCGTTGGTTTACACCCAAACCGTGTTAAAGAGTCGCTCCTTGCAATTCATAGGCTTCCTGTCGTCCGTTTACTTAAATTCTGCACCACATTCACCCTGAATGTTTTTGATTTCATTGTTGACCCGAATTCCCCCAATGCTAATATAAAGGAACAAAAGGAAATCACTGCACAATCATCTGAATACGCTGCTATTCTTCATGACATTGCAACCTTGTTGCGTGAACAGGCTATTTTCAGAGAAGAGGTAAGATGCGACATTGCAGAGTTGGGTAAAAAAATGGACTTGATATTAGGTACCAACAAAGGGCGTTCATCCCATAAAAAGGCAGAACAAACAGCAGTACTTGCAAAACAAGCAGCGAAAGAGGCTCAAAGCCGTGCAGACAAACAGCTTAAAGTAACAAAAAATAGAAAAGAAGCATAAAATGAAAGAAATGAAAAACTACATGAAAAAGTATTGGTGGATAATTGTTATTGCAATTTTTATAATCGGATTGCCTATTCTATTGAACTTTTTGGTTTTCATGCCAACAAGCCAATTAAGTGTAGGTACATTACAAGATTGGATGTCGTTCTGGGGGAGCTATCTCGGCGCAACCATTAGTTCATTGACCGCCTTTATTATCTTATTTATTCAGCAAAAGAATCATAAAGAAGAAATGGCTTCACTTAGGTTTGAGAAGCAAAGAGATGATGGAAAAAACCGGATGCATATAAATAGCGGGTATACAAAATTAGTTGAAAACAATAGATTGGAGAACCAAAAGAATCGACAACTCCAAAGAAACTTATTCTTATATCAGCAAGAGATACAATGGCTTAATGTTTTACGCGAGGCACTTGCCAAATACATCTCAGCCTTTCAGGAGAACGAAATATGGGAAATCATCAATTCCATTCCGGTGTCATCTTTTGAATCTATTCAACAAAAGATTAAAGCCGTATATAAGACCCTTAAGCAAGCTGATACAACTCTCAATCTTGTAATCAGTGAGAACAGAAAGACTACGATAAGTGATACATACCAAAAGAAGCTAGCAGATAATTACGCTTGCTACATGTCTGTTGTCAATGACATACAAATGCTTGCATGTCTCTATTATAACAAAACTCCCATATCCAACGAGGCTTCAGACAATCTGAACCATCTAATAGCAGAAATGGGCATAGATTCAAAGAATATGGATTCTAACCAGTACTCTGAATTAGCCCATCAACTCATTAAACCATTAACTGACATTTTAGAAGCGTTTCGGACATTAAGCCAAAGTTGTATTAAAGAAGAAAGACAACGTATTGATTCGATAATGAATGGTGGCGACAGCGAGAAATGAAATCTTAGAACATGTGTATAATATCAGATAGAATAATATGGAACAACAAGGATTTTACGTTGTGTTTAGGCCTCTCGACAACTAATATCAATCAGATTTTAAAGAAACGAACAGTATGAGATACACAAAACTTTTACCCATTGCCAAGTATGACGACTATATAAAAGAATGGGATTATGAAAAAAACAAAGATCATAATCCAAATACCCTAACTGCAGGAAGTTCCCATAAAGTATGGTGGAAGTGTTCTGTATGCGGACATAGCTGGCAAGCTGCTCCTAGTCGCAGGAGACTTCAAGGTTTCAGATGTCCAAATTGCAGTTTAAAGAATGTGAACACTGAAAGAATAAACAAGAAAGGTAGTTTTGCAGACATTTTTCCAGAAAGAGCAAAAGATTGGGATTACGAAAAAAATGGTGAACTTTTACCTACCCAAGTTACTGCCGGATCAAACATTAGAGTTTATTGGAAATGTCATGTTTGTGGTTATGAGTGGGAAAGTATGGTCGTCTCGCATGCAAAAGCCATATTTAGCTGTGAAAAATGCTCATACAAAGATAAACAATTAAAGAGATTTGGCAATAAAACACTTGTTGAGTCTCATCCTCAATTAGCAGACGAATGGGATTATAAGAAAAATGGAGAATTGACTCCATATAATGTAACTGCGCATCTTTATAAGCGCGTTAATTGGATTTGTCACAAAGGCCATCATTGGGCTCAATACGTTAGTGTTCGTGCAAATCTAAATGTAGGCTGCCCATATTGTAAAAAAGAATGGGGAACTTCTTTCCCAGAGCAAGCAATATATTTTTATCTTAGAAAAGTGACAACAGCACAAAATAGGTATATATTCAAAGGGGAGGAAATAGACATTTTTTTAGGCGAAAAAGAATGGAATACTGCTATAGAATATGATGGTGCCTATTACCATTCAACCTTAAAGTCTCAAAATAGAGAAAAAAAGAAGAACCAGCTTTTAGCAGATAATGGTATAAGACTGATAAGGATAAAAGAAGGTGATTACGACAAAGTGTCTAATGGTATTATTTATGTAAAATATCAAGGTGACCACACTTATCTAAAATGGGCTATAAACGAAATACTTAAGTTATGTGGTAAAGAAGAGTACATTGATCAATTAGACATTGATATTGAAAGAGATAGGAATCAAATATATGCACTTTATATACAATCAGAGAAAGAAAACAGTATAGTAGCCCGAATCCCCGAAGTGGCTAAACAGTGGGATTATGAAAAGAATGGCGACATTAAACCAGAATATATACTTTGTACAAGTACAAAGAAATTTTACTGGAAATGTGAAAAAGGACATTCGTGGAAGGCACAAGTTAACACTCGCCTTAAGGGGCATGGCTGCCCATATTGTGCAGGGATTATTTTATCCCCTGGAGAGAATGACTTGCTATCTCAAAATCCAGAACTTGTAAAAGAATGGGATTATGATAGAAATGGAGACCTTACACCTGATAAGATTACAGTCAATAACGGTAAGAGAGTATGGTGGGTATGTAAGACTTGTGGTCACCATTGGGCAGTTGGAGTTGGTCATCGTAATAAGGGGGAAGGATGTCCCAAATGTGCAGATAAGCAAAGAACTCTTTCCAAACACAAAAGAATCATAGCATTTAAGGGATCATTCGCAGATAATTATCCACATTTGTTGAAAGAATGGGATTATGTTAGAAATAGAGGGTTAGACCCCCAAACGCTTCCCCCACATTGTGGTAAAAAAGTATGGTGGATATGCAGAACTTGTGGCCATTCCTGGCAGGCAACAATGGATGCAAGAGCAAAGGGTCGGGGTTGCAACCAATGTGCAGATAAACAAAGAATTCTTTCTCAACGTAAAAGAATCGTAGAATTAAAGGGGGCTTTCGCAGATACCCACCCTCATTTGATAAAGGACTGGGATTATTCGAAAAACGAGGGTACACCCAATGACTATTCTGCAGGTTCAAGTTATCGTGCAAATTGGATATGTCATCATTGCGGATATGAATGGGAAGTTTCCATAAATAAAAGAACAAAGGGACATAAATGTCCAAAATGCCACAAATAATTGTTTCAAGCAATTAACAACATGCATAACCAATTTTTCAAAAGGCAACAGTTAGAAATACAGTTGTGAAATGAAATCACCAAACAACTATTTCTCTGAGAAAACACTCAGTCACATAAAACTACAACAAGGGTTGCCAGAACGCTATCAACGTCGTGCGCTTGATGTGACGCTGGCCTGTAAGTTGACACAAACTTACGGTAAATATCACTTGGCGATGCTTCATAGAGAGTTATTCATGAGTGAAGAGAAGACTTCCTATCAGCAGGCAGAACGGATGGCAGCAATGATGAATCAGATGACTATCATTCATTCATCGCCGTCAGACTTCTTGCAAACCAAGGAGGAAAGCGTGAATGAATGCATTGACACCTACAAGGAGTTCAGGCAACTTGTGGATGAATATGCTGATGAGTATTTCGTGCCAAACGTGGTGGAGGAGTTTTGCAAGAAGGTGTATGCAGACGATGAGCACTTCATCTTCTTCAAGCCGTTCTGCAATTTGTATTACTCTGTCTATGCCGACGCGTTGCTATGGTATCAGCAAGGGAAGATTGACTACGAGACATTCTGCCGGGAGTTCCAAGAACTGAGTTGGATGGATGGCAAGCGGACACCGCTCAATGGTAGGCGACTAAAAATGTATATCGCCTCAATGCGAGAGGTGGTAGATTTCTACAAGACATTGAAGAACCATCGTGAAAATATAAAAAAGTGCTAAAACTACGCGAATTCGGTATAAGAAACAACAGAGAGCCGCATCCACTCCCTTTGCCCACTCATGTCTTCGTCCATCTCGCAGGCATCATCTCACACTCCTGTCAGTCGTTTCATTGACGGTGATGAAGAGTGACGGTACGAGGTTGATACGGGTGACAGCCTGAGGTTGATACGGGTGACAGGGCGAGGTTGATACGGGTGTGAGATGGCGGTGGATACGGGTGTACGATGGTGGAGGATGCAGGTGTGCGATGGCGGTGGATACGGGTGTGCGTTCGTGGTATATGTGGAACCGCACAAATTCCCCATCTACGGAAGCCCTTACATCGAACTCACGTTAAAATAAGATAAGGAGGACTGAATATCCACTTTTGATTCTTGTTGTTCGATAATTGGGGAATTAGACAACAGTAGCAAGGACTGAAGTAGATAGTTCACGCCGCTCGGCGTGGGCATTTACTCGTTTAAGCCACCAAGGTTATCCCCAATACCTCGAACAACGTAAGCGAAGTAGATTGCTCACGTTTTTTTGAGTTAAAAGAGAAAAGCCCAAATTCCGCGCGGAATTTAGGCAATCGAAAAAGCCACTCCATCTTTTCTGTGTTCTCTATGATTTTTGTGTGAGGTGTTCACCATCACCTCTATGGAATATACACCATCGCTAATGTGGAATATCCACCATTGCCCTTGTGCCGTATTCTCTTTTGCCTCAGTGCAACAACCTCTTCTTACTCAGCGTCGTTTCCACTTTAGATTCATAGTATGGATTATATAATTCATAGTATGGATTACACAATTCTAAGAATGGATTATATAATTCATAGAATGAATTTAAGAAAAGAAGGGGTGCTTTCGGCTAAAAGGTGCATCTTTACAGAAAGAAAGGGAGTTTTAACACCGAGAGCACAAAAACAATTCTCTTCCCGTATGCAAAGGTAGGGAAAAAGGAGGACTTTTCCAAGCGTTGAGGATTCAAAAATGGCAGAAAAGAGGATTCACTTTTTGTTCATGTCCGCAATCACCAGTTTGATTTCCGCATAGGTGTAGTCGCTGGGGAGGAGGTTTTTCACCTCGGAGAGTGAATAGGCTTTGCTGAAGGACTTGACGATGCCACGGATGATTTTCTGATGGGGCGTACTCACCACATCGTCCACTTTCAGTTCGCCCAGTTCCACAAAATGAGCGAGGTGGTTCTCGATGGTGCCAACGGTGAGGGAACGTTGAGCTGCAATTTCCTTGATGGGCTTGCCGTCGAGAAAGAGTTTGAGGGTCTCGCGTTTGGTATCCACCTTCTCCTTCTTAGAGGCTCTCTCGGTCCTGTTCTTAGAGACTTTCTCTGTCCTGCGGACATCATCCCCTCTACGGGGAGAGCCATCCGGACGGTATTCCTCCCCATGATGAGAGAGGGATGGGGAGAGGGTCTTCACTTCATCCAGCACCGCTTTTGCCTTGGCATTGAGAAAGTCCCGTACATTGAAGCCTGTGGGTTGCAGACGGCTGAACACACCGATTTTCAGTTTCAGCGAGAGCATGAAAGCATCAAGGGCATTGTTGTATTGAGTGACCACCTGCTTGTTGTTGATGTTCACTTTCGAGGCAGCCACCACGGGGTCGAAAAGTTCATGAAGCTTATCGTCAAAATAACCCATGGCTGCCTTCAGCCGTTCTTGCAGATGCTCATTGCGGGCAAAGGAAGCACCGCTCTGCTGCATGAGCAGCACATACTGCTGACGGAACTTCACGGCAACAGCCATCACTTGGGCATCCACTTCGGGAAGCACCTGCTGAAGGGTCGAAAGATAGTCGGGATAGGAGGAATAAAGGTGCTCGTTCACCACCCTGTAGAGATACTGTGTGTCATGCCTCAACGTCTGGAAATCGAAAAGTTCGTTGAGCAACGTCATGAAATAGTCATACTTCATCTGCGGCAATTTACCCTCCGTCTGCTGCGCCTCCGCCAGTTCGCGGTCAATATAGGCGTTCACCGAGGCATCGGTGATGACCGACCCTGCCATCAACGGACGCGCCAGCACCATGCCTTCGAGGGTGCGGCAACGGCTCAGTGCCACATACACCTGCCCATGCGTGAAGGAGTCGGTGATGTCGAGCACAGCATGGTCGAACGTCAGGCCTTGGCTCTTGTGTACCGTGATGGCCCATGCGAGTCGCAAAGGATATTGTCTGAAGGTGCCTTCCACCTCCTCACGAATCTCCTTTGTTTCCTCGTCAATCACATACTTGGTGTTTTCCCATGTCAGCTGAGGCACATAAATCATGCGGTCATCCTCCTTGCAATGCACGACAATCAGCCGTTCGTCGCTGTCATCGTTCCACACAAATCCCTTCACCGTACCAATCTTTCCGTTGTAGTATTCCTTGCCAGGATTGGGGTCATTCTTGATGAACATCACCTGCGCACCCTCTTTCAGCACGAGGCGTTCTTCGGCAGGATAGCTGCTTTCAGGGAAGTTCTTGTGAATCTCTGCCATGAAGGCCACCTCCCTCGTCTTCAAGGCATCAAGTTGAGTTTCATTGTAGGCTTGAGCCATGCGATTATGTGTGGTCAGACGAATCCAATCCTCATTCTTCGGTGGCATGAAATCAGGCACAAACCTTGCATTGAGGGCATTCATCGTAGGCGTGTCCACCTGATTATTGCGAATTTTCGCCAAAAGACCGATGAAGGCCGCATCCTGCTGACGGTAGATGTGCATCAGTTCAATCGTCACATACTGAATCTGCTGCAAGGCCTTGCTGCCAAAGAAATAGGGAGTTGAATAGTATGGGGAAAGCAGCGACCATTCCCGTTCTTGAGCCACAGGAGCCAACTGCTGCAAGTCGCCAATGAGCAGCAGCTGCACACCTCCAAACGGCTTGCTGCGGTCACGATATTTTCGCAGTTCCTGATCCACCGCATCGAGCACGTCGCATCTGACCATCGAGATTTCGTCAATCACCAGCAGGTCCAACGTCTTGATGAGATTCTTCTTCTCCTTGCTCATCTTGAAGTGGCTCTTGCGCTCTCCCTGTGTCATGCCCGGCACGATGGGGCCAAAGGGCAACTGGAAGAACGAGTGGATGGTTTGTCCCTGTGCATTGATGGCAGCCACCCCCGTAGGAGCCAGCACCACCATCCGTTTGGGCGTCCGTTCCCTCAGTGTCCGCAGAAACGTTGTCTTCCCCGTTCCTGCCTTACCCGTCAGAAAGACCGACACGTTCGTGCCTGTCACAAACTGCCACGCCAAGTTCATTTCGCGGTTGTGCTCCTGCATTCCATTCTCTGCGGCATAGGAGGAAAACACATCTTCTTGCGATGCTATATCAAAATAATCAGCCATACGATTGCTATTTTCAGCAAAGTAACGGCTTTTTCAGTAGATAGGCAAATAATCCCGTTTTTTTTCATAACTTTGCAAATGCTTTTCTGCTCTTTGTTTAAATATTCCTAAAAAAGCGATGGAGGTTTAAGCCATTGAAACGGGAACACATCTAAACAGAATATGACACATTATTATATATAATTGAAAGTTGACATGAGAAGACAGATCATGATGGCATGGACACTATCCCTGATGATGGGGAGTGTGTGCCATGCAGAAGACATCACCATTCGCTTCAATGGTACGACGGCGAAGGTGGAACAACAGGCAAAAGACAGTGTGAGCGTGGAAGTGAATGGGGCGCATGTGAGTGTGGTCAGCACCTATCAGACACACAAACTCACGGTGTTGATGAGCGGCAAAAGTGAAGATGGACAACTCATCTTGAAAACAGCTGGTAAGGCCAAAGTGAAGATGAAAGGACTTACGCTCACTTCTCAAGAAGGTGCCCCCATCTGGCTGAAAAACAAGAAGAAGGTTGAGATTACGGCAGCTAAGGGCACAGAGAACACCCTCACGATTGCTGCCTGCAACGACACCGCCAACCACAAGGCGGCTGTCATTTGGGCAAAGGACAAGGTGAAATTTTCGGGTACGGGAACGCTGAATGTCCTTGCCAAAGGCGATGGTTGCAAGGGCATCCGATGCAAGGACGACATCACCATTGAGGAATTGACCTTGAACGTGGAAACCACAGGCAACAACCTTGGCGAAGACACCACACGCATGATGGGTTTTGGTGGTCCTCCAGCTAATTTCAGTTTTGACGACCTGCCCGAGGAGGCTAAGGCTCAGATGGAGGAAATGCGCCAACGGTTCGAAGAGATGAGGGAAAACGGCGAATTTCCCATGGGTGGTTTTGGTGGCCCACGTGGTGAGTTCAATGATACTACCCGTCGTGGTGGCTTCATGGGTGGTTTCGGAAGACCACAATTTGAAGGCAATGACAGCATCCAAGGTGGCTTCCCTCCTCAAGGCGAAGGCGGCATGATGCCTCCAGGGGGTGGTTTTGGTGGCAAGCGCAAATATATCAGCACCGCCAAAGGCATCAAATCCTTGGGGCAGGTCATCGTAAACAGCGGCAACGTGACCGTGAAGACTTCCTCGTCTGGCGCTGAAGGCATCGAGGGAAAGGAAGGCGTTGATTTCAACAGCGGCAACGTGCATGTGACCGCTGTCGATGATGCCATCAATGCCAATGCCCCCATCGAGTTTGACGGTGCATACGTGGTAGCCATCAGCACGACAAACGATGCCGTCGATGCGAACCTTGCCGGTGCTTTCTTCATGCCCTTCGGAAACCAACAGCAACATGAACAGCAAGACCCTGCCATCATCATCACCGATGGAACGGTCTTTGCTTGGAGCCAGGCAGGTGCACCCGAAGAAGGGCTTGACTGTGACTTCTCCCCCATCGCCATTTCGGGTGGCCGCGTCTTTTCCGTTGGTGCAGGAATGGGCGACATGCCTTCCGTACCCACCACCTACACAGCCAAACAACCCACCGCCCTTCTCATCGGCATCGACATTTCAGAAAACCAACCCATCCACCTCTATGACCCCAAGGGAAAACTGCTCGACACCATCACCGTGCCCTTCTCCCTACAACGCTGTTCCAGCTTGCTCAGCATTTCCATGTTCGAGATGGGCAACACTTACACTGTCAAGACAAAAAATTATGAGAAGACTTTCACACTCAACGAAAATTTCACGATTGTAAGGTAAAAGGCAAAAGGGAAAAATGGAAAGTAAAAAATTTGCTATCGCACGGGTAAGTCAATAAGATGACCAACTGCTACGGTAGCAAATTTTTCACTTCTACTTCTTCGTTTCAATATAACGGAACGTTGATGTCGAACACCAATTCGGCATCTTTCAATCTTGGATGGTGTGCATCTTTTTCTGACAAAATGCGATTTTCCATCGGCACCATCCAATCAATACCAAGGTCGGGGTCATCCCATGCTATGGCACCTTCACTCTGGGGAGCATAGTAGTTGTCACACTTGTACTGGAACACAGCCTCTTCACTCAATACGGCAAAGCCATGCGCAAAACCACGTGGCACGAAGAACTGGAGATGGTTCTCAGCAGAAAGCATAGCGGCCACATGCTGGCCGAACGTAGGACTTCCCTTGCGAATATCGACAGCCACATCCAGCACAGATCCCTTCACCACACGCACTAACTTGGCTTGGGTAAACGGAGGCTTCTGGAAATGCAAACCACGAACCACACCTGCCACCGACTGACTTTCGTTGTCCTGTACAAACACGGTCTTGCAAACTTTCTCCTCAAACTCACGCTGCGAAAACGACTCGAAGAAGTATCCCCGAGCATCGCCAAAAAGTTTAGGCTCAATAATCTTCACACCTTCAATAGCGGTGTCAATCACATGAATCATAACTATTCCTTATTAAATGTGATGCAAAGGTACGGAATTTGAGTTAAAAACTAAAAACTATAGACTAAAAGTTTAAGTTACCAGACCTTTTTATCCTCCAAACACATACTTTTATTTTCAGTTTTTAGTTTTTAGTTTTTAGTTTTCTTACCTTTGCATCAAATTATCACTCATTCATGGCAAATAAAGTAGTTATTTCAACCCATATCATGCAGACGTTGACTGCGGCGGTGGAGGAGGTGAAGCACGACAAACTCTTCCTGCTGACTGACGAAACCACCCACCAATTGTGCCTTCCTCTAGTAAAGGACATTCCCTGTTTGGCAGAGGCTGTGCACATCACAATCGGTGCCACCGACACCCACAAGACGCTGGACACGCTGGCAGGTGTATGGACAGAGTTGGGCAATGGTGGCGGCACCCGTCATTCGCTGCTGGTCAACCTCGGAGGTGGCATGGTGACCGACCTCGGAGGCTTTGCTGCCAGCACCTTCAAGCGAGGCATCAAGTACATCAACGTGCCCACAACGCTATTGAGCATGGTCGATGCCAGTGTGGGTGGCAAGACAGGCATCAATTTCAATGGCTTGAAGAATGAGATTGGCGTGTTCAATGCCCCTGAAACAGTCATCATCGACACTGAGTTCCTGAAAACTCTTGACCACGAGAATGTCCTCTCCGGCTATGCAGAAATGCTGAAACATGGATTGATTTCGAACGACAAGAACTTCGCAGAACTGCTCACGTTCGACGTGGATAACATCGACTACCTGCACCTTGGCCAGATGGTTGGCACCTCTGTCGCCATCAAGGAACATATTGTGAAAGAAGACCCCCTGGAACACGGCATCCGCAAGGCACTCAACCTTGGACATACGGCAGGACACGCTTTCGAGAGTTGGGCACTCAATCGCAAACCCTACCTGCATGGCTATGCTGTGGCTTGGGGACTCATCTGCGAACTCTACCTCTCCTGCATCAAGACAGGATTTCCAACAGACAAGATGCGTCAAACGGTTCGATTCATTAAGGGAAACTACGGTACATTACCCATCACCTGCGATGACTACGAGGAATTATATGGCTACATGACGCACGACAAGAAAAACACCGCAGGCATCATCAACTTCACCCTATTGGCGGGCATAGGCGACATCCGCATCAATCAGACAGCCAACAAAGAGGAAATCTTCGAAATGCTGGACTTTTTCAGGGAAGGATAACAATTGAAGAGAAGAAAAATGTAAAAGTGAAAAATGAGAGATTTGCTACCGCACGGGTAAGTCAATAAGATGACCTACTGCTGCGGTAGCAAATCTCTCATTTTTCACTTTTACATTAGTTTTTACTTTCTCATTCTGTTGTGGCGACGCATCTCCATCAGTTTCTCCATGCTGCCGTAAGTGTCAAAAGGAAGCTGATAACGGGCGTTGCCGTAAGGGTCTTGCTTGAAAAGCATAAGAGATTCTTCACCCTTGTCCACGAAAGTCACAAAGCCTGGAGCCGACATGTTGAAGCCACCATCGCCAAAGATAGCGTTCGTCACACAGTTCACATCCCACATACGCTGGCCTGTATCGCAAGTATAGTTCGTGTACACCGCCTTGATGGGGTTGTGGTCTGTCCATGAGAGGTCGGCAATCACATCCTCTGGCAGATAGTTCATGCTCTCACCCACATAACTTGGCGACATAATCAGTTCCACACTCTCAGGCAACTTGTCGTAGAACACAGCAGCCTGCTTCGAAGCAGCGCGCATGTTGTAGCCACTCGTGCTGTCTTCAGGTTCGAAACGACCTGCCTGCACATACACGGCCTTCACCTTCTGGGCGAAGAGGTCAACACCGCTGAGCTTGGAGTACTCGTCGGCCTTCGACTCCATCAGCTGCGCCAGCGAAGTGGCAAAACCGATAGCCACAATCACGATAGACTTGTCTTCAGCCTTGCTCAACAGCTTGCGATAAAGCTTCCAACCATCCATGCACTTGCTGGCATCAAAGCTGCGCTTGAAGAGCGGGTTGCCCTGTGCATCTTTCAGGTCGCAAATGCCATTGTAAGGGATGAACACGCGAGGATTCTTCACGCCATTACGCTCCAAACCGACGGGGATGTAGGGGTGACCGTAGTAAGTGTTGAAGATGTCCACCACACCAGCGTTGTTCTCGCCTTCGCGATCCACCACGACACCCTTGAGGTCAACCAGCCCCTCGTCGATGTAGTGGTTCAACATCATCAGCGCAACAAGGTCGTCTGTCGAGCTGCCAAAGTCGGCATCAAGAATCATGTTGACAGGCTGACGCTTCACGCCACCACCATTGCCACCAGCACAGTTGCACTGTGCGTTCAGATCTGCAAAGAAGCACATCAGTGCCACTGCAAGCATCAGAAAATTCTTTTTCATTTCGTTTTTAATGTTTTTAGGGTTAATAAAAAAAGAGTGTATTGAAGTTTTTTCGCTTATATCCTATCATTTCACCATCATTTCTCCATCATTTCACCACCACAAAGCCTCCTTGGTCAGCCATGGTCACGCTGACAGCCTTGGGGTTGCTCACCTTCAGTTCAGACTTTCGGGGTTCACGGTCTTTGAGGTTGTCGCTGTAGAGCGTGGCCTTATCGCCCTTCTGGAGCATGGGGAGGTTGAGTTTGAGCGTGAGAGGAGCACCTGTGGCATTGTTGCCAGCGATGTACCAAGTGTCGCCATGACGACGGGCGAGCACACAATACTTACCCGGATAGCCATCGATGAAAACGGTCTCGTCCCACGTGGTGGGCACCTGACGCAGGAAGTCCATGCTGATGGCAGGAGCAGGTGCTCCAGGGGCATTGTAATCGATGGTTTCCGAAGCCTTGCTGTCCGCAGCGGAATCCTCACCCAGTGCATGGGCAGGAAGGTTTTCGGGGGTAATGGCGAAGTTCTGGATGGGGTTTTGGAAGAGGACGCAAGTGGCCAGTTCGTGGCAGTCAGTGGTGCGGCGCGTGGTGCCTCCCTTGTTGCCCTTGTGGATGTGACGGTTCATGAAGCAGCCGCCAAACTCCATGCAACCGATGGCATTGCGGATGAAGGGGTGCGTGGCCGCATCTTTCGCCTCCTTGTCGGCAGCGCCTTGTCCGAAGTAGATGTTTTCAGATGCCAGCACAGCCTCGCTGCCCACATAGTTGGGGTACATACGCTCCCAACCACGAGGAATGGTGCAGCCGTGAAAGATGACCATGATGTGGTTGTCGTCGGCATCGGAGAGAATCTCCTCATACAGACGCATCGTCTCCTGCTTGTCGCCTCCGAAGAAATCGACCTTGATGCCCTTCACACCAATCAGGTTCATCCAGCGCATATATTGCTTACGTTTGATGGGGTCACTCATGATGTTGATCGGGCCTTGCTCGATGTCGTTCCACCATCCGCTGGAACTGTACCACAGGAACACATCCACGCCCTGGCTCTGTGCATACTTCACCAACTGCTCCATCTTCTCCACGCCAATGTTCGTGTCCCACCAGTTGTCTATGAGCACATACTTGAAGCCCATTGCCTTAGCCAACTGGATGTACTTCACCTGGTCATCGTAGTTGATGGAGTTGTCCTGCCAAACAATCCAACTCCATGTGCCTTTTCCGTATTCATAATGATGGGGAGTGTCGTAGCGAGGAGTCACATAATCCCACGGCACCGTTGTTTCCACAATCGGCTTGAGCGATGCGCCCACCGTGATGGTGCGCCAAGGAGTCACGCCCGGCAAAGCAAAAGCAGGTTCCACAGTGCCATTGCCGTTGTTCTCTTCTGGCATCGGGAACTCCACCGTATAGAGTCCATCGCCCTTCATGTCGGAGAGGCGGGAGGCACAGTAGCGGGAATCCACACCTGTCTCGGAGATGAGCACCCACCCATCCGCTCCCCTCTCCTTTCCCTGCAGGAGGGAGGGTATGCGGAACAGACAAGGGAACGTATATCCATGCCCATAACCACTCTTCTTGTCCATCGGTTCATCATAGCCATACCCCTCTTCATAACTGGGTTTTGTACCCTTCCAGCCAATCATGGCATGCGATTGAGGGGTGAGGAACGTGGTGGTTCCGCCAGGCAGGTCAAAGCCAGTAGCCTCCTTCATGATGCGGATGGAGAACTTCTTCTCGTTCGCACGGCTGGGATGGTTGGGAATGGCGTAGCGGAATGCCACATCGTTGTTGCTCACACGGAAATCCACATCGAAGGGATTTCCCTGTGCGTTCTTCAGCGTCACCACCAGCTGGTTTGCATCCACATGCACATGGCTCTGCTTGCTGGCACGCAGATCGTAGTTAAATTCCAGGTGAGTCTCTTTCATGCCCTCGAAGGTGATGCCTTGCGAAAAGTCGCCATTGTCGGCCACAAAACCCAGCGGACTCTCGTCCAGCATCTGCTTTCCATCGTAGAACACTTCATAGACAGGCTTTCCTGCCTTCACATCCAGATTCACTTTCAGGCGACCATCGGGACTCGTCACCGAGGCTACCTGAGCATTCGTGCCCACTGCCGCCAGCAACAGCGACAAAAACAACAGGTTTCGTTTCATATCGGTTGGTTTTAAGTTTATTTTTCTTTCGTTTCCTCTGACTTGTCTTCCTTCTTATCGTCCTCTATTCCTGTCACGGATTCCATCGTGGTTGCCTCCTTTGCGTCCTTCTTGTCTTCTTCCTTTGAAGGCACATCAGCGAGTCGGTCATGCCAAGTCTCCAAGCCCTTCATAGCTATGTCGATAGCTTCTTCCATCGTACACTCCAACGTGCCACCCGCTGCATTCTTATGACCACCGCCATTGAAGAACTCCGTGCAGAACTCGTTGCAGGGGAAATCATCGACCGAACGCGTTGATACACGAATGAGCGGACGCTCTGTGTCTTCGCGTAGACAGATGCTCAACTTATGCCCCTTGATTTGCAACGGCATATTCACGATGCCTTCCATGTCGCCCTTCAGATAGTGGAACTGAGTCAGTTCCTCCTTCTTGATGGCAAAAAGCGAGGCGTGGAGTTCCGGAAAGACCTGCAACTTCTCATACAGCACATAACCAATCAGCCGCAAGCGGTCGGGAGAGTAGTTGTTCTGGATGTTGCGGTTGATTTTGTCCTTATCAATGCCCCTTCGGAGCAATTCACTGATGATGAGGAAGATGTCGGGGTCGTTGCTATTGAAGGAAAAGAAACCCGTGTCGGTCGCCATGCCCGCATAGATGTCTTCAGCTCCCGCAAAGGTCAAGCTATTCAGTTCGCCCATCGCATCGAGCAGACGGAAGAGCAGTTCGCTTGTGCTGCTCATTTCGGGATGGGAGATGATGTGACCGAACTGCTGACGGTTTGGGTCAAGATGGTGGTCGATGAGCAGACGCTTGCAGCGCATCCGCATCACCGCCACACCAAGGTCATCAATGCGGCGCATGTCGTTGAAGTCGAGGCAGCAAATAAGGTCGGCCATCTTCAGAGCTGTGTAAGAGGCGGTCTTCTGCCAGTCAAAGCGGACAATTTTGTCAGCATCTTTCATCCAGTGCAGAAAGTCGGGAAAGTAGTTCGGCACGATAACCGTCACCTGCTTGCCCTTCCGCTTCATATACTCATACAACCCCAGCGATGAACCGATGGCATCACCGTCGGGCGAGGTGTGGCAAACAATGACAACATTCCTACTCGTTTCAAAGTCTTTCTTCACGATGGCCACTTCTTGCGGCGTTATCTTTTTCTTCAGCATGTAGGTCTTTTCTGTTATTTTTTGCAAAGGTATGAAAAATAATTTCTAAATCCTAATTCCTAATTCCTAATTCTTTATTATCTTTGCAAAGAATAAGAAAAACAACCAAAAACTCATGGAGGAAACTAACGAAACGAATAGAGAGCTACATTCAGGAAAAGCTCCAAAGAAAGGTTACACAGGAATTATTGTCATTGCCATCATGGTGGCACTCATTGCCATCGCTGCAGCCGTGCTGTTGTATCACGAACTCTACACAAAGCCACTTCTTGAAGAGAACCAAGACCTGAAGGAACTGGCAGAGCTGGAGAAGCAGGAGATGGAGAACCAGTATAAGGAATTTGACTTGCAGTATGAGCAGTTGCAGCGCACCATCAAGAACGACAGCCTCATCGCACAGATTGAGAACGAACGTCGCCACACGCAGCAACTGCTTGAAGAGCTGGAACGCACCAAGGCCACCGATGCTGCCGAAATCAAACGACTGAAAGCAGAAATCGCATCTCTCCGTGCAGTACTACAAAGCTACATTATGCAGGTCGATTCGCTCAACCGCCTGAACCAGTCGCTCAACGAGGAGAACACACAAATCAAAACGCAGATGGCTGAGCAGACCGCTCAAATCACCAACCTCTCCACCGAGCGCAACCAACTGAAAGACAAGGTGAACATTGCCGCGCAGCTGGATGCCACGGGGTTCTGGGTGACTCCGAAAAACAAGAAGAGCAAGGACACGCAGAAGGTAAAGGACGTGAAGAAACTGGCCTTTGGCTTCACCATCGTGAAAAATGTGACAGCACAGAACGGACAGCGCATCGTCTATGCCCGCATCCTCAAGCCCGACAACTCAGTGATGGGCAAGAAAGGCACGTTCCCCTACGAGAACACCGAACTTGAATACACCGAAAAGAAATACATTGACTACACAGGCGAGGAAGAGAAAGTGACCATGTACAGCGACGTGACCGAGTTCCTCGAAGCTGGCACCTACAAGCTCTTCATCTTCTGTGACAAACAAATGATTGGACAAACAAGTTTCACGTTAAAATGACCACAATATCCCCTTCCCTCTTGGCAGCCAACTTTGCCAACCTGACCAAGGACATCGACATGATTAACCGCAGTGAAGCCGACTGGCTCCACCTCGATGTGATGGACGGCGTCTTCGTGCCCAACATCAGCTTCGGATTCCCCGTGCTTGAAGCCGTCGCCAAGATTTGCAAGAAACCCCTCGACGTGCACCTGATGATTGTTGATCCAGGCAAATTCACCCAACAGGTCAAAGCCCTCGGAGCCTACATGATGAACGTCCACTACGAAGCCTGTCCCCACCTGCACCGCACCATCCAGCAGATACACGATGCAGGCATGAAGGCAGGTGTCACGCTCAATCCCCACACACCCGTCTGTGTGCTCGACGACATCATCCAAGACGTTGATATGGTGTTGCTCATGACCGTTAACCCTGGCTTTGGTGGTCAGAAGTTCATCGAGCACTCCATCGACAAAGTGCGCAGACTCAAGGAACTGATACAGAAGACAGGCAGTCACGCTCTCATCGAAGTGGATGGTGGTGTCAACGGCGAAACAGGCCGACGGCTTGTTGAAGCAGGAGTCGATGTCCTCGTGGCAGGCAGCTATGTGTTTGGAGCTGAAAACCCAGAAGAACGCATCAAAGAACTGAAAGCATTGAAGAATTGAAAAACTATCCCCTCCTTCGCCTCATCATTCCCTTCACGCTGGGCATGATAGGGGCGAATCTTTTTGTCAGTTACATGAGCACACCCCTCCTGCTCATCCTCTGTTGTATCGTTCTCGCCCTCTCGTTTTTCCTTCTCAAGACCTTAAAACCTCAAGACCTGACGTTTGGCATCGCAGCCATGACGTTCTCCTTCCTCGTCGGCATGACGCTCTACACCCGAAAGCACCACAGCATGGCTGACAGCACACCACAAGACACCACCTTCTGTCAAGGCCTTCTCTCCGAACTCCCCACTCCCAAACCTCATTCGTGGGCACTCAACTTACAGCAGGATGATGGAACACACATCTTATTATATATAGGAAAAAATGGGAAGGTACCTGAAAATGACTCCATCCTCTATGCCTCGTTGCACATAGGCGACACCATCCTTGCCCTCACCAGACATCTTGAAGGGACAGAAAACGGGGAGGGGGAATTCGGAGCTTTTAGAAAACATCTGTTCCATCACGGCATCTGCGCTACAGCCTATGCGACTTGCGGACAATGGACATTCAAACCAGGCAGACAGCACCAAAGCCTCACCCTTTTCGCCAAAGAGATACAGACCGACCTACACCACATCTACGAAGACAACGGACTCAACCAAGAAGCCAGCACCATCGTTGAAGCCATGACCATCGGACGAAAGACGGATATACCACAAAAGACCCGAAATGCTTACGAACACGCAGGTGTCAGTCACGTATTGGCTCTATCGGGCTTCCATGTCGGCATCATCGTCATGTTCATACAAGCCTTCTTCCTTAAGAACGTGCTTCCCCTCCGTTGGCAGCGGGTCAGCAACCTCCTCATCATCGTTACCCTCTGGTGCTACGCCTTCATGACGGGCATGCCACCCTCCCTCATTCGTGCCACCCTCATGTTCACCCTCCTGCTGCTTTGCCAATCCATCTTCCGCGACAACCTGTCATCCCATTCTTGTGCCATAGCCTTTCTCGTCATGCTGTGCATCAATCCCTTCTATCTGCACGATATAGGATTCCAGCTCTCCTTCCTCTCCGTGGCCAGCATCAGCCTCTTCAGTCAGCAAATCATGGCAGAGAATCCCATTCGCAATGGCATTTTGCACTTTCTGCAAAGCCTCCTCTGCATCACAGCTCTCTGCACCCTTTTCACCGCTCCGCTTGTGGCTTACCACTTCGGCCGCATTCCACTCCTCGCCATCGCAAGCAACCTCATCCTCACCCCCTTCGTCTATCTCCTCATGTTCACCAGCATCCTTTGGTGGGTCTTCCTCTGGTGCGTTCCCGTCCACAGCATCCTCACCGACCTGCTCAACTGGACAGCCTCCACCATGAACACTATCGTCGAAACCATTTCATCCCTACCCTACGCCACCCTCAAATGGCATCCAGACCTCCTCACCACCCTCCTTTGCTATCTGGTCTTGCTCCTTCTCACTTACCGTATAAAAAACAACCCTAAAAAACGGAACATCCATGACACATGACGAACTTTGGGAACAAAACTACCGCCACATCATGGCTTTCATGATGAACGAAAAAAGGCGCCCTTCCAAATACAATCCAGAAGAGCGCCAAATGCACAATTGGTTGAAATACCAAAAGAAATGTCTCGCTCAAGGCCAACTCAGCCCCCAACGCAGCGAGATGTTCAAGAAACTGCTGGAGCTATTAGAGCAATACCAGCGGAAGAACCAGTACGCCTATGTCAACGGCGCTCCATCCTCCGTCCCACGCTGAAGCTGAAGCCGAGCAACAGCAGAGCCACCACCGCATAGGCTATATATGCCCAGACCGTCTCCCACCAGTACGGTTCACGGTTCAGCGTCAGGGTGAACACCTGTTCCACCCATTGTCCATCCATGTTCGTGGCAATCACCTCAATGGTCTGACTGCCCCCAGAGATTCGGGTGAGGTGCACATCATTCTTTCCCATCTCCAGATAGTTCCAGTTCTGTTCACCCTGATAGCGGTAGGCAAAGCGGACATGCTGCGTGTTCATGTGGTCAAACGTGGTGAAGAAGAGATGAACCACGCGCTCGTCAGGTTGCAGATTCAGCTCGTGTGTGTCCATGCCAGGATATTTCACACCGTGAATCGTCTGATAAGATGAAAGGGCAATCTTCGCAGCAGGCTTCTTTCTCAGAAACTCCTCCTTCATCTTCAACTCGAAGCACTTGTCTTCACACTCCACAAAAATGCGGTTGACACCATCGGAATACAGTCTTCGGAAGAACATCGGACGAGGGTCGAGGTCAGAAGGGAACACATAGCGTATCACGGGCTTTGCCTTCGGATCCCTGTAAGGCGTAAAGATGAGCAGGCGCTGGTTGAACAGCAGCCACACCTTCGAGTTCAGCACCACAATGCCAATCGGGGCATCGCCCTCCAGACAGCACACCTCCGACATATCCATCTTCTCCTTCTTCTTCACATCATACTGCAGCAGCCTGCCGTCGCTGGTGCAGATCCACAGCCTGCCGTCATCATAAAAGATATCGTAAGCATTGCGGATGGTGGAGTCCAGTTTCTCTATCCGCCCATCCTTATAGCTGATCAGGCCCTGCCATTCCGTGTTCATGTAGATCAGGCCATCCTCTCCAGGCGACGACGTGTTCACCACTCCGAAATTCGGTCCCACCTGCTCAGGCTCCGCATCCTTCTGTCCGCCCCTCACCATCCACATGCCCAGACTGGTGCTCACCAACTTCGTGCTGTCCGACATCGCCCACACACTATGAATCTTATGTTCCTCAGTCATGCCCGACCGCTCATTCGGCACATTGAAGCACAGCGGCTGCTTCGTGATGTCCACCTCCTCCAGTTCCATCACAGGATTGATGGTCACAAAAGGCACTCCATTATCATCAATATGCCAGAAGTTGCCCCTCTTGTCCGTCACCTCCTTTCGGTTCTGGGTGGTCAGCGGATTCTTATCCACAGGCTGCTGGCTGATACATCGTCCCTCGCTGTCATACACCAGCACATGCTTGTTGGCATACGCCCACACCGAGTCGCCCATGCTCGCCTTCAACGCATCAAACGTCCATATTTGCAGCGTGTTGTCACCCGTCGGGCGGACGCTATAGTCCGTCTTGTCGAGGATGTACAGCCCTCGTTTCGTGCCAATCCAAAGTCGGTTCCTGCTGTCCTCGCAGATAGCCGTGATATTATTATTGATTTGCACCTCAGGATGGAGGAAGTCAGCCCTCACACTCATAAGATTGTAGCCATCGTCGCGATAGAGTCCGTCCGACTTCATGCCATACCACATATAGCCTTCGCTATCCTGAAACAGCACCCTCACATGAGCCGACGACAGCTGTCCGAAGTTCGGCATCAACAAATCACGTTCCTGTCCCCACGCCTCGCAAGGCAGGATGGCACACAGCAGCGCCACAAGAGAAGAGAAGAAGAAGTTTCGTTGCATCATAATCGGAAAAGAAGCCAACACAAAGTTTAATCAGATTGCAAATCTACCACTTTTTTATGAAAAAACAACTATTCGTATAGAAAAATCGCAAAAAATAACAAAATAACAAAAAATTATGTTCCTTTGTTACTTTCATCCCTTCATCATTTCACCACGAAGTCGAGGCGCTGGAGGTCTTTGTCGAGCGAGGATGTGCCATAGAGTATCTGATAACGGCCTGGACGAGTGGAAAGTTCGTCGATGGAGGGGTCGTAGTATTCGAAAGCCTCGCCATCGAGGGTGATGGTTGCCTGCGTGGTTTGACCCGCGTTGATGTACACCTTCTGGAAGCCTCGGAGGGACTTGATGGGTGCATCAGGATAGTCGAGTGCTTTCACATACACCTGCACCACCTCGGCTCCTTCGCGGTTGCCTGTGTTGGTGACGGGTACGGTGAGCGTCACCTTGCCGTCGGCAGGCATGGAGGTCTTGGAGAGTTTGCCCTGACCACACTGGAAGGTGGTGTAGGAAAGTCCATAGCCAAAGGCGAACTGGGGTTCTCCGCGGAAGTAGCGGTAGGTGCGATTCTCCATCGAGTAGTCGAGGAAGTCGGGCAGGTCGTCGTTGGAACGATAGAAGGTGACGGGCAGCTTGCCGCTGGGGTTGAAGTCGCCAAAGAGCACCTCGGCCAATGCTTTCGCCCCACCCTGACCTGGATACCATGCCTGAAGGAGTGCGTCGTACTGTCCCTCCACGCTGCCAAAGGCAATGGCTGAGCCAGAGCAGTTGACGAAGATGACGGGCTTGCCTGTGGCGTGCATGGCACGAAGAAGACGCTGCTGCACGACGGGAAGTTCGATGGTGGCCTTATCGCCGCCTTCACCCTCCATACGGGCGGAGATGCCACCGATGATGATGATGGCATCCATATCCTTCACCTCGTTGGCAAGGTCGTCAAATTCAACCAGCTTGCGCTCGCAGATGTCGCCACGCAACATGGCGAAGTTGCCGTTGCCGTGCTTGTATTCTATCTCGATGTTGTAGGTCTCGCCAGCCTTGACGGGGAAGGACTTGTAGTTGGGCACTCCACGTCGGAAACCACCACGTCCATTGCCGCCTTTGGCTTCCTCCACCACGTTGCCGTTCACGCGGAGCACATAGCCGTTGTCGGTAGAGAGGGTGTATTGCATGTCGCCGGTGAAGGTGGCCTTGTACTGACCAGAGAGGCGCACGGAGAGGGTGTCCTTGCTCACTCCCTGCGCAAAGCCCCATGCACCGAAGGTGGAGAAGTTCAGTTCGTTGTAGTAGTTGGTCACGACAGGGGTGCCGCTCAAGCTGTTGTTGTTGAAGAACTCTGCCTTGATGCCCTTGCCGCCGTTGAACTCCTGCAAATGGTGGATGGTGGCGTATTCATCGGCCAGTTCGCAGGCTTTCTTGTAGAACACCTCGGTGTTGGGAAGTGCCTGCTGGATACCTTCGAGCAAAGAGTGCTGATGCTCCTTGGTGGGAGTGCCGCCATAGTTGCCGTTGAGCAAGTCCACATCGTTGGCATTTGGGCCTAACACGGCAATGCGCTTGAGGTTCTTTGAGAGGGGCAGAACGCCCTTGCTGTTGTCAAGCAGCACCATCGACTCACGTGCTGCCTGGATAGCCAGTTCGTTGTTGGACTCGCTGCTGATAACCTCTGGAGCGAGATTGGCCCAAGGAAGCATCTCGGCTGGGTCGAACATGCCCAGTTCGAAACGTCCATAGAGGGTCTTGCGAAGGTGATAGTCGAGGGTGCTCTCCTGAATGAGCCCCTTCTCCAAAGCCTCGGTGAGCACCATGAACACCTTGCCACACTCGAGGTCGGTACCGTTCAGCACCGCATCGACCGAAGCCTCCAGAGGACCAGGGTGGGTCTCATGCTGACCACGGTTGTAGAAGTTATTGATGGCGTCGCAGTCGGTGAGCACAATGGCATCGTAGTTCCACTTGCGACGAAGGATGTCAACAAGCAGACGGTCGCTGGTGCAGCAGGGCTTGCCCTCGTAGCGGTTGTAGGCACACATCACCTCACGCACGTTGCCCTTCTTGACCAACGCCTTGAAGGCAGGAAGGTAAGTCTCCCAGAGGTCGCGCATCGACACGGAGGCGTTGTAGGTGTGGCGCAAAGGCTCAGGACCGCTATGCACAGCATAGTGCTTAGCACAGGCATGGGTCTTGAAGTACTTGTCGTCGTTGCCCTGCATGCCCAGCACGGTCTGTACACCCAAGACAGCATTCAAATAAGGGTCTTCGCCACAAGTCTCCTGACCACGTCCCCAACGGGGGTCGCGGAAGATGTTCACGTTGGGGCACCAGAAGGTCAGTTCCGGATTACCTGGATAGTAAGTGACACCCATCGGGACGTTGAAGAGCTTGGGATCGCTGTGGTTGGTACGGTTCCAGTTGGCACGTGCTTCGTCCGAGACGGTGGAGAACACGTCATACATCTGCTGAGGATTGAAGGCTGCCGCCATGCCTATGGGTTGCGGATAGACGGTGTAGCCACCCTGACGCACACCGTGACAGGCCTCGCTCCACCAATTGTAGGAGGGGATGCCCAGACGATCCACCGAGATGGACTTGTTCATCATCAGCCCCACCTTCTCTTCAGGTGTGAGCAGTGAAAGGAGATTCTCCACTCGCTCCGCATTGGAAAGAGAGGTGTCCTGATAGGGGTACTTCTGCGGAGCAGGCCCTTCGCAGACCACCGCCTTGATGGAGAGGGCACCAAGGGTGTTACCCTGCTTGTCGAGCAGTTCCACGCTGCGGAAGCTCTTACCCACAGACTTGGCAGGATTGAACACGACCAACACGGCGGCGGACTTTCCTGGTTGGACAGCCTCGCCGGCATACTGTGCTTGAATGCATTCACAGCTGGGTTTTGCCTCGCCGATGGCAACGGGTGCCTTCGACTTGTTCTTGAAGGTGAATGTATGGCAGATAGCGCCTTCTGCCGCATTGACGGTGCCGAAGTCATACTCGTAGGAGTCGAACGAGACGGCACTCTTCTTCTGTGCCTCAACAGGTGCTGTAAGGAGCACCAAAGAAAGAAGTAGGATGTTTCGTTTCATCATATACGGTTAGTTCGCCACAAAAGTACAAATTTTTCTTTTAACTTGTACACTTCCAAGAGAAAAAAAATACCGACAAACTACAATATAACCACTTTTCTAAACAAAAACTCCCCATACGTATCGCTACAGATGGGGAAGGTGTGTACACTTGATTAACTGATCTTTTACTAATCTTTTTTTACAATTGCCCTCCATCACTTCTTTTTCGGGTTCTTGCTCCAGTGATACACCACGTGCAGCATCACGTAGTGCGGCAGAGAGCGGTACCACGTCACGGTGCGACCTTGAGCGTTCACCATATAGCCCGTGTTCGACAACTGATGCAGCAGGTCGAAGGCTTCAAGGCGGGCGATGAGTTTGCCTTTGCAGAACGGCTGGCTCACCGAGGCATTGACAATGAAGTCGTTGGTGTTGAGACTGCTGCTGCCATAGCCACGACGGCTGTACATGGTGGCATCGGCCACCAAGGAGGTTTTCAGCCGAGGCAGTGTGTAGCGGGCATCAAAGCCATATTCAAAGTCGAAGACATCGAGTGTCTTAAAGTCATACATCCTGCCAGTGGAGTGTCGCCAGTAGCCTTGTCCCGTTGCACGGATGTTGAAAGCATTTTTGTTATATTTGATGTGAGCACCACCCTTGAGTCCAAGGGTGTTGACGGTGTTCACATGGCTTTCCACCATTCCTGAACCAGAGCCACCATCCCCTTCCCGCTCCAGCATGGCATGGTCTTTGGCATGGTCCCAAAGAGCGTGGGCGTTTGCATGCCACGACCAGTAGCGTTTCTCGCCGATGTTTCGGTCGATGCTGAAGTTGGCTAGGGCACCCCAAGCACCGCTCACGTTCATGGGCTTATAGGTGTAAACGCCATTGGCAGGATTGTAGGTAAGCGACTGTGCCACATCGCGATGGTGATAGTTGAAGGAGGCAGACAGGTGACTGTTGCCATGATTGGGTCCTGCATCGTCGAAGTATTCCGCTTCAAACTTCGTGTATGCCTTTCCTTTCAGGTCGGGATTGCCGAGTTTGACGATGAGCGGCTGGCTGTCATCGCGGAAGGTGATGCGGTCAGAGATGAGTGGCCATTCCTGATTAAAACTGAGACCGACACGGACATTACGCCGTGCTCCTTTCCAGTAATTTTTATAGTCGAAAGAGAAGTTGGGCAGGAAGTCCGTCTGACGGGCCAACGTGTCAAGCACTCCGCGCTGATAGTGCAGTTCGTCATGATGTATCGGGGTGCGAATGTACAGGCACCATCGCTCATATGTCATCTTCATGTGAAAGTCAGCACGCATGATACTAGCAGTCCTCATCAGACGGATGGTCAAGTTGTTCGTCCAGTCATTCCGACGACTTTCGTAGGAGTTGCCGGGGTCGGTGATGGCGGTCAAGGCTTCTATCTGAGAGGGGAGCAGGAGCGAGACTTCCTGCGTATCGTCGCCTCCCCGTAGCCCTTCGGGATGGTAGAGGAAGTCGCGGGTGTGTTCTCTTCTGATGTTGAAGAAATCGGTGAAGAGGAGGTTGATGTCTTTGGCGAAATGGAGGTTGTAGCCGAGGTCGCCAGCAGCCCAGGTGAAGCGGCGGAAGAAGTCGTGGGTGTTGCGTTGGGTTTGACTCGACGGGGAAACCGTCGAGCGCAGGGGCTGGGAGGCATTGGGCTGGATGGTTTGGGTATAGCGTTGGGCTTGGCGGCTCTCGTCGTTGTTGCGTTCCACCTTGGCATAGAAGGTGAGGTGTTGTTGCTTCTGCTTGTTGATGTTGAAACTGCCCGATGCCTCCAGATAGGCAGCCCATGCCTTGCCTTCACTCATGCCGATGGTGCGTTGCGACACGGACAGCGATTCGCTCCATTCGTCGAAAGCGGAATGGGACCACCCGTCGCGCTTGGCATAGTCGAAGTGGGCTTCAGTGCGGAGATACATGGGTTTGGACAGGACAAGTGTATTATTCACCGTCCATTTCTTGTTGCCCGCACGGTTATACGACTCCGTGAGGGAGGTCGGAGCCAGTCCCTCCAAGAACTGCTCACGCCGCTGATTCATGGTCTGCTCATCGGTCGAAGCGGTATATTCCGTTCGCAGCGTCTCTTTCAGTTTGTCGCCCTCCGATTGGTAGTTGATTTCTCCCGCCACACTGCGAGTGGTCAGCAACGATTTGGGCGCACGGTCAGGACTCCATTGC
Source organism: uncultured Prevotellaceae bacterium (assembly GCA_947167515.1). Lineage (GTDB taxonomy): Bacteria > Bacteroidota > Bacteroidia > Bacteroidales > Bacteroidaceae > Minthosoma. Next base: position 32,275 of record CAMVIM010000009.1, on the reverse strand, counting down.
CCCGTCTGCCCCACATGACGCGACTCGTTCACATTGTTCCCATTCGCCAGCAGCGTGAGGCGCAAACGGTCGGTGAAGCCCAGCAGGAAAGCACGTCCCAACCATCGATCTTCCGTTCCTCCAGCCACTTCGGCATTGGCAATGTAGCCTTGGCTGTACTCGTCTTTCAGTATCACATCCATCACATAACTGCGCGGCTCCACATCGTAGCCCAATGCCACACTTCTATCCGTCTGCTTCTCATACACTTTCAGATGCTTCACCGTATAGTAGGGCAGATTCTCCATCAGCACCTTTTTGTTGCCGCCAAAGAACGTGCGTGAGCCCAACAGCAGTTCATCTACCTTGCGCCCGTTCACAAAGATTTCACCATTCTCGTTCATCTTCACCCCCGGCAACTGACGAATGAGTTCGTCGAGCATCGAGCCTTCGGGCAGTTGGAAGGCGGTGGCATCATAGACGATGGTGTCGCCCCGATAGAACATCTTGATTCTCGTGGCTGTCACGGTCACCCCTTTCAGCATCCGGCTCGGCATCTTGCGCATCTTCAGTGCTGGCACATCCACGTCTGCCTGCGAGGGATCGGTGATGTCCACCCGTTGCCACACATCGCCATAGCCGTCCAGTTGGGCACGAACCCAGAAAGTCTTCTCCGTCGCCTTCACCTCTGCCCCGAACACCACCTTCACCAGTTGCATGTTGCTCCGGTAGAAATTCACCATGTCGGCAGAATCCACCACCACCGAACTGTCTGCCCTCAAAACGGAGATTTTGGCTTTGGGCAGCGGAATCTTCAGAAATTCGTCCAACACTTCGCCCGAAAGATGGATGGTCCTGTTCGTGAAATCCTTCTCGGGTCTGTACTGAATGAAGATGTGCTTACCGCTCCGTTTCACCTTCACGGGTTGTCCCTTGCAGATGCGCTTCACAGCATCAGGCACAGAGAGGTCTTTCACCTTGGCCGAGGTGTGCAGGTTGCCGAGACTGTCGGAAAGGATGTCGATGGTGTAGTCCGTCTGCTCACAGCCGATGGTCTGGAGGGCTTCGAGCAGAGGAGTGTTGCGAAAGTCGTGGGTGATTTGGGCATGGCTCACCAGAGATGCCGCCAGCAGCAAGAAAGTCAGAATGTACTTCATGGCTTGTCCTCCTCTCCTGTCGTGGTTTCCACAAAAATGGTGTCGCCCTGCAAGCGAAGGCTCAACCCATCGAACGCATTGAGGCGGTCGAGAAAATCGCCCAGCGGCGCGTCAGATTGCCACGTCATGATGAGTTTCATGTGGCGCGGTGCCTCGTCGCGGAACAAGACAACCTTCCGATAGTGGGCAGCGACCACACTGAGAACGCTATCAAGCGGCACGTTGTCAAACTGGACAGGGGAAGTCGGTTCCTGCTTGAGAGGTTGCACCTCTACGGCAGCAGGTGCCATTCGTTTCGTGCTGACAAGGTGGATGGCAGCCAAGGCGATGCCAGCCATGAGGATGACTCCTGCAAACATGGCGGCTATCTTGAGCCATCGGCGTGAGGAAGTCTTGCTTGTGTGGTGTGTGGCTTCAAGCCGTTGCCACGCTTCTTCCACATCAGGCTCACGGTCGAGTTCGTCCATCATGGCCTCCAGTTCTGGGGCGGTGTACCGTTCGGGATGCTCCTGCATGTCGAGGTACAGTTGTCGGTTGTCGTTCGTTTGCATAATCCTTACTGTTTGAAATGGTTACGGATGAGGTTCAGGGCGTGGGAAAGATGCTTCCAGACAGCCACACGGCTGATGCCTTCCGAGGCGGCAATCTCGTCGTAGCGGTATCCGTCGGCAAAGCGAAGTCGGAAGATGCGCTGCTCCTGTGGCGAAAGGTGAGTGGTGACAAACTCGTCAATGTCTGTCAGCCGTTCGTCACATGGCTCTGTGGAATCTGGCTCCACAGCCACGTCCTCCATCCTCCGCCTCAGTTCTTCGTGGCGCAGCCGCTTCAGGCACTGGTTGCGGACACTCGTCAGCAAGTAGCCCTCTTCCGTGCCAGCCAGCAGCACCGTCTGCCCACGAAGCAGATGGGCAAAGATGTCGCTGACCACATCTTGGCTCTCCTGCTCGTCGTAGAGGAAGGTGCGCGCCACCCTCAACATCTTGGCATAGTGCTGCTGAAACAGCCGCTGAATTTCCATCTTTTCCATCACGTCGTTTATTGCAATACCCTTCAAACAAGGAAAATGCTAACCCATGAGTCATTTTTTTCCAATTCGACGACTCCACATGGCACAATGACTGAAAAGCCTTTCCTCCACTCCCTGCTCTGACGAAACGCCAATGCCTCGTGTTCCCCTCTTTCACTGCCTTAAAACCGACATCGGGGACATCGGTCGACCGACATCGGGGACATCGGTTGACCGACATCGGGGACGTCGGTTTAGAGGCTGTGGAAGCATCGTTTTGGAGGATGTGGCAGGATGGACTTGGAGGTGCTTTAACTGCCTTATTGCAGGTGCTTCTCTATTTCATCCTTGAAGTGCAGTTCTGCCCCGTCGGCAAAACCGATTTGATGGAGGACCTGCTTACCCTGACGGTCATAGAGGAAATACTGAGGGATGCCGCTAAAAGCAACGATGCAGGGCAGTTGGCCCCAATACTCGTTGGGCAGCATCAGATGGTAACCCTTGGTGTTGGCCACGCTCTTTTTCCAGAGTTCTTTATCACTCGTTTCGTTCGTCAGATAGACAAACACCACGTCCTTGCCCTTCAGTTCCTCCTTCATGGGTGCCATCTTTTCTATACCATACTTGCAGGGGCCACACCACGTTGCCCACAGGTCGATGAAGACTACTTTTCCTGGGAACATGCCAGCGATGGCTTCGATGCAATGGTCGGGCGTAGCATCGGGCATTGGCAAGATATTCAGGTCGGTGGAAGTCTGCACCGTCTTGATGAGGCTGATGTTGTGGATGTCATTGGAGAAGTCGAACACGGTTGCATCGGCAGGTAATGGCTCAAACCATAGCACCAACGAATCGGCCAAACTGGTGTGCTCGTATTTCTTGTTCTCCACAAAAGGCTCTTCTTTAGGCACAAGTGCAGTGAAGACTGTATCGCCTTTGCTATTGTAGAATGGTATCGTCTCATCTTTCTCGTAGGCAGTTTTTCCCTGCCCCCATGTGCTGATTCGTCTTCCTCCTCGTAATGCATACTTTTTGCCATCGGCTTTCAGCCAAATGTTCCACATCATTAACGGTGAAAAATTGGTGTTGGCACTCAGGTGTATCACCGTGGCCGTATCGGTCAGTTCCACACGTTTGAGTTCCAAATGAGCAACCCCCTCTGGCTTGTCGTAGTCGGGGTTCACAATCACTCTCTTTTGTGCCTGTGCCGACATCGCCAACACGAAAACACACATAGAAACAAAAATCTTTCTCATATTAACACATATTAAGTAACCGTTCAAATAAATTTTCGGACAAAATTATCGTCAATTATTGGTAATTATCGTTTTTCGAGACGCCTTGGTGTCAAAAGCCAACAATTCATTGAGCCTTTCTTTTGCATCGTCCAAAGGTTTTCCACCTCCACATTCCAACGAACTGTAAACCGTGTTCCCGTCTCTGTCGAGGATGTAGAAGAAAGGAACGAAGCCATTATTGAAGAGAGGGGGACGTGGTCGTCCTTCTGGGCTGCCATCAAACTTCGTGGAGAGATTTGCCCATGCGCATTTCGGCAGTTCATCCACCGCTTTCAGCCAAGCGTCTCTGTCTTCGTCGATGGTCACGCTGACAAATGCCACACGGTCACGACATTCTTCCTCGTATGCTATCAGTTCGGGTATCTCGGCACGACAGGGGCCGCACCAACTCGCCCACAGGTTCAGCAGCATATACTCCTTCCCATTCAGACACTCCTCGAAAGTATGGGCTCTCCCTGCCGTGTCCCACATGGGGAAAAGCCTTGCCACCCCACCCCGCTCTTTACGAGCCAAAATGAGTTGCTGCAGTTCTTGCCCTTTGTCTGAGTTGCGCAACGACGGGGAGAAACAATCCAGAGCCATCTGCAAGGTGTCGGCATCCCACGATTTCGACAAGAGGTGCAATGCCTGGACGCTTTCAGAATGGGCTTTCAGGAAGTCTTGACTCCGAAAGCGTTGGCGGTCATGAAAGAATACATCATCTGCCTCGGCATCGCCATATTCATCAGTAATGGTACCTACCGACCGAGGAAAAGCAAGAGAATCGAACGTGACAACCGTTCGACCATACCCTATGGGGAAGTTTGCCCATCGGGCAGAGTTGATTTGCACGGACAGCCACGCCTTATTGCTGTCATCTCGCTCTTTCTTATACTTCAGGGTCACTATCTCCGGCAAGTCGTTCCTGTCCTTCTCTATCACCAATCTACTGTTTACAATCGGAAGCGTATCGCACTGCTCCCCTCCTATACCGTAAGTCACTTCCACGAAGCCTTCCGTTCCCGTCGGAAAATTCACTTCCAAGACATCCTGTGCAGACGCTGTGTGTAGGCACGACAACACACCGAAGCACATCACTACAATCATCATCCTTTTCATATTGGTCTTATACTTTACAAAAAATATTTATGAACATTCGTGGGCATTATATGACCATTCGTGTTAAATCTCAAACATATAATGTCCATATAATGCCCACGAATGTTCATAAATCTAATTTTTCCCATCAAAGATTTCTGCTAATTTGGTGTACAATTCTTCTCCCATAAGGTCGCGCGCCACAATCTTGCCTTGCGGGTCGATGAACAGGTTGTCGGGGATGGCGTTGATTTTATACACTTTGGTGACCAGCGATTCCCTTCCCTTCAGGTCAGAAAGATGCACCCACGGCATCTTTAGACTGGCGATGGCTTTCACCCACGGAATCCTGTTTCCATCAAGGGACACGCCAACGATGTCAAGTCCTTTTGTGTGGTATTTCTCGTAGGCAGCCACCACGTTAGGCATCTCACGAAGACAGGGACCACACCATGAGGCCCAGAAATCGACGAGCACCCAACGCCCTTTGCCAACGTACTCACTGAGTTTGTGGGTGTTTCCCAACGTGTCCACCATCTCGAAGTCGGTGAACTGCTGACCGATGAAGGCATCCTTCGCATCCCTGTCGGCTGCTTTCTGCTCATCTGTTCTGCCCGATGTCACGACAACTGTTGCCGTAGCCATCCTCTTTATCCCCTCCGCATATTGTTTGACCTTTGGATGCTCAGCATAGGCGGGCTTCTTTTCCAACATACGAAGCAATCCTTTTGACCCAAAAGTCCTTTGGCCTTCCACGATGAGCGCAGCAGGCAGCAACGTTTCGTGTTCCTCTTCAAACATCTTCTTGACCATCTTATATTTATACTCTGGATAATAACTGCCCGGCAGACCCAGAATTTCCTTGTTATAGTAGGCCAGCCGTTCGTTCAGCGGCGAACCTTTCAGTGTGCTGTCGTTCATGTTGACAAGGATGGTCTTGCCGTCGTTGAAGAACAGGGTGTGCCAACTCTGCCAGTTGTCTTTGTCGAAGGTGATGGCAAAAATGGCATCCTTATCTGCCACCCCTTTGAACACGAACTTGCCTTTGGCTACGACGATGCTGTCCACCACTTTGGAGGTCAACTTGTCTTCCAGATAGACCGTCTTGCCGTTTTCCTTGCTGACACCCTTGACGGTGTACTTCACTTGTTGAGCCTTGGCAGACTCTTGTGCCTGTGCCGACACAGCCAGCAACAAGGCGAATAGAAAGAGAATCCTTTTCATTTTTTTTGAGGTTTTAGGTTTGTCAATTCTTTTGCAAAAGTACAAAACCCGTTCTTTCTTGCCAAGAATCGGAGTTGGCAATTTGTTGACTTTCTCTTGAAGACACAAAAAGGGAGTTTGCAAATAGTTTGCAAACTCCCTGTAACTATTTCATTGTCAGAAAATCGTCCATCAGAGCGAAAGAACGAACTCGTCCCAGTCTTTTCCTGTTCCTTCCTTGCCAAAAACTTTCTTGTAGAGCCGCTTTCGGATGCTGCTGATGGTGCTTTTGTCCTTGTTGAGCACCGTGGCTATCTCGGCAGGGGCGGTGCGAATCTTGAGCAGGAGACAGAGTTGGTACTCGGTGGGAGAGAGATTGTAGAGTCCGTAGAGGCTGCTGCCGAATCGGGGATAGACGACCTTCAGCCGTTGCTCCAGTTCTTTCCACTCGGAGGGCTTGATGTTGTGGCCTTGCTCGATGTGGCGGCGCAAGGCGATGTAGTAGTCTGACTGGAAGAACTCGCTTTCCACCTGCCGCATGGCATCTGCCACCACCTCAGGACGCAGCGTGTGTTCCTCTTCTATCTCCGCCAGTTTGCGCTCCACCTTGCGTTTCCGTTTCCGCAGGCGATAGACATAGACCGCCACTCCGACTGCCACGATGCCCATGATTATAATAATGTATAGGAACAGGCGGTTCTCGGTCTTCAGTTTCCGCTCGGTGGTGGAAAGGACGAAATGCTTGACAGGGGCATCGCCATCCTGGGGATATTTCTTCACCAAGTCGCGAATCTCTTGCTTGCGCTCTTCGGTCATGGTGGTGGAGCGGACCATGAGTTCCTGATAGCCTCGGAAGGTGGAAATGAAGGTGGAGTCGTTGACCACCTTCAGGGGCATGGTGCGACCGCTCTCTGTGTAGGTCTTGCCATCCCAATGGTAGCGTCCCATTTCGTGGGCGATAATCATCATGTCGTCGCCCACGGAGTGGAGTTGCACGGTGTAGTAGGTGCTGTCGGGGTCGTAAATCTTGCAGCGCGTATAGCCTGTGTAGATGGAGGGTGTCACCTTGCCGTCGGGGGCGGTCTCGCTCTTCATCATCCACACGCCGACGATGGAGAAGTCCTCATGGACATCAGCCTGGGCATGAGGGTGGCTGAGGAAGAGCAGGACGGCCAATATGTACAGCATCCGTTTCATCCCATCAAGGCTTTGAAGGTTTTCTTGCCCTTCACATAGTACTGCCAGAGGAGGGAGAATTCAACTCGCTGAGGGACTCGCTCGTTCTGCCGCTGCTGCTGGATGCGGCGGCGATCTTTGTCGAAGTCGGGACGCATCTTGTGAAAGGCACGCCGAGCCTTGAAGACAGCCGCAAAGTTCTTGGTCTCTCCCTTGAGCAGAAAATGGAATGCGGCAAGGTAGTCGAGGAGGCAACGCATGCACATCACACGCTTGAGTTCGTGGTCGGGCAGGTTCTTGTAGAGCATGAGGAGGTTGTTGCGGAAGTTGAGGAAGGTCTTGCGAGGAGAGCCTGTCGTAAGTGTGGCACCTCCCAGATGATAGGCCTTGGTTTCCGAGATGCAGACGATATCCTTGCCCATTGTGCGGAGCCTCCAACATAGGTCAATCTCCTCCATGTGGGCAAAGAAGCGGTTGTCAAGCCCCCCACTCGCCCGCCAGTCGGTGGCTCGTATGGTCAATGCAGCTCCTGCACACCAGAGCAGGGACACGACTTCGTCATACTGCCCCTCGTCCTTCTCCACCGTGTCCATCACCCTGCCCCGACAGAAGGGGTAGCCGTACTTGTCGAGGAAACCACCAGCAGCACCTGAATATTCAAACCAGCCCACGCGCTGGGCGTCTTTTTTCTCAGAGTCAACTTCCTGTGGGGGCTGCAGAGCCAGGATTTTCGGTTGGCAGGCGGCACATTCGGGATGTGCGTCCAGATACTTGACCAGCGGTGCATCCCAGTCTTTCTGCCGTATCTCCACATCGGAGTTGAGCAGCAGGTAATACTCGTAGTCGGGGAGTTGGGCAAGGGCACGGTTATACCCCTCGGCAAAGCCGAAATTCTGTTCGAGCACCAACACAGGCACATCGGGAAATTCCTTCAGGAGCATCTGCACGCTTCCGTCGGTGGAGGCATTGTCTGCCACGATGACATCGCCCACGCTGTTTTCCAACACCGAGGGCAAATACCGGCGCATCATGTCCGCACCGTTCCAGTTCAATATGACGATGGCAAGTTTCTTCATCTTTTTCCTTTCAATCAGAGGGGTTGACCAGCATGTTGAACAACTTGAGATACCGCTGGACGGCAGCCTTGTCGCCGACTCCGTCATCTCCACCGTCAGCATCGGTCTTCACCTCGATGCACTTTCCGTTCTCGTCGTAGTAGTACCGCCACTCGAACTTCTCACCCTCTTCTTTGGCAGAGGTGTAGGAGAAGAGGAGGTCTTGGCTCTGAGGGGCTAACAGGTATTCGTTATAGTGGTCGGGCCCCATGTTGTTATGATGAAAATGTCTGGAGATGAAATAGCAACTGTTGCCATCAGCCCCTGCTTGACCTGCCACGGGTTCAAAGTAGAAATGCAGTTCCGTGATTGATGGTGGTCCCCATGACTGGTCACGAACCACAATCTGCATGTCATGAGGCACCTCCGACTTGGCATTGTCAGCAACCTTCTGCTTGGCTTGGGCATAGATGCTGCGGATGAATGCCAGTCTATCAGCCTTGGGGGTAGTGGGCTTTTTCACTCGGTTCTGCGCTGATGTGCCCCCTTTGGCATTCATCAGAGTCTCGAAGGCATTCAGATACAGCATGGCCTGCGCCTTTTCACTCTCGCCATTGTTCCAATCGTGAGCACCAGGCTCAGCATCCGCACCTCCCACCTTATGCTTTTGGTCGATGAGTTTTCCGTCAGCATCATAATAGTAGCGGGTCTCTACCACAAAGCCCGCATCCGTCTCCTGCCGCATGTAGCAGAAGAGCAGATTGCCCTCATTGGGGTCAAAGAGTATCTCACGATAGCGGAGGTGTCCATGCGATGTCCAGTTCTCCACGACAAAATAGCAACTGGAAGCATCGGGATAGTCCAATTCTGCATTGACACGATATTTGTTGAAATAGAAGGTGAGTTCCGTCTCATCGTCAAGGAAAAAGTCCTCGTCCACTTGCGTCCCGTCGCTGATGCTGACTTTCACATCCAGGGGAGCCATGCCGTTCTTCCCATTCTGGGCTATCTGTTCCTTGGCATCGGCATACATCTTGCGGATGTGCTGAAGCTGCTCCTGCTGATTCTGAGCCTGAACCTGAAAACTCAGCAGACAGAAGATGACTAATAATAACTGTTTCATAGATTCTTGTTCATTTTTTTGTATTTACGACCATTTTATCCTTTTATTATTCTCTCTTCAACCAGGGAAGCTATGAGGAACATCCGCTCAATCCCTTTAATCGTTCCAAAGGAACTTGTCTAGAAAACATACCACTTCGCGATGATTGAACGGATTGAGCAGATTATTCGGATTATTTGACACCATTTGGATTAAACAAACGCTTATATTCTAATGCCTCCGTCCCAAAGTTTATCAGCAAAGCCACTTTCATGTCTGCCACATGTGCATAATTAATCACCTGTGACTCATGCAAGCCCGACAACTCTTCCACTGCCTTCAATTCCACTATTATCTTATTATAGCACACAAAATCTGGCACAAACGTCGAAGATAAAACTTCCTCTTTATAAACAACTTACATGGAAGATTCACGTACGAAAGGGATGCTTTGCCGAAGGAATTCCTTCTCTAATGCTCTTGGTACACTTTCTCCGTAAACCCACACCCTAATGTCTTGTGTACTTCCATTGCCGCACCAATAATCTGATACGTTTCGTTCTCGTGAATCAACATAATCTGCTATTTTTCATCTATTTCAATTACTTTTATCTCAAAAAAATCCGCTCAATCCGTCCAATCGTTCCAAAGGAACTTGTTATATAAAACATACCGCTTCGCGATGATGAAACGAATTTAGCGGATTTCCCAGAATTATTCGTAAGATTTATCGAATTCACAATAATCTTTTACTAATCGATATTCCAATAAGCATCAATTTCTTTTTCATCCACATCCATCAATCCTGCCATAAAAGCATATATCTATAGTATCTTCCATAAGACAAAGACTCCATCGCTTTCAAACGATACTCATTATAGAAGAATTCTATTCGACTACGCATCATTCCTATTTTTGCATTTTTTTCCATATAACAATTCTCTTTATTGAGTTGTTTCTATCATTTGTTAATCATTTCCCCACACAAGGCATCCCCTGCTTCGTTAAATCCATCCAATCGCACTGGCACAATCTGGTTGTCGAGGTGAGGTTGGTTGGGCACTTCCACACGGATGTAGTTGTCGGTAAAGCCGTTCATCAGAGGCTTGCGAGGCGAGGCATGTTCGAGCAGCACAGACCGCGTGGTGCCGATGAACCGGCTGTAGAAGTCGTGAGTCTTCTGCGCCGAAAGAGCGAGGACACGCTGACTGCGCTGGTGCTTTTCCTGCGGCGTGACCACATGAGGGATTTCCAAGGCTTTGGTGCCAGCCCGTTCGGAGTAGGAGAAGACGTGATACTGGGATACATCGACACGCTGCATGAAGTCATAGGCTTTCTCAAAATACTCCTGTGTCTCGCCACGAGTGCCTACGATGACATCCACACCGATGAAAGCATCGGGCATCACGGAGCGTATCTTCTCTATCTTATGGGCGAAAAGGGCTGTGTCGTACTTGCGGTGCATAAGCCTCAACACCTCATCGCAACCACTCTGCAAGGGGATGTGGAAATGCGGCATGAAAGCCCTCGACTGCACACAGTACTCGATGATTTCATCGGTCAGCAGGTTCGGCTCGATGCTCGAGATGCGGTAGCGTTCAATGCCCTCCACCCCATCGAGTGCCTTCACGAGGTCGAAGAAGGTCTCTCCCGTGGAGCGTCCGAAGTCACCGATGTTCACACCCGTGATGACAATCTCCTTGCCCCCCTCGCGGGCCACCTCTTCGGCTTGCTCCACCAGCGAGGCAATGCTCCCGTTGCGGCTTCGTCCACGGGCAATCGGGATGGTGCAATAGGTGCAGTAGTAGTTGCAGCCGTCCTGCACCTTCAGGAAATAGCGAGTGCGGTCGCCACGGGAACAAGCAGGGGAAAAAGACCCTCTTCCCGACCCTCCCCCATAATGGGGAGGGAGGCCTTTCGGGTTCTTTGCCGTTGAGGAACTCACCGGATGGGTTCCCTCCCCATTACGGGGGAGGGTTAGGGAGAGGGTCTCCATAATCATCGGTATGATGTTCCCCTTCTGCTCACTCCCCAGCACGAGGTCCACCCCTTCCGTTTCCACGATTTCCTGTGGCTTCAACTGCGCATAGCAGCCAGTGACGACGACGAAAGCCCCAGGGTGTTGCTTCACCAACCGATGAATCGCCTGCCGACATTTGTGGTCAGCCACCTCGGTCACGCTGCACGTGTTCACCACCACGATGTCAGCCACCTCACCTTTCTGCGCCTTCGTCACCCCATAACGCGCCAACTGCTGCGCCACGGTGCTTGTTTCCGCGAAGTTCAGTTTGCAGCCCAGCGTGAAGTACGCCGCTTTCTTGCCTTGCAATATGCTCGAATCAATCATGTTTCAACTCTATTTGGGATGGATGCCCTATGCGTCGGCAAATGTCTTGCCGTCTTCGAGAGTGACACGCAACTGAGTGTACTCGCTGTGGAAATCGTGCTGTAAGCGGTCGAGATAGCGGCGGCTCTCCCACTTGCACATGGGCAAGTCATGGAGCAGATAGTTGCCGCAAGTCGCAGGTTCCGTGGCTGGCACAGCCGTCTGCGTGAGAATCCACTCCAGACACTCGATGGTGAGACGACGCATGTCCTCCACGGTGTATGCACCTGTCATGATGACATACATGCCCGTGAGACACCCCATCGGCCCCACATACACCACATCGTCCTTCGCCTCGCTGTTGCGAAACCATGTGGCCATGAGATGCTCCAGACTGTGCATGGCAGCAGGAGCCACAGCCGGCTCCTTGTTGGGTTCGGTGATGCGCAGGTCGAACGTGGTGAAGCCCCTATCTATGCGCGACACATAGATGCCTGGTTTCAGGCAGGTATGATCAATCGTGAAACTTTGTATGACTTCCATAGGTATAATTGTAATATAGTTAAGATTTGTGGGATGTGAAAAAGGGACTTATCTGGCATCCTTTTCGTTGTACTCCAGCATCAGTTCGTCTGCCAGATACTCGTCACTGCGGCAGTGCATGTCTGCAACCCCTTCACTGATGAGTTGATACGTGTCGGAATCATAGAAGAACGAAAGGGCATCTTCCAGCGAGAGCCCAGACTCCTGCGCAAAGATTGCCACAATCCTTGCATATTTCATTTGAAGTATCGTCTTGTTCGCTTCCATCGTCTAAACCCTTTCAGCCTTGATGAAATGAAGATGGCGGTCAAGCATCTGACCGTTGAGAATACACAACTGATGATTGGGCTTCTCGTATTTCAAACGCCCCAACGCCTCATCCTTGGAAATGACACCAGCAAAATACAGGTCAACGGTATTGAACACCTTGTCGTTGGCCACACCACCAGACACGGCATCATAAGACGACTGCGGTTCCCCTCCCTTCCTGCAAACTGCCACATAGTCAAGCCATTCCTCGTCGTAACTTGGGAAAGACTTGATGTTAAAGTCTGGTGTTTCCTCGTCAAGTTCGTACTCGTTAATAAAAGCCTCTTTGCCCCTGCGAGTAAAACGTTCGGCATAGCGCACCGCCTGTTCAGGAATAGCGGTCAGATAGAATCCTCTACCGAAGTCAAGTTTGTCGCGCGAATGAAGCACGTCAGGCTTTTCGATGACCAATGTCGATGCGTGATATAGTCTCATGCCAGAGCCCCCCTTTCCTTTAGCACCTCCGTCAGTTCCTCCACGAGATAGTCCTTGCTGAACGTGTGCAGCACGTCGTAACATGGCACAATATAGTCGTTCAGCACTCCCGACGAGCGCAGGGCACCATACACTTGCGATGCACTCTTATGAAGCGCGTCCGACAGGCTGCCAACACAGAAGGTGATGAAATCCAAATGCTCCGTTCTCATACTTCAATCGCTTTTAACGGTTGCAAATTTACAAAACTTTTCTCAGACAACAGCCTCTTGTTAGGAAATTCTTTGATAAAGACAGAAAAAGAGCGGACACCGAGGCCGAGGATGTCGGCATAGGTTCCCGCTCTTTCTTCTGTTTTGCAGGCAAGTCTAGTTGGGATGATTTTAGTTTGTGCAAGCATGCTAGTTCTTGCTGTGTCCACAAGTACAATCCGTAGGCTGACCTTTAATCGGACAAAAAGCCCTACAGCGATAATGTCCATTCTTTGTTCCACACTTGCGGCAGTGACCGTCGCCATGTTCCTCCCCCCATAGTGTTCTCTGTTGCCCGTGCCGTATTCACGAAGATGAAAGTGATGGCACAGATGCTCATTACGGCTACCAAATAGCAATCATTTTTTCTTCATTTTCTTATGTCCTGATTCGTATCGAGCGCAACTTCTATTATTAATAGTTTGACTGGGAGGCTCCTATCTATGTGCGACACATAGATGCCTGGTTTCAAGCAGGTATAATCATCGTGAAACTTTGTATGACTTCCATAGAAGTGGTATAGATATATGAATAATGAATACTTATCGGTTGCAAAGATAATCAAAATCCAGCACTTTTCTCGCCACTCCACCACAAAAAACTCGTGCTTTTCCCTTTTTCCGCTCAGGAATCGCTATCTTTGCCACACGAAGACAAAAAGAACTGACACACATGGATAAAACGACACTGACCCTGCAACAGGCACAAGAACAAGTGGATGAGTGGATTCGCACCTATGGGGTGCGCTACTTCTCCGAACTGACCAACATGGCCATCCTGACCGAAGAGGTGGGCGAACTGGCCCGCATCATGTCACGGAAATACGGCGAGCAGTCTTTCAAGCCCGGCGAACCGCAAGACCCAGCCGACGAGATGGCCGACGTGCTTTGGGTGCTCCTCTGCCTGGCCAACCAGACAGGAGTGGACCTCACGGATGCCTTTCGGAAGAACCTCGAAAAGAAGACACTCCGAGACAAGGAGCGGCACAGGAGCAACCCCAAACTGAACCCCTGAAATCTCCAGTTTTTCTTAACCACGAATGACACGATTTTTTCACAGAAAGCACTTCCACTAAAATGAAACGGACAACGAACATGCTGATGTTGTGCATCGCCGCGTGGTGCCTCCTCACGGCCTTCACACCACGCCGAGCGGTGACCATCTTTCTGATTGGCGACTCGACGATGGCCAACAAAGACACCACAAACGGCAAGCAAGAACGGGGTTGGGGCATGATGCTCCAAGCGTGTTTCGACGACGGCATCCGAGTAGATAATCACGCAGTGAACGGACGTTCATCGCTCTCTTTCATCAACGAGGGCCGATGGGCACGGGTGCTGGAACTGATGCAGCCCAGCGACTATGTGGTGATTCAGTTCGGCCACAACGACGAGAAGCCCAAGCCCGACCGCCACACGGAACCGGGCAGCACGTTCGATGCCAACCTGGAGCGGTTCGTGCGCGAGACACGCCAGCGGGGCGGCATCCCCATCCTGATGAACAGCGTGGTGCGCCGCAACTTCTTCGTCAAGGCACCCGAAAATGACGATGACGAGTTGCTCCGCGAGACGACCTTCAAGGACGGCGTGAAGATGGTGGAAGGGGACAGCCTCATCGACACCCACGGCCTCTACCGGGGTGGCTCCCCGACAGGTGGCCGAACGGATGCACGTCCCCTTCGTCGATGCCAACCGCATCACACACCAGTTGGAGCAGGGCTTGGGGCGCGAAGGCTCCAAACGGCTCCACATGTGGTTCCGTCCCGGTGAAGAGCCAAGCCTCCCCGAAGGGCGGCAGGACAACACCCACTACAACGTCTATGGCGCCACCGTCGTGGCTCGTCTGCTGGCCGATGCCCTCTGCGAGGAAGTGCCGACACTCAGGAAGCATCGCATGAAGAAGCCGTAACAACCTACATCCCTCACGCATATCCTCCTTTTTCCGACGCCTGTACTCACTTTTGTATGCCTTCAAAAGTACTCCAGTACTCCTTCGTCAGTACTGAAGTACTGCCGCAGCAGTATTAGAGTACTGACGAAGGAGTACTGGAGTATTGGCAAACGAGTTCTGGAGTATTGACGAATGAGTACAACGGTACTGACAAACAAGCACCGAAGTACTGATTAACAAGTACTTAAATATTGACAAACAAATACAGATGGAAACACCCGTCAATCAATCCAATTGATGCGGTATTCATAGCCGTCAAACTCAAGGTCTTCTTCTATGCCAGCCTTGCGCAACGCTTGGAGCACCACTTCCTGCTCGGCTGGTGAGAGCGACCTCTCCCCGCGCCGCCGTTCATAGTAAGGATTTCGGCCGAAGTAGTGCATCAGCGACCTGCTAAACACCGCATATTGCCTCGGCACCATCTCTTCTTGGAAACGAGAGAATCCCTTGGCATAACGATCCAGTTTCAGCGCTCGGAAAAACTTACAGTTCTCTCCGCCCTTCACGGCTTCAGGGTTATACACGTGCAGCACCAGTTCGTCCGTCGGAATCATTCTCCTCACCATCTGGTGCAGACACCGCTCCGCCAAGGGGCAGTCGGCATTGAGGCACAGGGTGAAATTGCCTGGCACATCGGACAGTTGAAAGGTTATATTTTCCATATTCATATTGAGTTAAAGGTTGGTGAATCGTTTTAGGTTTTGCAAAGATAAAAGAAAACACGAATAAAAACAAAGAAAATAGGAAAATAAAAGTTGCGTGTGTTATAATAAATGGATTTCGAGTTCGTTATTAGTAATATAGAAAGAGAAAACGTAATAGCAAAAAGCAGATTGCCTATGAATGATTCTACTCCAGCACACAAAGCTACATCGACGATTCTGAACATGACGAGTAAGATTGCACGTCCATCGAAAGACACGCTGTTCTTTCTGCAGTTGTTTGCACGAATGTATGACCCACAAACTGTCATGGGTCTGGCATAAACCAGTTGATGATTTTTGGAAACAAGTAAGGTTCTTTCGCTCTTGGCTTCGTCGGATGAAGCCAAGGAATTGGCTAAGCGTATCAGAAACGGCAAGGCCAAACAAGTGAAAGCTGACGGACTGTGCGGTTCGTCGGCTGCTTTGGTGTTGGCGAGCATCATGAATGGCAAAGCCAACTGCCCGAACATGCTGGTGGTGATGAACGACCTGGACGATGCGGGGTATGTGTATCACGACCTGACGCAGATGATGGGTGAGGAGCGGGTGCTCTTCTTCCCCTCGTCGTACAGAAGAGCCATCAAGTACAATCAAAAGGATGCAGGGAATGAGATACTGAGGACGGAAGTGCTGACGAAAGTAAGCCCATCCTCGGGGGTCGGGGGGCTTATTGTGGTTACTTACCCCGATGCGTTGGCTGAACGTGTGGTGTCGAAGCAGGAACTTGACGAGAACACGCTGACGGTGAAGGTGGGCAACGAGTTCGACATCAGCCAGTTGGAGAAGGACATCTTTGAGTTGGGTTTTGAACGGGTGGATTATGTGTATGAGCCTGGACAGTTTGCGGTGAGAGGCAGCATCGTCGATGTGTATTCGTTTTCGTCGGACATGCCTTACCGCATTGACTTCTTTGGCGACGAGGTGGACAGCATCCGTTCGTTCGATGTGCAGAGCCAGTTGAGTCAGGAGAAGGTGGAGATGATGACGATTGTGCCCAACAACGAATGTTGCGAATGGAACGAATACATCTCGTTTTTGGAGTTCTTGCCAAAGGACACACTGATTGTGACACAGAACTTTGCGTTTGTGTGCGACAAGATTGTCCAGATACATGACGAGGGCTTTTCGAGCCAAGCACAGTTTGAGGCGGAGACGAATGCTGAGACATTAGCTGCCCAGTTCATCATCGATGAGGAAACGTTCTTGAAACAAATCGTACAATTCCGCCACTTGGAACTGAAGAACAAAAAGGGCCTCCCTTCAGAGAAGGCTGAGGATGGTTCCGCTCTCCACTTCAACACCGCAGTACAACCGCTCTTTCACAAGAATTTTGAACTGGTCAGCCAGGAGTTCCACCGACTCATCAGCGAGGGTTATAAGATATACATCTTTGCCGACAGCGAAAAGCAGATTGCCCGTTTGCAAAACATTTTCGAGGAGATAGCACAGACGGAAGCCGATGCCATTCATTTCACCCCTGTCAACCGAGCCATCCACGAAGGTTTTATCGACCACACGCTGAAGGTATGCTTCTTCACCGACCACCAAATCTTTGACCGCTTCCACAAGTACAACCTGAAGAGTGACAAGGCACATCGGGGAAAGGTGGCGCTGACACTCAAAGAGATACAGCAGTTTGAGATTGGCGACTACGTGGTGCATATCGACCACGGCGTGGGACGCTTCGGTGGCCTGGTGCGAGTGCCTCAAGGCAATGTGATGCAGGAGATGATTAAAATCATCTACAAGAACGAGGACACGGTGTATGTGTCCATCCACGCACTGCACAAGGTGTCGAAGTATAAGGGTAAGGAAGGTGAACCGCCCGCGCTGAACAGAATTGGTGGCGGTGCATGGGAGCGCATGAAGGAGCGTGTGAAGACAAAGGTGAAGGACATCGCCCGCGACCTCATCCGTCTCTATGCAGCCCGAATGAAAGAAAAGGGCTTTGCCTACAGCAAGGACGGCTTCATGCAGCATGAGCTGGAAGCCAGTTTTGCCTACGAGGACACACCCGACCAGCTGAAAGCCACGCAAGACGTGAAGGCAGACATGGAGAAACCCCGTCCGATGGATCGCCTAGTATGTGGCGATGTGGGCTTCGGAAAGACAGAAGTGGCAATACGTGCAGCATTCAAGGCAGCCACCGACGGGAAGCAAGTGGCGGTGATGGTGCCCACAACGGTGTTGGCCTATCAGCACTACCAGACCTTCTCCTCACGACTGAAAGAATTTCCCGTCAGGGTGGAATACCTTACCCGTGCCCGTACTGCCAAAGAAACGAAAGAGGTGCTGGACGATTTGAAAGAGGGCAAGGTCGATATTATCATCGGCACCCACAAACTCATCGGCAAGCAAGTGCAGTTCAAGGACTTGGGACTGCTCATCATCGATGAGGAACAGAAGTTTGGCGTATCGACCAAGGAGAAGCTTCGTGCCATGAAAGTGAATGTGGACACCCTCACCATGACCGCAACCCCCATTCCCCGCACCTTGCAGTTCTCATTGTTGGGAGCCAGAGACCTCTCCATCATCCAGACTCCTCCCCCCAACCGCTACCCTATCCAGACAGAGATACACACTTTCTCGCCCGAGATATTCGCTGAAGCCATCAACTTCGAGATGAGCCGCAACGGACAGGTGTTCATCGTGAACAACAAAATCAGCAATCTGCACGAGTTGGAGGAGATGATTCATAAATATGTACCCGATGCGCGCGTATGTGTGGGGCACGGGCAGATGAATCCGCAGGAGTTGGAGAAGATTATCCTCGACTTCATGAACTACGACTACGACGTGATGCTCTCCACAACGATTGTGGAGAACGGCATCGACGTGCCGAATGCCAACACCATCATCATCAACAGCGCACAGAACTACGGACTCTCCGACATCCACCAGATGCGTGGACGCGTGGGACGCGGCAACCGCAAGGCCTTCTGCTACCTCATCGCTCCCCCACTCGTTGCCCTGAACGATGTGACCCGTCGCCGTCTGCAAGCCGTGGAGAACTTCAGCGACCTCGGCAGCGGCATCCACATCGCCATGCAAGACCTCGACATCCGTGGTGCCGGCAATATGCTGGGTGCTGAACAGAGCGGATTCATCACCGACCTTGGCTATGAGACTTATCAGAAGATTCTGAATGAAGCGGTGGCAGAACTGCACAACGAATTTCACGAATTGGGCGAATTGTTCACCGAAGACGAGAAGGATGAAGAGGGCAGAATCAGCGGTGAGAAGTTTGTGACGGAAACCAACATCGAAAGCGACATCCAAGGCTACTTCCCCGAAGAATATGTGCCCAGCAGCGGTGAGCGCATGAGTCTCTACCGAGAACTCGACTCCCTCACCACACCCAAGCAATTGGAAGACTACAAGAAACGCCTCATCGACCGCTTCGGACAAATACCACCTGTGGGCGAATCACTCCTCACCGTCATGCCCATCAAGTGGGCAGCCCAGCGCCTCGGCATCGAGAAGGTGGTGCTCAAGATGGGACGCATGATACTCTACTTCGCCCTCGAAGATGCCTACTTCCAAAGCCGTGCCTTCGAGAAAGTGCTCAACTATGTAGGTAGTCACGGACGTGCCTGCACCCTGCGCGATGGAGAGCGCAAGTCGCTGCTGATTAAGAATATCAGCACGATGGACGGAGCGCTGAGCGTGCTGGAAGCGATGGAGAATAAATAAAATAATGAAACTATATCATTACTTGACCGAAACAAAAAGAAACCATAAAACACATGAAGATTCATACGCCCAGCCATAAAAGGAAACCCATGTCCCTCCGTTGGTGGGCATGGTGTTTTGTTTACTGCATCCTTTTGGCAGGATGCAGCACTGACAACGAGCAGGATGAGGCGGATTTTGTCGCAGCAGATGCCACATACACTCATTTGGCTGAGTACATGTACGCAACAACCATTCTCATGCACACTCCCGGTAATGAAAACCAAGGGTCATACGGGTTGCATAAGCAGTTCGATGTGGAAGGGATGAAAGAGGAGCACCTTGCATTCATCCATGCCCTACAGAAGAATGGGATAGAGGTGCATGAGGTGATTGACTTGTTGAGGAATGCGCCCATGAGCCGCCTGCAAACAATAGCACAGTCCATTTCCTCGGAAGATATCAGTCAGATGGACAAAGAACTGTTGATTCGCCATATACTCGATACGCCCCCAATGAAAGGACTCTACTTCACACGAGACCAAAGCATCACCACGCCCCGAGGACACGTCATGGGCAAGATGCGACTCGTCCACCGAAAACATGAGCCGGCATTGATAGCCCTGTGCTATGAACAGTTAGGGGAGAAGATTGCCTATACGATTGAAGGGAACAATGCCTATCTGGAAGGCGGTGACTACCTTCCCTTCGGCACACTCTCATTCATCGGAGAAGGTCTGCGCACCAACCGTGCAGCCATCGAGGAATTGCTACAGGCAGATGCTATCGGACACGACACTATCGTCGTAGTGAAGGATGTGCTCCACAACACTTCACAGATGCACCTCGACACCTATTTCAACATCATCGACAGCCATCTCGTCACCCTGCCCTCTGCCCGCATGAACGCACAAGCAGGTGAGGCCAACTATGTTGCTATCGACATTTACGCCCGCGCACCAGGAAGGCTGAAATACAAACAAATCACCACCAATGGGAGCCTTGTCAAGTTCTTGCAAGGCAGAGGCATACAGATCATTCCGCTCAGCGATGAAGACGAGCTGCACTTTGGCAGCAACTATCTGTGCATCGCCCCGCGTCACATCATGGCTACAGACAACGTGTCGGATGACTTCAGAACGAAAATGGAGCGCAACCAAGTCAAGGTCGAATACATCAAACTGGACGAACTGACCGAAGGCAACGGCTGTGCCCACTGCATGACGCAAGTACTGGTTCGGCAGTGAAAAAGCCATGTCTTTTGTCGCGAATTCCACTTTTTTCCGCTTTTTTACTCCTGAACATTTGCGGTGTACAGTTTTTGTACGTACATTTGTGCACGAACATTCCTGTGGGATGCTCGAATCGAACAAATACAAACCTCTGAAAAAACAAAAGCTTATGGAAAAAGGGAAAAGAAGGAGTGAGGGGCTTGCCACGATGGCTGGCTTCTTAATGGTCTTGGCAGCGATGCTGCTGACAGCATGCGACGGACTGTTGCCAAAGGGTGGCGGTTCGCAAGGATGGGAGACAGAAGAAACCGAGGAACCGTCGGAAGAGAAGAGCAGCCTGCCCCCCATCGGGAGTGTTGTGATGCGCAATGTGGTTTACGACCAAATGGAGCGCGAGGAGGACATCGAGTCTGACATGGAGGATGTGCTGCCCATCTTGGGAGTTCCCTACGAGAGTGAGAACGGCGCCGTGTGGACTTTCTCCGAATCGGACGAGGAGGGTGTGCTGAACGCCACACTTACCGACCCCGACCGAGGAAGGGGCAAGCTGCAGGAGTTTGTGCTGAAGCAGTATGCCAGCTGTGCCTACGACGTTTATCCGAAGAGCCGCGACATCTCCACGGGCATCATTCGTGTGAAGAACGATGGTGGGGCTGTGGAGGAAGCACGTGGCGGCTCGCGGGTACTATTTGTGGCGGGCAACGAACAGTAACAACGGTTTCCTTCCACAAACCTATAGCGAAGTCCATTACACGATTACACGATTTCCACTCAAGGAGTTTCCTGATAAGGAACAACTCGGGGTGGAAATCGTGTAATTTGTGTAATCCGCTGTTTAAAAAATGGAGTTTTACAACGCTCGTCAATCTCTGTCACATGAAGTGTCAGTCTATCTCCTCGTCAGCCTCATAGCCACCAATTTCGCGGAGGGCGTTCTTCAGCATGGTGTATTGCTGGAAGAGGTGGTTGACGGGTTCCTCGCCCTTGGTGTAGTCGTGCATGGGCGCCTTGAGGAAGAAGGAGAGGAAACGCTGGATACCGCTACGACCGGCACGGGCAGCGAGGTCGCTGAGCAGGCAGAGGTCGAGCAGCAGCGGTGCGGCAAGGATGGAGTCGCGGCAGAGGAAGTTAATCTTGATCTGCATGGGGTAGTTCATCCAACCGAAGATGTCAATGGCATCCCATCCCTCCTTGTTGTCGTTGCGTGGAGGATAGTAGTTAATGCGCACCTTGTGGTAGTACTGGTCGTCGGTGTCGTTGCCGTGGCCGTAGAGGTCGGGCTGTGCATCGGGCTTGAGGATGGTTTCGAGAGTGGAGAGTTTGCTGACTTCCTTCGTGCGGAAATTGGCTGGCTCGTCGAGCACAAGTCCGTCGCGGTTGCCGAGGATGTTGGTAGAGAACCAACCGCTGAGGCCCAGACAGCGAGTGCCGATGATGGGGGCAAAGCCTGACTTCACCAGTGTCTGTCCCGTCTTGAAGTCTTTGCCGGCGATGGGCAGGCCTAATTTCTCCGACATTTCCCACATGGCTGGAATATCGACCGTGGTGTTGGGGGCACCCATGATGAAAGGTGCGCCTTCAGCCAGAGCAGCGTATGCGTAGCACATGGAAGGGGCGATGTTCACACGGTCGTCAGCCTTCATGGCAGCCTCCAGATGCTCCAAGGTGTCATGTACCTGCATGTTCGGCTCCACATAAATCTCGGTTGAAGCAGCCCAAGCCACAACGATGCGGGCACAGTTGTTTTCGGCCTTAAACTTGCGAATGTCGGCACGAATCTGTTCCACCATATCCCAACGGGTCTTGCAGTCCTTCACGTTGTCGCCATCGAGCCGCTTGGCGAAGTTTTTGTCAAAAGCAGCTTTGATGGGCACAATCTTCTCCAGTTCGTCCTTCACGGGCAGGATGTCTTTCTCTTGAAGCACCTCTGCATACATGGCACTTTGGAAAGCGTTGGCTGGATAAACGTCCCACGCACCAAACACGATGTCATCCAACTTTGCCATTGGAACAATCTCTCCATAAGAAAGATACTTCTTATCAGCACCCTTTCCAACACGAATTTTGTCATACTGAGTCATTGAACCCACTGGCTTGGCAAGTCCCTTGCGAGCCATCAACACGCCTGTCATGAAGGTGGAAGTAACGGCACCAAGTCCTACGACCATGATGCCTAAATTACCTTCTGCAGGCTCCACATTTTGATTTTCCATTTCTGTTTTTATAATAATTAGTAGCTATCTATTATTCTCAAAAATCGTACAAAGGTACGGAAAAATGCGCAATCCTCATTTATCCATTGTACCACATTTATGTTCGCTTGGTGCTTTTAACACATTTTTAACCATCATGTTATCCCCACACATCGTAAAAATGAGGTTTCACTCCCTCATCGTCTCCACTTCCCCTTCTTCCCATGCTCCCAAACCGCCACCTCGACACACCCCCTTCCAAGGCATATACATTCAGCCTATTTCAGAAAGCCCGTTCCGTCCCTCGTTCAAGTGGCGAAAAAGCCTTCAGAATGGTAAAAAATCCAAAAAAACACGCTTTTATTTGGTCAAATGCCCAAAGTGCATTAACTTTGCAAGAAGAAAGCGATATACCCAATCAGCATGCACGAAAGCGACAGCATAGTTATCATACCGACCTACAACGAGAAGGAAAACATCGAGAAAATCATCCGCGCCATTTTTGCGTTGGAGAAATGTTTTCATGTGCTCGTGATTGACGACGGTTCTCCCGATGGCACAGCCACCATCGTGAAGGGCTTGATGGCAACAGAGTTTGCCGACCGCCTCTTCATCATGGAGCGCAAAGGGAAGTTGGGGCTTGGCACAGCCTACATTGCAGGTTTCAAGTGGGGACTGGCCCGCCAGTACGACTACATCTTCGAGATGGATGCCGATTTTTCCCATGCCCCCAGCGACCTGCCACGACTCTATGCCGCCTGCGCCGACGAGGGCTACGACCTCGCTATCGGCAGCCGCTACATCTCGGGCGTGAATGTGGTCAACTGGCCGATGGGACGTGTGCTCATGTCCTATTTTGCCTCCAAATATGTACGCTTTGTCACGGGTTTCAAGGTACACGACACCACGGCGGGCTTCAAGTGCTACCGCCGCCGTGTGCTGGAAACCATCGACCTCGACAACATCCGTTTCAAGGGCTACGCTTTCCAGATTGAGATGAAATTCACCACCTACAAATGCGGCTTCCGCATCAAGGAGGTGCCCGTTGTCTTCGTCAACCGCGTGGAAGGCGTGTCGAAGATGAACGGCAGCATTTTCGGTGAAGCCTTCTTTGGAGTGATACGCCTACGGTGGGACGGCTGGTTCAAGAAATACCCCAAGCCCATCGACAGCACACCCAAGACAGCCAAAGAGGAAACACAGAAGAATTAGCCGAAACCTATGAGAACAATAATAAGGAATGCGACAATCATCAACGAAGGGCAACAGTTCGTCGGCTCTGTAGTGATTGAGGACGAGATGATTCAGCAGGTGCTGAAAGGCGATGACTCCACCCAAACCTACGACTGCGAGATTGATGCAACAGGACTCTACCTGTTTCCCGGCGTCATTGACGACCACGTGCATTTCCGGGAACCGGGACTGACCCACAAGGCTGATATAGCCAGCGAGAGCCGCACGGCTGCTGCTGGGGGTGTGACCTCCTACATGGAAATGCCCAACACCAATCCCCCCACCACCACCCTCACCTTGCTGGACGAAAAGTTCCAGCTGGGGGCTCTGCAGAGTCGGGTGAACTACTCATTCTTCTTTGGTGCCACCAACGACAACGTTGACACGCTGCAACGCCTCGACCCCACTCGTGTGCCAGGCGTGAAGGTGTTCATGGGCAGTAGCACCGGCAACATGCTGGTGGACCGCGAAGAGTCCCTGCGACGCATCTTCGCCACCTCCCCCCTGCTGCTGATGGCTCACTGCGAAGACACGGGCATCATCGAAGCGAATATCCGCGCATTCAAAAAGAGATATAAAGGACAGAACGACTTTCCCGTGCGCTACCACTCGCGCATCCGCAGTGTCGAAGCCTGCTACGCTTCCTCATCGCTGGCTGTCAGCTTGGCCAAAGACACGGGAGCACGACTGCACATCGCTCACGTATCGACAGCGAAAGAACTCAGCCTGTTCGAGCAACGCCCCATCGAGGAGAAGCGCATCACAGCCGAGGCTGTCATCGCCCACTTGATGTTCACCACCGAAGACTACGACACGCTGGGCACACGTATCAAATGTAACCCTTCCATCAAGACACCGGAGGATCGTGCCGCCCTGCGCGAAGCCCTGACCAACGGGCTCATCGATGTGGTGGCAACCGACCATGCCCCCCACCTCGAAACGGAGAAACTGGGCGGAGCACTGAAAGCAGCATCGGGCATGCCCATGATACAGTTCTCGCTTGTGTCAATGCTCGAACTCAGCGAACAGGGAGTCTTGCCCATCGAACGCATCCCCGACCTCATGTCGCACAACCCAGCCAAACTGTTCCACATCGACCGGCGAGGCTTCATCCGTCCGGGCTACTACGCCGACCTCGTGCTGGCCGACCCCAACGGCAACTGGCAGGTGAGGGAAGGACGCTACTACACCAAATGCGGTTGGACACCCATGGACGAACGCTTCTTCACATGGCGGGTGCGACGCACCTTCGTCAACGGCATCACAGCGTTCAGCGACGGCATTGTGGTGGATGGCGTGAGAGGCAAAGAACTGAAGTTCAACGCATAAGAAGGACAAATGTTCCATGCGTAAAAATTACCGCATCAGCGACGTGGCCGACTACATCAACTGGGTCTATTTCTTCCACGCATGGTCGTTGCCCAGCCAGTCGGACGAAGGACGGCACCTGTACGATGAGGCACAGAAGATGCTGCAACGCCTCCAGCCCTACCTCACCATCAAGGCCGTCGTGGAGATACTGCCAGCATGGAGCGAGGGGGATGACATCGTGGTGCAGAAGACCCGTCCCTGCGAGTGCGGACAGCGCCACCCCTACGGAGAGCCGATTCATCTGCCCATGCTGCGGCAGCAAATGCCCAATCAGGACGGCAGTTGCCTTTGCCTGAGCGACTTTGTGCGTCCCAAGTCGGCCCTGCAAAAGAAAGACAACGACGGTTTGCCGTCAGTGACCGATAAGATAGGCATTTTTGCCACCTCCGCCAGCATCAACGTGGAAAAGACTTTTCCCGACGATGACTACAACAAGATGCTCCTCCAGACCCTTGCCGACCGGCTGGCCGAAGCGGGTGCGGAGAGATTGCATGAGGAAGTCAGAAAAACCCTTTGGGGATATGCACCCGACGAGCACCTGACCATCGCCGAACTGCACCAGGAGAAGTTTCAGGGCATCCGTCCTGCCGTGGGCTATCCCTGCCTGCCCGACATCTCGCTCAACCGCATCATCGACGAGATTGTTGACTTCCAGAGCATCGGCGTCACCCTCACCTCTTCAGCCATGATGCAGCCTCATGCCTCGGTGAGCGGACTCATACTCAGCCTGCCACAGGCACACTATTTCTCGGTGGGTGCAATTGACCAGATGCAAGTCAAGGACTATGCCCGACGTCGCCACATGACCCCCGACGAACTCAAGAAATACCTACAATGCTGTTAAAATGCTGCTAAGGAAATATCCACCATGCTGCTAAAGATACTCATACTCATCATCCTGCTGTTGACTTTGCCCGATGCCTACATGTACTTCATCTACGTGAAGCATTGGACCAAGAGCACAAGCCTGCGCCTGCTGTGGTTCCTGCCATCGCTTGCCCTCGCTGTGGCCGCCATCGTTATCATGGCCAGCAACGACATGAAGCCTGAGCATCAGCCATGGGTCAGCATCTACATGTTCCTTCTCCTCTTCTTCTGCGCACCCAAAGCGCTGTTCATGGTGTTTGACGGACTCGGACACGGCATCAACTGGATGGTGACAGGCGGTGCCATGAACCGCGAGGAATACGACTGCCTCTTCGTGCGCCTTTTCCGCATCGTTGGCATGGCACTTGCTCTCTTTGCCATCTGTCTGCTCTGCTTCGGCTATTTCGAAGGACGGCATCATTTTGTCGTACACCGACAGACGTTCTACTTTCCCGACCTGCCCAAGCAGTTCGAGGGCTACCGCATCGCACAATTCTCCGACATGCACATCGGCACCCTGCGAGATGGAAATGAGGATGATGCCCGCATCATTGTGGACCTCATCAACGCCCAGCAATGCGACGCCATCCTTTTCACAGGCGACCTTGTCAACCACCAGAGTGCCGAACTGGAAGGCTTTCAACGCGAACTCAGCCGTCTCTATGCCCCCGATGGGGTCTATGCCGTGATGGGCAACCACGACTACAGCATGTATATCAACTATCCCGATGAGAAAGACCGCGAGGCAGATGTGAAGGCACTCCAGCGTCGCGTCAGAAGTTACGGCTGGACACTCCTGCTCAACGACCACCGCATTCTCCGCCGGGGCTCCGACTCATTGGTCATCGCCGGCGTAGAAAACGACGGACTCCCTCCCTGGCCCTCTCTCGGAGACCTGCCTAAGGCCATGAAGGGACTCAAACGCAGTTGCTTCACCGTGCTCATGAGTCATGACCCCACCCATTGGCGTCGCAACATCATTCCACAGACTTCCATCCAACTCACCCTTGCTGGTCACACCCATGCCGGACAGTTTAAGGTGTTCGGTTGGTCACCCGTCGCCTTCCGCTACAAAGAATGGTCGGGAGCCTACACCGAGGGCAACCAAATCCTCAACGTGAGCGACGGTGTCGGTGCCGTCCTGTTCCCCTTCCGCTTTGGAGCATGGCCCGAAGTGAACGTCATCACGCTCAGAAGGAGTGGAAAGTGAAGAATGAAGAGTGAAAAGTGAAAAATCCATATTAACAACCATCCGCGGTGTTCCTTGTTAGCAACAGTAACTTAGATTTTTCTCTTTTCACTCTTCACTTTTCACTTATTTTCGTTACCTTTGCAAAAAATTGAACATCCAATGAAAACAATACTCAACATCCTCTACAAGGTTTACTCCTTCACCATTGCACTACCCATCTTCGTAGTCATCACCATCTTCGTAGCCAGCAGCGTCATCATCGCCAGTTTCTTTGGCGACACCGATGTCGTGGCATACTATCTGCCCAAGTTCTGGTCAAAATGCGCCTTCTGGCTCTTCTTCCTCCGCGTCAAGGTGGAAGGACGGGAAAACATCAAGAAAGAAGAGAGTTACGTCTTCCTCGCCAACCATCAGGGCTACTACGACATCTTCCTTGCCTATGGCTATCTGGGTCATAACTTCAAGTGGATGATGAAGGAATACCTCAAGAAGATTCCTTTTGTGGGCTATGCCTGCGTGAAATCTAAGCACATCTACCTGCCCGATGGAATCTCTGGCATCGCCAAGGCGGTGCAGCAAGCCCGTGAAACCTTGCAGGGCGGCATGTCCATGATTATCTTTCCCGAAGGCACCCGCACCCGCACAGGAAAGATGTCACCCTTCAAGCGCGGCTCTTTCATGCTGGCCAACGAGATAGGCCTTCCCATTGTGCCGATGACCATCAATGGCTCCTTCGATGTGTTCAGCCGCAACGCCAAGTCTGTCAGCCTTGGCACCGTCACACTCACCATCCACAAACCCATCACCGCCGAAGAACGAAAGGGCAAGCAGACGAAAGTCATCATGCAGGAAGTTTATGACATCATCAACGGAGGTCTGGAAGAGAAATACCGCTCTTAACTTTCAGAAAGAGCACAAACGCTCGCCCCTCCATCCGAACCACAAGAGAGAGAGAGACAAAGAAGGCGGGCAATCAGCACGAGAAAATGCTGATTGCCCGCCTTCTTCATGATTCTGCCCTACAGGCCTAATCTATATACCCCACGTTTGCAAGGGCATGCTATAGTTCCTATTTCTTCAGGAAGTATTCCTCCCACACCTTCAGCATGGAACTCTCGTTCGTGGAGATGATTTCCTCCGAACGGGTGAATACACGATATTCCTTTTTCCGCTTGGGGTCAATGTGGGAAAGGATATTCTTGGTGGTAGCAGGGAATATCTCGCCCCGCATCTGAATATAGAAGAAGGTCTGCATGGGCAGCGGCTCTTCCTCCATGATTTTGCCTCCTTCGCTGTCAGCCAAAGCCGAAAGCGAGGATGCACCCTGCAGCACATTCTGGGTCTTGTTCAGATAGTCCACATACTTTTGGTCGAGTGCCTGCTGATTGACCGTCCGCACCTCAATGAGACGTGCAATCTTTCCGTCGATGGAATCTTCCCTGACAATGCGGCCAAACATCTGTTCAGTGCCCACAGGCATGTAGGTGTCGCCATTGGGAAACTCCACCCGAATGACAGAACCAGGAATGGCTTCCATCAAAGTGTCGTTCTGACTGTACCACAGCGTCTGCTTGCCCACATGGATGTTGCAGGGCACAATGGTCTTCGTCCTCTTGAATAGTCCCGTATAGACAGTTGCTGTACGGAATTGCCTATTGATGAACGGCCACACCCCAACAGGCTCCCAATCCTTGTTATTCTGAGCCATGAGGGGCAGACTGGCTGTGAGTGCCAGCAACAAGCCCAGGATATTACGTTTCATTCCTTTCACCGTTCAAAGTTTTTCGTACAAAATTGTTCGTATAAGTGTTTTCTTACTAAAATCTTCGTTCCAAGATTTTCATTCAAGGTCACTCTTATCGAACCCTCACCACCAGATACTTGCTCACACTCCAGAACTTAGTGGCATCAGTGATGCGCAGGGTGTACTCACCCTTGCTGTCCTTGAGCAGCGTGTAGGAACCATTGGGGTGAGTGGTCAGCACAGTAGCCGACTTCGACTGCAAGGGAATGACATTCACCTTGCGGATGTCAATCTGCGTGAAGTAGCTCTTGTTGTAGTTACCCTGCAGCACTTCGCCTTTCGACAGGATGCCCTGTTCCTTCAGTTCCTTCTTAGTTCCATACACATACCACGCCGTGTTGAGCTGCGCATCCTGATTGCGGGCAATCTGTACGGTCTCGTCACGCTGCTGCTTCACCTGCGTGTTCTCATCCTTCAGCGTCGTCACTGTAGAGCCCAGTTCTGCAATCTGCTGATCCTTCTCTGCCAACTGAGCGCGCAGTTTCTCAATTTCGGCATTCTTCTCGTTCAACTGCTGAGTGAGGTTGTTGATGGCCTCTTTCAACTTTGAAGAGTTGATGGTGCTGCTCTTCAGCTTGTTCTGCAGCTCGTCAATCTTGCGGCGGTTCTCGTCGAGTGTCTCCTGAATGAACTGCATATTCTCACGGATATTCTCCGACGCGCCGTTGTTCTCGGCACCCTCGCTCATCATGTTCACACGACCTTCAGCCGCATTGATCAGGTCGAAACCCTGCTGAATCTCGTTAAAAGTGCCCATCAGGTCGTTAATCTCATTATCCTTCTGGTCAATGACATTACGCAAAGAGTCACGTTCACGGTCTTGGTCCAAACCACCACCAAAACCACCATTGCAAGCAACCAGCACCGAAGCCATTGCTGCCATAAAAAGGAGTTTCTTCATATTCACAAACATTTATTTATATTTATTCTTTTTCTTCCCTGTCCCCATCAGCATCTGCATCGGGTCCAAAGACTTTTCCTTCTCTTCTTCAGCGGGTTCTGCCCCATCCCGTCCAGCCAGGATAATGACGATTTCACCCAACGGCTCAGTCTTTTCAAAGTGCGTCACCACCTCTTTCAAGCTTCCCCTCACATGCTCTTCGTGCAGTTTGGAGATTTCCCGTGCCACACTCACCTGACGCTTCTCGCCAAACACTTCTGCCAACTGCTGTAAGGTCTTCAGCAAACGTCGGGGAGATTCGTAGAGCACGATGCTCCGTGTTTCCTCTTTCAGGGTCTCAAGCCTCGACTGCCGTCCTTTCTTCTGCGGAAGGAATCCTTCGAAACAGAACTTGTCACATGGCAATCCGCTACTCACCAAAGCCGGCACAAATGCTGTTGCCCCAGGCAGGGTCTGCACTTCCACCCCACGTTTCACACATTCCCTGACCAAAAGGAACCCCGGGTCGCTGATACCTGGAGTGCCGGCATCGCTGATGAGTGCCACCGTCAAACCGTCCTCTATTCGCTTCACCACCTGCTGCACCGTCTCGTGTTCATTAAACTTATGGTGCGACAGCAACTCACCGTGGATGTCGTAATGCTGCAAGAGTACACTCGACGTGCGGGTGTCTTCAGCCAAGATTAAATCAGCCTCTTTCAGCACTCGCACCGCCCTGAAGGTCATGTCTTCCATATTGCCCACAGGTGTTGGCACAACATACAGCATTCCCACTCTTCTATACGATTTTGCTTGCAAAAGTATAAATAAAAATACTTACAACACATATTTTATCCTCAAAAACAACTTTTTTTCACATTCTCTATGAATAAAACACAAGTTTTTACGTATCTTCGTGCTGAAATTTAGCAAAACTCGAACAACTCAACTTCATCTCACAGATATGAAACAAAAGACCTTCACCTTCGACCGCGTGGTGCGCATCCTCATCAGCATCGTTGTCCTCGTGGCTGCCTACTTCCTCATCCAAAGGCTCAGCGGTGTGCTCATTCCCTTCCTTGTTGCATGGCTCATCGCCTACCTACTCTACCCCATCGTGAGCTTCATCCAGTACAAGTGCCACGTCAAGTCCCGCGTCCTCAGCATCATCATCACCGTGTTGCTCATCGTCGGTATCATCGTGGGCGGATGCTATCTCATCATTCCCCCCATCATCGATGAAATGGGACACCTGAAGAACATCATCATCGAGTACGTCACCACCGACTCCACCGTGGCCTCCGTCTCGTCTGATGTGCAAGAATACATCAAGCACAACATCGACCTCAACGAAATCACCAAAGCTTTGACCGTGCAAGACGTGTCGCAGTTCCTCGAAGAGAAAGTGCCTCAGTTCTTCTCCATCATTAGCAGCAGCGTGAGTGCCATCATTGGAGCCATCGCCTCCCTCATCGCCATCATCTACATCTTCTTCATCCTGGTCGATTATGAAGTCATGGCTGAAGGGCTCTTCAAGCTCATGCCCAAAGGACAGCGCGGCATCGTACATGAAATCCTGCTCGACCTGCAGAAAGGCATGAACGGCTACTTTCGTGGACAATCCATCATCGCCCTCTGTGTAGGCATCCTCTTCTCTATCGGATTCCTCATCATCGACTTCCCCCTTGCCATTCCGCTCGGCCTCTTCATCGGATTCCTCAACCTCGTGCCCTACCTCCAGGTCATCGGCTTCATCCCCACCATCGTCCTCGCCCTGCTCAAAGCCTACGACACAGGAGAAAGCTTCTGGGGCATCATCCTCTCAGCCGCCATCGTCTTCTGTGTGGTACAGGCCATTCAGGACTGGGTGCTCACTCCGCGCATCATGGGCAAAGTCACAGGACTCAATGCCGCCGTCATCCTGCTCTCCCTCTCCATCTGGGGCAGCCTGCTCGGCTTCGTTGGCCTCATCATCGCCCTTCCGCTCACCACCCTCATCCTCTCCTATTACAAACGATATGTGCTTGAAGAAACCTCAAACGAGTCAGATGACGCTGAAAAAGAGCCTGAATAAACAAAAAAACTCAGAAAATAATTGGTAGTTTCCTAAAAACTCCCTACCTTTGCACCCGCTTACGATAAAGCAACAGGCCTAAAAACCTGCCGAGCCTCCTTCTGAGGACTCCCATCGCAAGCTTACGAGGTAGATCCGCTAGCTCAGTCGGTAGAGCACAACACTTTTAATGTTGGGGTCTTGGGTT